>JAEPQQ010000003.1 GCA_017640445.1 Bacteroidia bacterium | reverse complement strand
GTTTTTGTAAAGATATACAGCGATCTGAAGGCGGAATTCGCGCGGTTTGCTTCCGAGGTTTTATAAAATGAGTAACGTTATGAAACTAAAGAAAGGAGAAACCTTACTCGAAGTTCGCAACGAGTTTGGTAAGCTATACCCCGGTTTAAAACTAGAATGCTTTGAAGAAGCACATGAGGTGAATGAATCGTCAGAAAACCGATCCCGTATATTGGGCAGTGTAGTGCTTGATGCCATTGTAACATGCGATTTACCGGTTGAGGTGAACATCAATGCCACGATGACGGTTGGGGAGGTTGAACAGGTGTTCCACAACGCAACCGGCCTTCATGTTCAGGTGTTCAGAAAGATGAATGGGGTGTGGATTGAAACCGTTCAAACAGACCATTACAGTCTTGAAAAACAAATGGAACTATCAAAAAACAGCGTACACGTATGAAACACATCTTATTACCTACCGATTTCTCGGAAAATGCCCAGGCAGCAGCAAACTTCGTGTGTTCCAGTTTTAACCCCCAGTCGGTTAAGCTTTACCTGATGCATTCGGTGGTGCCTCCAAGGTCAACACCAGGCATGATGATCAACATCTCTACGTTGATACAAAACGACGCGGAGAAAGATATTGAGTTAGAAAGGCAACGGCTTTTAGACCACTTTGGGAATGAGTGGTCCATCGAAACGGGTGTTAAACAAGGTTATCTGCAGGATACGATTCCTTCATTTTGCAGAGGGCTAAGTATCGACCTGATCGCTATGGGGACTCAAGGGGAGAATAGCTTGTCGTCCAAGGTATTTGGTTCTAATACTGAAAACATCATACGCAGGGGCTATGCGCCGGTGCTTGCTATCCCAGAGAATTATGAGGTTCAGAAGGAAGTGGTGGTAAATATTGCAACCGAACACGAACATGTTCCTCAGGAGTCGGTTTTGTTGTCCATGTTGGAAGCTCTGCAGCATACAACTCAGTTGCGAATGAAGGTGCTTCGGGTGGTAGATGGTGAGTCAGGTAAGTCGCCCAAGAGCATTGAGGTAGGAGGGCTACAGGTGCCTGTTGAGGTTGAAATCGCTTCCAACGTTGAGGAAGGCATTAGCCATTACCTGGAGAACCATGGGGGAGATATTTTAGTGTTGTATCACGAGCACAACAGCCGACTAGACTATCTGTTTAGTAGAAGTACGACCAAAAAACTAGCCGGGAAGATTCAGGTTCCTATGATTATTCTACCGAGTTAAGGTATTTGCTCAACCAGGTGTCGGAAAGAGGCTGAACCAATTGTCGTCGTACCTGTCCAAGATTCGACACCAGGGGGTTGATCATAGAAGAACGTGCCGTAATCTTTCCCGTTTTTAAACCACTTTTTATGCTGGTAGAATCATGTGGTTGTATGGCATTATCTACCAATTGGTAACTTCTTAGTCGGTTAAAAAGGTCCAGCTGGTAGTTAGAGTCAATCTCCTGAAAGGCGTGAACCGATTTGTCAATACTGCAGCCTGTGGCCGAAGCACTGGCCTCATCCACCGCCAACACAATAAAGCGATCGTGTAAGATGTTAAAACCACAGTTTAACTGAGCTCCATGAGCGGCCCAGGTGGAGCAAAATTGATCCAGATAGTTCTTAATTTCGGTTTGTTCATGAGGCGTTAGCGTTCGTTGAGATCCATAGAACCATACCTTAGCGTCATCGCCCAGACTATCCCAGTTGTTCATATGTTATAAGTCGTTTGCGTTTGCCACCAACTCAGCCAGATCAAGTACTTCTACTTCATCCTCTTTGTTGAAGTGTTTAACACCGTCGCGTAACATGGTCATACAGAAAGGACAGTTGGAGGCAATTACTGATGCCTTTGTTTCCAATGCTTCTTCTGCACGTTCCACATTGATTTCTTTTGATCCGTTTTCTGCTTCTTTAAAAATCTGAGCACCTCCGGCTCCACAACACAATCCTTTGGCTCTGCACCGCTTTAGTTCAACTAATTCGGCATCCAGCTTCTTTAGGATGTCTCGGGGTGCATCGTAAATGCCGTTTGCACGTCCGAGGTAGCAGCTGTCGTGATACGTTATTTTCTTGCCTTTGTAGTCTCCTTTGCCAAAGGTGAGCCGTCCTTCATTGATGAGCGACTGTATGTACGAAGTGTGATGAACCACGTCGTAGTTTCCACCTAACTCCGGATATTCATTTTTCAGTGTGTTGAAGCAGTGCGGGCAAGTGGTGATGATTTTAGTAATTCCATATCCGTTCATAATGGCAATGTTGTTCATCGCCTGCATCTGAAACAGAAACTCATTCCCTGCACGTTTGGCCGGGTCACCGGTACACGATTCTTCTTTACCTAAAATCGCATAATTGATTTCCAGATGAGATAGAATCTTGGCCATTGCCTTGGTAATTTTTTGCGCACGCTCATCAAAACTGCCTGCACATCCAACCCAAAACAAAACGTCGGGTGTAACCCCTTTTGCGTTTAGTTCGGCAACCGTTGGTACATGAATTTTGTCACTCATAAAACTTCTTGTTAATCATCAAATTGGTCTACAGTGCCTTGTACTTGCTTAAACGTAGGTGTGAACCGCCCGGTGTATTTGGTTGCTTTTACTTCGTGATTGTCTATCCAGTGGTAATTGCCACCTCTGGGTTTATTCATAAGCAAGGCATGGAACTTAAAGCCGTGTTTCCGTAACCACTTTTCGGTTACTTCGCGGGTCTCTTCCGTGCGGGAAGTAAAGAAGGTAATTATATGTCCTTCGTCATACCATGCGTTGCACGATTCAACCGCATCGGGAAAAGGCTCTACAATTTCCATACGTTCGGGTTGTTCGTTTGGTACATCTTCCGTAACAGTACCATCGATGTCGATCAGGTAATTCTTGACATTTTTGTCCAAAACCGGACTGATCATTTCTCCGCCAACAGAAGCGTTTTTTAGGTTTTTCATAACTATAGTTCCGATGTCCATTTGTCCCGATCACTGGCCGGGAATTGCCAAGGGGCACCGTTGTTTTCTACGTTTGTAAACATCATATTAAGCTCATTAGGCGCTTCCGCTTTTTCCATTACCAGGTATTGACGCAACTGAGTTATGATGTTCAGAGGGTCGATGTTTACCGGGCAAACTTCAGCACAGGCATTACAACTTGTACAGGCCCATAGCTCTTCTTTACTTATGTAGCTAAGCAAGTTTTTGTCGTCGTTAGGCTCCAAACCTGAGTCGATTCGTTTTCCAATCTCTTCAGCCCGGTCGCGGGTGTCCATCATAATCTTTCGAGGCGACAAGAGTTTGCCAGTTTGGTTTGCAGGACATTCAGAGGTGCATCTTCCACATTCCGTACAGGTATACGAATCCATAATGTTCTTCCATGTCAGATCCTGAATGTCTTTGGCACCAAAGCTTTCCGGAGGAGGTGCGTTAGGATCAGCATCGGGCATGCCCATCATCGTCTTTACCTCATTGGTTATGGAGCCAATGTTGTCGAACTGCCCTTTGGGCTTTAAGTTGGAGTAATACGTATTCGGGAACGCCAGAATGATGTGAAAGTGCTTTGAGTAAGGCAAGAAGTTAAGGAATAACAAGATGCCTATAATATGGAACCACCAAAAGATGCGTTCAAAAACGACCAGTGTCTCGGTGGAGAATCCTTCGAAAAAGGGTACCAGAAACTGACTAATAGGGAAACTGCCTGCTTGTGCATAATGTTCGGCTCCCCTTGCCTGCAATACCTGATCAGCAGCATTCATTTTTAGAATGGCGATCATTAAAACAATTTCAGTAACCAGAATAATGGTGGCGTCTTTGGTGGGCCATCCCTTCATTTCTGGTTTGTGAAACCGGGGTATTCGATTTATAAACCGGCGGGTAAGGAAAAGTGCACAACCCACCAAAACCAAAAGTGCCAGTACTTCAAAAAAGCCGATAGCAACATCATACAGCTTGCCAATTGGCGCAAATGCGCGGTGTGTGCCTGCGATTCCATCAACAATAATTTCAAGTACTTCAATGTTGATCAGTATAAAACCAACATAAACAAAGAAGTGTAAGATGGCAGCTATGGGCCGCGTGCCCATCTTCGACTGGCCAAAGGCAACTTTGAACATGGTCCTCAAGCGTTCGGACTTATTGTCGGTGCGATCTTCGTCTCTGCCTAAAAGAATGTTCCTTCTGATTTTGGATACGTTCCGGTAAAAGAAGTATACCGCAACTGCAAAAACCAGAACAAAGACAACCTGCTGTACGATTTGCATAGAGCGAAAATAGCTAATGCGTTGAGAACTAGACCAACAAAGAGCGTGGAAGTTTTGCCCAGGTGGTTGTTTTTAATGAATAAAAAAGTGAGATTTTTTTTTAAACCTGTTGTTCAGAATTCCAAATATTGAATACTTTTGCAGTCCTCTTAAAAAGAGGCCATGGTGCGGTAGCTCAGTTGGTAGAGCAATGGACTGAAAATCCATGTGTCGGCGGTTCGAACCCGCCCCACACCACCCATATTCTAGGTAGCTCCCTGATTGTCAGGGGGCTATTTTTTTGAGGGGACAAAAACGGGGACAATTCTCAAAGACGTTTGGTCCATTTAAGCCTGTAAAAAGAGCCTGATAAAATCTTCTTTCTTAAACTCTTTTCTGAGATCGACTCGAATGATTCGTGAGAGTTAATAAAAATGGCAGGGTAGCCACCAAAAAAACGCATTGGCAGGGGGCTGTTCTGTAAAGGGGGTGTCTCTCACACCGTTCATAGTAGAATTTGTTTGCTTAATGATAAATGGCAGAACCTAATTGTTTTCTAAATAGATTTTGTATTATTACATGGAGTAAACAAAAGCTACATCTTGCACTAATCAATCCATTTTAATCCAATCACAAGTATTATTAATGATACTATTGATGAATCGAAAGATGAATTAATTATTGCTGTACCCTTTATTTCAAGTTTTGCAAAATCAATTCTTACACCAGAAAGGATTGGTAAATTCCAGAAGAAACGAATTCTTACTTGTTTCAACAACCAAAATCTAAATTCCTTTGAACTTGAAACGATGAAATATCTCATATCTAATGGATGTGAAATGCGGTATGATAATGACATCCATTTGAAATTATACCTTTTCGATAAAAAGGGTTTCGTCAGCTCTTCGAATTTGACTCAAAGCGGGTTTGAAAATAGCGTGGAATTAACTTCGACTTTAGATGAGCGGGGTGTTGAAAAGTGTAAGGACTTCTTCAATAAGATTTATGATGACGCTTCAGGTCGTCAAATTACTTTGGCGTTGATTCAAGATAATTATCCTCAGTACCTCTTGTTAAAGAAAAGAGCGAAGTATAAAAAGCCTAATCCCATAATACAAGGCATAGTGAAGGTTGAAATTGAGAATCTTCATATAGACGGTTTGGTGGAATTCTTATTTAAAGCAGATCAAGATTTTTCATACGAAATTGAAACGGCATATGAAGCTAATAAGGATCGTGAATACATAATGACTAGGCTAAAGAGTGGTTTTCGAACAAAGGACTTTTATGTGCGACCAGGGGATGAAGGAAGAGAGGAAACACTTTATTATAAATTTATGTATGGCAAAGAAGGGTTTCTTGCTGGTACGGGACTAAGAGAAAAGCAGGTTCAACAACCATTCGAACACGAAAGGTTTAAGGAAATAATGTCATTTATATATCCACCAATAATCGGAATGAAAGATTGGGATCTGGAAGTAGACAAAGTTTTCCGTGAATACTGTAATGGAATATTTGTCCAAGGAATTCCTCAGTATGCAGAAGCTCTTCCGATTAGGTTGGCGTCTTATTTTTATCCAAGTGAATTTCTTCCAATTTTTAAGCTTAGCCATTTGGAGAGGATGTGTAATATTTTGGGTTTGCGGTCTGAACCAAAAACAAAGGGTGATAAATTGTACACCTATAATCGGTTTCTGTTGGGGAAAATGAAGTCTATACCTTATGATAATTATGTGAAGTCTAAGATTGTATATCAACTTTTCTTTACTGTGGAACTGCATAGACGCCTAGCTACTGGCGAATTCTATGAAGACATATTGAATAGTTATAGAGAAAGTTGGAGGAAGGATTACATTAAGAAAGGTATGGAGTTATTAGTATTACTGAAGAAGTCTGACAATAACGAAAAGAAAATCGCATAATGAAAGTATTTGTAAGCCACTCAATGAAAGATCAGTCCATTTTAAATGGAATAGTTCAAACATTAAGAAAGTATGGTCTAAAACTGCTAGTCGCAGAGCATCAAGTTGATCTAGGTGTGTCGATAACGGAAAAGATAAAATCTATGATTGAGCGGAGCAATGTTGGTCTTGTGTTGCTGACAAAGAATGGCATAAAATCTGGATTTGTGCGTGAAGAAATTGGCTACCTGACTGCCAAAAGAAAAGCTACATTAATGGTTATTGAAAAGGGAGTTGAAAGCCAGTATGGTGGTTTTAAATTTGGACATGACTATATAATTTTTGATCCTCTTAATCCTCAAGAGACAATCGATAAAGTTAAAGAGATCCTTATGAATCACTGGTTGAAAGTGAGTGAGCGACAGAAGATTATTAGTGAAGAGCAAAGGCGAAAATCAAATAATCAAGCCCTGGTTGGGTTAGGGGTATTGGCTGGACTTTTAATTCTTGCATCTAATGAATAAAGAGCCAAAGATGAATAAATTCACCTCAAAAATTGATTACTTCATTGATCAATATACGGTTGAGAAACAACTGTACAAATTGGGGCCTAAATGGTTGAAACGTGGTTGGCTAGAGAAAGAAGATTTCCTAACTATCTGTCTTTGGAAATCGAGGAGGCCTAAAAAACTCTATATAGCGAATGCGGCATTAGAAATTAAAAATTGTACACGTGCGGCATTTAGCGAGAAAGATGAATTGTTGAAACTAAACCACCTAACCAAATTGAGCGGGGTTAGTGTGCCAACTGCATCTGCTATTTTATCAGTCACTAACCCGCAAGACTATCCAATTATAGATGAAAGATGTATACAATCATTAAATAAACTGGGCTGCATAACATGGGAGACGATCACCCCCAATAGATGGTTAGATTACATCAGTATAGTGCGAACTATCGCTAAGGCATATGGGAAAACTGCTCGTGAAGTTGAAATGGGGTTGTTTGCCTACAACAGAATAATGTTGGATAGAGAATACAAAAATCTATACTGATAACAGGTGTCCCGTTATCAGAAGAGTCTATATTCAAACTTCTTATTGCTTAAATCGTATTCAAAAAAGCTCTATATAAGGGTTTAGAAACGATCTACAAAAAAATAAATTGCGAATAATTCTTGAAAATTCAAAAAGGAAATGCACCTTTGTGTTGAATTAGAAAATCCCTACAAAGAAATAAAATGATCATAAGGCTGGCAGAAATAGCAGATATACAATTTGGGCCGCACCTCAAATATAGTGAAAAAGGAGCGGTGAAAGAGCCAGTATTGTACCTCCACGCAGGACATTTTGATAGTTATTTTAAACCATCAAAGCATGAACACAGCTATGTAGAGAAAAGTGATTCAGTCAAGAAGTATTTGCTAGTGCCTGGCGATGTGATATTAGCTGGTAAAGGTCACAGACTGTTCGCTTGGGTGTATGAACCATCAATTGGAGACGCTATTCCTTCATCATTGTTTTACAAAATGAAACTAGATGAAGAGCAGGTTCGGCCAGACTTTTTAGCATACTACCTTAATTCAGCTCGAGTCCAACATAAACTTAAACTTATTGGCGCTGGAGCTACAATTACATCAGTTCCTAAGAAAGAGCTACTGAACTTCAAAATAGAACTTCCTTCGATTAAAGAGCAAGATAAAATTATCGAACTGGCGGATGCGTTAAGTAGTGATGTTAGGCTAACAGCAGAACTACTGGAATGTAAGAAGGAGCTCAAACAAGGTATGATAAATAAATTAATTCATAGAAGATTGGAGGAGAATACGACATAAAAAAGAAGCCTTGAAGTGCTGGTAACACAACAAGGCGTTCATATAGTTTCGTTAGCATGCAACGGCTCGTAACCTAACTGCTGCTCACAAATTTCGAATAACAAATGTAAGCTATATGGACAGATTGGACAATCATTGATTGTCAATACTCGGAGGCAAGCACCTTTTCCGACAGAATTAAGGTGTAACATTTAATTAAAAAGACATGTTTTATAATAAAACAGTAAATAGAACTGGGTTTGACGCTCAGGCAATTGAAACGGTTTGGCGCAAAGGCGTCGTTGTACCAGGTTACGACGAACGTTTTGTCAGAAAAGACAAATGCGGAACATTCATGAAACGTAACGAATACGGTAATACTAATTCTGAATATGGCTGGGAGATCGACCATATCAGACCAGTGGCAAAAGGGGGGAGTGACGCAATCGCAAACCTGCAACCATTGAATTGGAAAAACAATCGATCAAAAGGGGACAATTACCCGCATTGGGAATGTGCCGCTTAAATTTTAATTAAACAATTAACGGGGGAGGCAAGCCTCTCTCGTTTAATCAATTGAAAAGAAATAATGAGTAATAAATTAACACAAAGTGCAATCAATAATCAGGTCTGGAAAGCGTGTGATACATTTAGAGGGACGATTGATGCTGGCCAATACAAGGACTATATACTAACGATGCTCTTTATTAAATATGTTACAGATGTAAATAAAGAAAAGCGAGAGGAGTACAGTAAAAAATATAAAGGCGACCAGCAACGTATCGACAGGGCTTTGAAGCACGAACGCTTTGTTGTACCTGAGAATAGTTCTTTCGACTATATCTACAATCACAGAAATGAGCCTAACCTAGGGGAGGTAATCAATATTGCTTTGGAGGATCTGGAAGAAGCAAACCATTCTAAATTAGAAAAGGTGTTTCGAAATATCGATTACAATTCTGAAGCTAATCTTGGTCAAACAAAGGACCGAAACAGAAGACTTAAGAATTTACTAGCAGACTTTGTAGATTTAGATTTGAAACCTTCAAATTTGGCTGGCAATGATGTAATCGGAGATGCATACGAATATCTCATTTCCAATTTTGCGGCTGGAGCTGGCAAGAAAGCAGGCGAATTCTATACAGCGGCTGGCGTTTCTAAGCTTTTAGCCAAATTGGTGCAACCAAAAGAAGGAGATCGCATTGCAGATCCTACTTGCGGCTCAGGGTCATTATTACTTAAAGCTGCAAAAGAGGTGGGTAGTAGTAATGTAAGTCTCTACGGACAAGAAGTTAACGGTTCTACCTATGCATTAGCCCGAATGAACATGTTTTTGCATGAGATGGACAATGCAAGAATTGAATGGGGTGATACCATTAATAATCCAAAACTCACGGAGAAGGACGCTTTAATGAAGTTTGATGTGGTTGTTGCCAATCCTCCATTTTCCTTGGACAAATGGGGTGCAGAAGATGCAGACGCAGACAGATACCAGCGATTTCATCGTGGTGTGCCTCCAAAAAGTAAAGGTGATTATGCATTTATTACACACATGCTGGAAACGCTAAATGAGCATGGGAGAGCTGGAGTGGTTTTGCCTCATGGAGTCCTATTTAGAGGCAGTTCAGAAGGTAAGATTCGCAAGAAGCTCATTGAGGAGAATTTATTGAAAGCGGTGATTGGCTTGCCTGCCAACTTGTTTTTCGGGACAGGAATTCCAGCAACGATTTTGATTTTCGATAAAAATAAAGGCAACAACAAAGACGTACTGTTCATCGACGCCAGCAATGAGTTTGAAAGTGGGAAGAATCAAAATGTTTTACGTGATGAGGACATTGAAAAGATCTTCAACACCTACAATGATTGGAAGACAATAGACAAATACAGTTACGTCGCCTCGTTCGAAGATATCAGAGAAAACGACTTTAATCTAAACATTCCTAGATATGTAGACACGTTTGAGGAAGAAGAACCAATAGATATTGTTGAAACCCAAACTAAAATTAAGGAAATCAAACGGCAAATTTCCGAGGTTGAGGAAAAAATGTTAAAGTATTTAGTGGAATTGGGAGTTCAAGATGGGTAGCTTTAGAAATCGTATACGTATATCTGAAATTCTTAATGTCAGCAAAATCATTACTTATGGGATTGTGCAACCAGGAAGTCATGACCCAAAAGGTGTATATATGATAAGAAGTCAAGATTACTCTAGAGGGTGGTCTGACTTAGGAAAGATGTACAGAGTTAGTGCGGAAGTTGATCGTCCGTATGAACGTTCAAGAGTAAGGTCTGGAGATATTTTGATTACAGTGGTAGGAGCAAATATTGGTAAGATTGCTGTAGTACCTGAAACATTAGATGGAGCAAATATTTCGCGATCGGTTGCCCGTATTTCTGTTAATTCTAGAAAGGCTAATTCAACTTTTGTGAAGCTTTTGTTGGAGAGTCAGGTAGAAAAACTAGTTTACGTTAATCAAGTTGGCGGGGCACAACCCGTTTTGAACCTCAAAGACTTGGGTAAATTTGAAATTCCTTACCCCAGTCTTAAGGAACAATCTAAAATCGCCGAAATACTTTCCACATGGGACGAAGCGATAGAACAAACACAAAAGCTCATTGAACAGCTCAAACAACGAAAGAAAGGGTTGATGCAGCAGTTATTGACTGGGAAGAAGCGGTTGAAAGGGTTTAGTGGGGAGTGGGGTTCTGTAAAAATGAAAGACCTTTTCGAAGAAGTAAGAGATAGAAACGATGGAGGTGACCATGAACCCTTGACCATATCCGCAAAATCTGGATTTATTTCACAAAAAATGAAGTTTGATAAAATCATAGCGGGCAGTAGCTTAAGTAAATATATAAAACTACAAAAAGGTGATTTTTCCTATAACAAGGGTAACTCAAAAACATACCAGATGGGATGTGTTTTTTTACTAGAAAAGTTTGATACAGCTGTTGTGCCATTTGTCTACATAAGTTTTAGAAAAAAAGGAGGAGTGCACAATGTATTTTATAAACATTGGTTCGCTGCTCATGGTCTTGACAGACAGCTCAAAGCCATTATAACTTCAGGTGCAAGAGGAGATGGGTTGTTAAATGTAAACAAAAGAGATTTTTTCAATTTAATAGTTCCTCAATTACCGCTAGATGAACAAATTGAAATTGCATCAGTAATTGAAAATGCAACTCATGAAATAAATCGACATGAGGAAAAACTAAACTTGTTAATCGAGCAAAAAAAAGGATTGATGCAACAATTGCTAACTGGGCAAAAAAGAGTTACAATAAAATCAAAATGAATAATCATATGAAAATCGACGAAGAATTTATAAAAGAGCAGTTTAGAAGCCAGTTTGAACCATTTATTGATGGATTAATAGCACAACTACCATTAAAAAAAAGTGCAGTAAACTTGGGAGAATTAAGTTCTCGAAAGTATCATGAACAAGAAAGGATTTGTATTCAAATAGCAAAACAAATAAACCTGAAACCTGACACTTGGTTCCAGGTTGGACTTGACCAAATTTCTAGTTTGCTGTATTTGAAGTCCATTACATCTGAGGCTTATGAAGAACTGGATGTCAAGTTACAAGAAGCAATTGACGCTTTACCCTAAATCTATCATGAGTACACCATCGTTTATAGAAGATCACGTTTCTCAAATTCCAGCGATTCAATTACTGATAAATATGGGATATGAATACATTTCCCCAAATAAAGCATTGGAAATGAGAGGGTTGAAAAAGTCGCAAGTGCTTTTTGAAGACGTGCTCAGATCTCAGCTAAAAAGAATCAATAGTATTCGACGTAAAGGGAGTCTGTATGAATTTTCAGATGCGAATATCAATTCTGCTATTGGAGCTGTCAAGGACTTGCCTATACAGGATGGATTTATGATTGCCAACAATGCGTTTTACGATTTAATAACCCTTGGTAAGGCTTTCGAGCAAGCGATTGATGGAGATAAGAAAAGTCACACCATTCATTATGTCGATTGGCAACATCCAGGAAACAATGTATTTCATGTAACAGAAGAATTTTCAGTATTAAGAACAGGTAGAACAGAACACTACCGTCCTGACATTGTGTTGTTTGTCAATGGGATTCCGATGACTGTAATAGAATGCAAGAGTCCGTCTATCGGTGGAACTAAAAGTCCAACAGAATTAGGAATTGAGCAACATATTCGAAACTTTGGAAAAGCAGGAATACGCTCCCTCTATGTGTATTCCAACATGTTGCTTTCTATCTCTTCCAATGATGCTAGTTATGCCACTACTGGAACAAGTAAAGAATTTTGGGCAAAGTGGAAAGAACAGTTTCGATCAAAAGAGTCAGAAACCAAGTATTGGTCTGCATTAAAGCAACTGAAGAATAAGCCGTTAACCCCTGAGCAAAAAGCGGATCTATTCTCAGAGAGAAAATATGGTTTTAGTTATGCTAAACCTTATTTTGACAGTTTAGAGCAGGAAGAACGGGCGGTTACTAAACAAGATGAATTACTTTATAGTCTGTGCAGACCAGAAAGATTACTAGATTTCATTCACAACTTTACATTGTACGACGATGGTGTAAAGAAAATAGCTCGCTATCAACAATACTTTGCCGTCAAGGAAACTCTAGAAAGAGTAACGCATTTCGACAGCACAGGCAAGCGAAAAGGTGGTGTGATATGGCACACACAGGGTAGTGGAAAGTCTTTGACGATGGTGATGCTGGCACAAATGATCGCATCCAATGAACACATTGCGAACCCTAAAATTGTATTGGTTACAGACCGTGTAGATCTAGACGACCAAATTTCAGATACGTTTAAAAAGTGTCAAAAAGAAGTGAAACAAGCCAGAACAGGTTCCCATTTAACTGAACTTCTAAATGGCAGCAGCGATGCCATTATTACGACCATAATCAACAAGTTTGAAGCGGCAGTGAAGCAGTGTAAAAAACCATTTACCTCTCCTGATATTTTCATCTTAATTGATGAAGGACACAGAACCCAGTACGGGACATTCAATGTCAACATGCAGCGTGTATTTGAAAATGCTTGTTTTCTTGCGTTTACAGGTACTCCCTTGATGAAAAAGGAAAAGAGTACAGCGAACAAGTTTGGAGGCTATGTAGGCAAAGCATATACGGTTAATGACGCTGTTGAAGATGGTGCTGTGGTTCCATTGTTGTATGAAGGAAGGCACAATCTGATAACAATAAATGAAGATCCAATTAATCGGTTTTTTGACAAGGTTTCTGAACCACTCACAGAATATGGGAAGGGACGCTTAAAAAAGAAGTTTAACACCATAAATGAATTGAACAAAGCTGAGGCTGTGGTTTACCATCGTGCTTGGGATATTAGTGAACATTACGCCAACTTTTTTCAGACGAATGACAACAAATACAAACCCAAAGGGCAGCTTGTTGCACCAACAATCAAAACAGCCTTGCTGTATAAACAGTATATGGATGAAATTGGTATGGTCAGCACTGAAGTTATAGTAACCCAATCAGACCAGCGGGAAGGTGCCGAAGATGCCTATTATAATATCAACGACGAGAAAGATCGTGAGGATAAATACTTCGACTCAATGATTGACAAATATGGCAGTGTCAAAAAGTATGAAAAGGCTATTATTAATCAGTTCAAAAAACGAGACCACCCAGAGATTTTAATCGTGGTTGCGAAGCTGCTTACTGGTTTTGATGCACCAAATAATACTGTACTATATCTGTGCAGGTCATTAAAAGAGCACACTTTACTCCAAGCTGTGGCAAGGGTAAATCGAGTTTATCCTGGGAAAGACTATGGTTATATCATTGATTATTATGGCAACCTAGAAAACCTTGACTCTGCCTTAAGTACCTATTCTGGAATTACTGGTTTGGTAGGTTTTGATGAATCTGATTTGGAAGGCACGTTTAGTAAACTGAATGAAGAAATTAAGAAACTTCCTCAAGCACATTCTGAGGTTTGGGACATATTTAAAACGTTAAAAGGTAAGCATGTTGAAGTCACTGCATATGAGGAGCATTTGTCCGCTGAAGACAGACGAAATAAATTTTATGAGAAAGTAAGTCAATTCGCTCGGTTGCTTAAAATGGCACTATCATCAGTTGACTTTGTCACTAACACTGATGTAATGAATATAGATACGTTCAAAAAGGACGCAAAGTTCTTCCTTAAACTTCGTGTTGATGTAACGAGAAGGTATAATGATGATATATCATACAAAGAGTTTGAACCTCAAATTCAAAAGTTGATCAATAAACACATTTCCACTGAAGGAGATATCTTGAAGATCACCGAGTTGGTGAATATTTTTGATAAGGAAGAAAGGGATGCAGAAGTTGAAAAGCTTGTAGGCAAAGCAGCCCAGGCTGATCATATAGCCAGCAGAACGGTCAAGGCAATAAATGTAAAAATGCAGGAAGACCCGATCTATTATAAGAAATTGGCAGATTTAATTAAAGAGACAATTGCGGACTACCATCAGAAGAGAATCAGTGAAGTGGAGTACCTAAAAAGGGCTAAAGAACACGAAGATAAATTCCTTACAGGTAGATCAGAAGGAGCGCCAGAGCAACTTGCAAATAATGAAGTGGCACTGGCTTTTTACAATTTCAGTAAATCAATCTTTGAAGACGCTGAGTTGATGAAAACGGAATTTCACATTGAGGTTAGTTTGTCGATTGATAATATGGTTAAGGAACATATCTATTTGAACAGTAAAAAGATTGTCGATTGGCATAAAAATGAAGACATCGTAGGTAAAATTAACATTGGAATTGGTGATGCCTTGTACGATCTTATGACAAAATACGACGTGGATACAGACTGGAGCAAGATTGATGCGATAAACGAAGAATGTTTGAAAATTGCCATCTTAAAGTATCAATAATGCAGGATCAGATTCAATACGGCACCTCAACGATTGGCTACTCATTAGAGTATGCTGAAAGAAAGACGTTAGGGATAAAGGTGTATCCTGACAAAAGCGTTCGTGTGATAGCTCCTTTAGATGCTACGAATGAAGATGTTCAAACGAAAGTTAAAAGCAAGGCTGCATGGATATTAAGACAACAGGATTTTTTCTTGTCTTTTCATCCAATAACTCCACCTAGGAAGTTTGTAAGCGGAGAAACGCATCTTTATTTAGGCAAGCAATACAAGTTGAAACTTATCCTGAACGATGTCGAAAGTGTAAAACTGCATGGTGGAATGCTAGAAGTGTCGCTACCAGACAAAACAGATAGTTCAAAAGTTGAGAAGCTAATCAGGTCCTGGTACAAGGCCAAGGCAACCAGGTACTTTGAGAAACTGTTTAAAGAATTGGTTCCGTTGTCAAATTCCTTTTATAACGGCACGCCAGTTCTGAAGTATCGATGGATGAAAAAGCGATGGGGAAGTTGTGACCGAAATGGAGGAATACACCTAAATATTGAATTGGTCAAAGCGCCCAGGAAATGTATAGAATATGTAATTGTCCATGAACTTTGTCATTTGGCTCATTTAAACCACAGTAAAGCGTTCTTCGACCTTTTAGAAAAGCTTTATCCCAACTGGAGGGTAACGAAGGACTATTTGGAGAAATTGATGGTGTGAATCGTTGTGTTTTTACATGCATTCAAGTAATACGGGTTAATTTGATTCTGCACGAGTACTAATTCTACTATCATTTAATGCCAAAGACCTGAATTAATGAGTTAGATATTCTTGAATCATCAGAGTAAACTGAACTCTGTAAAAATGTGGTGACACAGTCTTGAAAATGTTTAACGATTTCTATTGGCGCAATTTTATCAATGTAATAGCCTTCTGATGTGTTGTACAATTGTTTATTGGTTAAATAATCTCGTATTGCAGTAAATGAACCATCCTCGAAATTAACCGAGTTCTCAGTATGAACCATGATCCTAGCATGAACAAAAAAGTGTCTGAACTTCATTAGCATGAGAACATCGTTGAAAAGGTTTACACTAACACGACTAAGAATGGACATTAGATCAACCGTATTCGACTTATGGTAATACTGTTTTAGTTTATTCCATGCGCCCTCTTCTATTAATTCCAATGAGGCTTCTTGAGAGTATAACTTGTATTGGGACTTTTTGACAAGTTTAGATTTTAGTCTGCGTTCACAATATTTTCTAAATTTTGGTGATATGATTCCCAGAACCTTCCATATTTTTTTACCGTTTTTTATTTCATTTTTTATTCTAATGTTAGTTAAATGGTCCATTAATTGTTCAGTTCCAAATATTTCCTCTTTTAATTTGTCCAAGTCATCCATTGAACTAATCTCACCAGTTTCAATTTGAGATACATGCTTCTTAAGGTTGTCTAAATTAATTACTTTATTTCGTAGATATTCTCGCATAGAACCTTCGACCACGGAGGCCATTGAGACAATTAATTGAGCGTTTACTCCTGACCTTGTACAACAGTAGTCTTCTCCAAATGAGTTGCTGTCTGCGTAATTTATTTGGTCAATAGACCAATTAACCCCAGAAAGCGTGTAAGTCCAAATTGGGGTATATCGTGATTCGATTCGTGTCATACTTCAAATTAAAATGAATTGTTAGAAAAGGAGTTTGCAAGATGCACAATTGTGAGTTTATTTCTGATGAGAAGGCCTTTACGATATTACAGTTTGTATACCTTGTGAATATGATGCAGAGAAAAATGTCAACCAAGGGAATGATTTTGGATATATGTTCCCAAAGATCAAGAGCACAGAAATTTGTAAACTTAGACAAAAGTTATCGAGATATTCTCAATTGTCTTCTTCAAGAAGACTACTATCGTAATGAAGATCAAGCGCTGCCAACAATCAAAAACATTTGTTTATCTGTGAACAAAAGTTACGATGTAGTTCGTAAGCAAATTAAGAACATACATGATGACCTTGCTAGTTATCCGATGGCTGAAGAATTTCCTTTCAACACGGCTGAGGTTTCGTACGTTTTTTACGTTAAGGGATTTGGGGAGTCAATTAATTTGAATTATGATCATCTTCATGTTGTGCCTCGGAAAGGTGAGATAGTTCAACTCCCGTTTTTTAAAGAATTTCTAGGAACAACTTATTTCCATGTCTCAGAAATACAACATGATTTTCAAGACAACAAACAATGCATCGTTATTTGGCTACTGCCCGGTGCGTATAACAGCTATTGGGAAATGAGGAAGCATCAAGCCAAAGAACTAGGAGAGATAAGCCTTTTAGAATCATTTAAAGACGATGCGGAAATTAAAGAGAAGCTAAAGCTATCAAGGTCTCGACCTTGGTAATTCCAAAACCGCTAACGACCACCTCCTTAATTCACACCCAAAATGTATTTTAATATTTACTTAAAAGCTCCATTAAATACTATTATACATTATATAATACGATTGATTTCAATTATGGATGGAGTTGTAACTTAAAAAATCAGCTCTAAAGCATGCCTCTCTTTACCGCCTACACTTGGCGCTCAGTTGCCTCACGTAGAAGTAGTCGATTGATTGTCGCGTTGCAAATAAACTGAACGGGATGAGGTGTCTCCCCTTCCAGGTCATTCCTTAAAAAGTTCCAACAGGTCAGTGTTGAGTCCTCTGGCGAGCTTGGTGACTGTTCTAAGTGTTACGTTCGTTCGCCCATTTTCGATGCGTGATATGGCTGTTTTTTCTAACCCTGTAATGACGCCTAAATCAAGTAACGACATGCCTTTGGCCTCCCGAAGTTTTCTAATTCTTTCTCCAAATGCCTTTTGCACCTGTTCATATTCAAAGTTATCCTTTGCCACAAGGCAAGATGAACCTAATAATAACTTTGAAGGTAAACATATATGTCAACCATGGGCAAATAATGTGTATCTTTGCAAAACTTCAAATAGTCATTAAAATCAGTTACACACGATAATCATTTGATTCTATGAAAAACCTTATCCTCCTATTAATTGCTTCTATCGGTTTCTCCCAGCCATCCTTGGCTCAAATAGAGTTTAGAATCACAGGTCATCTGATTGCTCGCAAGGGTGTTAAGCCAAACCACACTATGATCAAGCCGACTTCAGGAAGTGTGTCAATTGATGCTGTATCTATGATTTTGTCCATCTACACTCCGAAAAGAGGAGCCAGAGAGTATGTGATTGATAAAATTGAGCGAAATAACACGAGCTATATCTATCGCTGTGAGGATGCGGATGGCGAGTTAGTTGACATTTTACTCCAAGCTGGTACAGGCCAGTCAATAATTCTAGTTTCCAGAAGGAATTCCAATATTCAACACATATACTTTGTTACATGAATTATATTAATTCCATATTTGTCGTTTAAGTTTCGGCTTTACTGAAAAATGCTCTAGAAATTCAGATTCTATTATCTCTTGAAGCTTAGCTGCGTAATCAGCAGTTGTAATTAGACAGTCATGTAAGGTAAATATAGGAGCATGTCTCGCAAACTTTTGATTGAACCTACGTGCACATAGATTTATCATGATGCTTGCTTCAAACTGCATAAACAAATGAGAAAGGTTCTTGTATCTTTCTTTGCCTTTGCCTGAGATTTTAGCCGAGTTTAATGCAAGGAGTAGTGTTGGAAAGTGTCTAGCAAATATTGCCTGTTCTTTTTTGAAACCCTTTGGTTTAGCGTAGATCATTGATAACATTCTCTTTTTAACAATCCTCTTTATGTCTTTATGACTTCCGTTAAAATCAGCACCATTTTCGATTGACATTTTTTTTAATTCAGCGTATGAATGGGACTCTTTAAAATCTTCTACGAATTGGTCGTAAAATGTTCCTGTCGTAGTTGTTCTGCGCAAGAGCTCAAACTCATTGGTATCAACGTGCCTCAGCTTTTTGAGAATCATAGAATAGGTTATAAAGGCTACAGAACTTAAAACATCAAGAAATGAAGCTAAAGGGTAGCAGTTGTTAGTACTTGATGAAAAGACTTTAGGGGTGTTTTTTTGGTGTGAAGTTTTAAGGAAAAGGAATATGAAAAATGGGACGGCATTCGAAATATCGATCTCAACCAACGGTTTTCCGTTGTATGAAACATGTTGCCTAACACTTTTTGGCAACGAGGTGATAGGAGTGTGAACTCTTCCATCTGTTTCAGGGTTAAGAGAAATTCTATAGGTTCCATTGTGTATGTCCTGAATGCATCTGAGTCGGCTGAATATCTCCTCTGTACTTTGACTTTTTTCTTGTATTATTTTTAAAGCTTTGTAGGTGTTAATCTTGAGTTTTTTTGTGTTGAAATGTCTTAAAAGAAAAGGGTAGCGACTATACACTGTGTCATCAATCTTGGTTTCCTGTAATATTAGTTTGTTGATTAACTTTTGGTTATTAATACCTTTTAAGACCATAGTATCTAAACTGCCTTTAAGCATGCTGTAGGTGAAGCATTTGTGGTCCTTTACAGAGTATGGGCCCCGAGTTATAAAACCGTTAGGGTTCTCATTTACTAGAAGTGGTTTTATGATTTTGGCGTAATTATTATTTAAAGCCTTCAAACGGAGTCCACATATTGATACACTTGAGTCGTAAGATTTGTGGACTGGACCTAGCATGATTGTCCATTAAGTGAGTAGCCAATTCGTTTGCACAATAGACTTATAAAATAAATAGCAAAGTCAATGTTTTTTTCATTCTGTAGCTCTTCAGGAATAATGCTTGTGAAATTTATGTCTGGAACAATCGTAAAGTATTTATATCGACTAACTTCAGGATCTATGTGAATTATGTTTTTCATATTTTTATGGATTAGATTTAAGATAAATCAATTTGATGTTGTGACTTAACTGGGCTGGTTGATATAGCGTCTTGAAGTTCTTGAACCCTTATATAAGGCTTATGTCCGATATAGAATGGTTTTAAGATACCACCCTTCACCCAATTGTAATAGGTCTGTTTTGAGATGTCGAGATATTCACAAACTCGTCGAACAGACATCATTTTATTGTCACCAGTATTGTTCAATAGAGCTGAAAGTGATGCACGAACTGTGCCCTCAATTAGCTCTTTGAGTTCTTCAATTGACAGTTGTATATTTAGTGATGTTTTCACACTACAAATTTAATTCTGAAAATAGGGGGGCTCTTAAAACGTAACCTATAGGCCTCAGTTAAATGTGCATAAATTCGTTGTGTGTTGAAAATATGTAACCTAGATGTAGATCAAATGTAACTTAAACGTAACTCACGAGATAGGAGTACGGCTCACGAAACTCAGCTTTTTTACTCTGCGGAGCATATTTGCCAAATCGCTTTTCATACTGAGAGGGCTTTCTTAAGTTTGGCCCTAATTTGTAATTATACCTTTTTTCATAATATGCAATTACATTGTGCAGCCTGTTGTTATTTCTGATTCCTTTATTGAGTATTGGTTTGAAAATGTAATTCTTTTGAACAACAGCTAGACAAAGACATATAAATTCAGTATCACCTTTTAACCATTTCTTGGTCTGAAGGTTGATAAACCTGCCATTGAGGTGTAAAGATTCGAACCTAATAAAAGTTTCATATTTGTTGAATTCAAAAATTTCTATGGCCTCAGTTTTGACAAATGAGTGGCAATAATATTTTCTTTGTTTGTGCAATCCCCCTCTTAATTCAGCTTGCCTATCACTCATGATTCCAATGAGTCGTTTAGTGTCAAATAACTTAACATCAATTTTGGGGAGATTACTTTGTTCGGGAGGATAGATATCACTACAAAGTAGATTTTCCAGTTGGGACAATACAGAACTTAACTGCCCAGGATGGTTAGGACCATATTTTGAACAAAAGAGGTTGAGCCTTGAGTCAGTTTTGTAGAATATTTGATCGATCATTTCTTCAAATCTGGACGAGTTCACTATGTCAATTTCAATTTGGGTGGGTTTTAATTCATTATTGCTCAAAACTGTAGGTGGATGAAATGTGTAGCCGTCATGAAGATTTGTGATGCTGCGTTTTAAAGGGGAGATAATACTATATGACGCATCTGGATTGAATGATACAAAGACCATTGCGAGAAACATTTCTAAAGCGCTCTGTCTAGGAAAAGATCCATAACTTGTTATTAGTTCTGACTCACCTTCTTTAAACGAATTAAAACGGTAAGGGTCATATTTTATTTGATACTCAGTCATTTTTTTTCTTATAACTGAAATAATCTGATGCTACTTGGTCAAGGTCAATCTTTAAGTATCTTCTAGTGACCTTTTCGGAGCTATGCCCCAAAAGTCGAGATATTATGTATAAAGGGATTCCACTGCGATACTCTGTAGTAGCCCAGGTCCTTCTCATTGTATGCGTGCATATCCAGTCACAGAAAGGACGTGTCTCTCTGGTTTTTACATTTTTGGCACTAGTCCGTTCTACTGAAAAATTATCTTGAAGCTCAGCCAACTTTGCTATTGTCTTGATCTTTTTATTAAACTTCTGAGGCCATATATGTGGGAATTTGTAGTCATATCGTGCCCAAATTTCATGGGCTTCAGGAATCAACGGAAGGAGGATGTCCTTACCAGTTTTCTGTGATTTGATTCTTAGCTGCCTATTGTCGTTACTGTCAACAATCATAATGTCACGTGTTATGGTTTGTAGGTCGCTATACCTAAGGCCACATTTTACGTTGAAAATAAAGATGTCTCGAACCGCAGAAAGACCAGGGTGTTCTTTCAAGTCCAAATTGGAAATTGTTTGAACCTGTTCTGGAGATAGTACAACAGAATCCACCTCTTCTCTTGGTGTTTTGAAACTGCTTTTGAGGTATGCAGTGTTGTTGTGATAGCCACGGTCATGCGACTCCCTTAAAAATGCCTTAAGAATTGCGACTTTCTTACCTACTGTGTTTGCTTTGACTGGAGTTTTGGTAGGAGTAGGGATAGAGTACAAGAAAGAAACAAATTCATGATAGAACTTAAGGTCAATGTCCTTCAGGTCGAAAGACAGTTTGTTACTAGTCTCTTTGAATGCTTCTAGCTGAGTGATTAATGTATTATACGTTTTTAGCGTTCCTTTTGCCCTATGGCCGTTAAGTTCTGCGTAATAGTGTTTAGCAAAAGCAATTAGGTCAGTTCGGTAATCTCCGCGCTGAACATTTTTGTCTTTAGTAAGATTGTCCCTGCATAAAGATTTGAATTCGTTGAATACAAATTCGTTGCCCGTATTAATCACTTGAGCTTTATATAATTCGAATGCATTAATGATTTGATTTCTTATTGTGTTTAGATCACCATAGATGGAAGTTTTTCCAAAAAGACTATCAAAGTCGGACTTTTTGGATTTTCGTTTATGTTCCTTCCATTTGATGGGGTCTACTTTTGAGTTGGTATAAACTTTAAAATCTTGCCCTTTCCAATAAACCCTGGCGTAAAGTACAGTGTTTGATTTGGCCTTGAGATTTTTAGGGTGAAAACTTATGGTAGGATTTGGGATGTTAATTACGTTCATTTGTCCCCGCAAATATATGATATATCCAAATGGGGGACAATATTGGGGACGAACAACATGTATGTGATGTGATTGTATTGTGTTGTTAATATGAAGATTATTTGTATTTTTAGGCTTTAATAGTACAATGTAGTCAAATAAAATAAAATGGTTGTGGTACGCCCCACACCACAGAAAGGCTCGACATTGTCGGGCCTTTTTTGTATATGACAACCAACTGACGGCCTGTGATATTCGGAAGCCGTATCTTCGGAGAAGCTTTCGTACACTTTTGATACCATGAAACACTTCCTTAGTTTTTTGTTCGTTTTGTATGCCAACCTTGCGTTGTGCCAGTCCTGGTCGTGGGTTGATACAGAAACTTCGCATACCAAATCCACTCTATTGGGTTCAGCTGTGTTTAACGATTCTCTATTGATTGTTGGAGGTAAACTGTCCGTTCCGTCTTGTTTTTATCAAGGTATTGTGACTCTTCAAAACGGTGTGGAAAAGTGGCATTTAACATCCAGGGATACGTCAAATGCGTTCTTTCGAACCATTTTTACTACTCCTTCGATTATTCATACCGTAGGGGTTGAATACAATAGTGGGGATGTGGTTATGGATGAACGAGTGGTCTTTGCCGCATATAGCCCAAATGGGAAGCAGCTCTATACGCTGGAAACCACAGAACCCTTGTACCTTAAACCTCCCTGGGAGTAACCCATTTTGGTTGATTTTAACGGGGATGGATTGGGCGCAATTGGCGTTGATAATGCTTTGTTTACGTTTGATACAGCTGCACGCGAGATCGGATCAGCCAGGTGGCTCAATATGGGGTCACCACTGGTGGCCATGGTCTTTGTTGATCGTTCAACGCTTTTGTTGTCAACCGAAGAGCGCGTTTATAAGGCAGATACTTCTGGTGTGTTACTTGATTCCAGTTCCTACATAGGCGGAATACAGGGTGCCGTGTTACAAGGAGATAATGTGTTACTTCAAACAGATAAGTCAATTCTTCGAATGGATACCGGACTAATCGTTAGGGATACTTTGCTTCAGGCATCCAAAGAGTTTAAAAAAATCAAACTGATTGATGCCACCGTATTTATTATAGAAGCCGATACGAACCAGGTCGTGCTCCATGAACAAACCAACTCATCCTGGAACACTATTATGTATCAGAATCCAGGAGGTAACGTGACCGATGTTCATCGAACCCAATCGGAGTTCATTTTTACCGGGAATTCGTACTCTGGCCAGATGATGGCGTTCGCTCAACCCTGGCGTACAAGACCCATCGAAAGACCATCGCCCAATGTACAACTAAAACAAGCTCAATTGAGGCGCATTGCCACTGACGAATTCCAAGTAGGTAGTTTTACAGCAGAGGGAGAGTTTGCAATCAAAAATGTCGGCCTGGATACACTGCACTCAGTGGCTATCTTCTGCAACCTAGGGCATCTTGCCTGGTGTCAAAATGCGATCTATTATGAGGTGCTCGATTCCCTTAACCTGGCACCAGGTGATGAAGCTACATTTGAATCAAAAACGCGTTTTATGGGTATTAAACGTGGCCCGATTCTGGATTTGTGCTTTGAGGCACTGGCACCGAATGGGAAACTAGAGGTGGATCTGGATAGCAACCGTTTTTGTGGCACTTATGTGATTGTTGGAAATAACGATTTGGTGTCGCCCAGATTACATAAAGTGTATCCCAACCCAACTTCCGGGCATTGTACATTGGAATTTGAGTCGAGAGAAGAACGTGTTATTGAAGTATTTAATAGCTACGGCTCTATTGTTAAATTCTTGACTTCGTCTAATGCCAGGGTAGGTGTAGAGCTAAACCAACCGGGCCATTACTTTATCCGCATTATTGAAAATGGTATGGTGGGGTATGCCAAGGTTGAGGTGTTCTAGAAAAAGTTAAACCCGATTGGCTTGGTAAACCTAATTCGTTGCGGTAAACCAAACCGGGTGAATGGGCGCCACGAGCCACTGGTTTGTTCAATAACGTTCAAACACGCCTGTTCCACCCCATAACCTAATTTTACGTCTGATCCAATTGTCAAATTGCTTACCCTACCATCTTGTTCAACCGTAAACTCCACAATAACCTGACCCGATTTTGCCATTTCGTAAGCAATGTCAGGAACGCGTATGTTATCATCAACGTATCGATCCAGCGCCAATTCCAATTCAGTATCACCAAATTTGGCTCGTCCATAGCCCAGATAACGACCACTCTTGTCTTTGAACATCATGTAGGCAAACCATGACGACCAGTTAGTGGAGGAATCACTTGATTTTTCGTACATGCTTTCAACAAGAACGCCTTTTTTGTAAAACTCCATATTCTCTCCATTGGTTACCTGAAAATTGGTGGACGGGCCGTGCAGGTAACCGTTTTCAAAACGTACTTCCATGATCGGTTCTGTTTTGGACTCCGTGGCACTCTTAATTAGCACTGTACCATTACCGTCTTTTACAGATGATTCGGGATTGAGTTTACCCTCTGAGTCGAATTCATCGTAGGTCCAGAGCTTACCATTCCGGTATATGGCCTTGCAGAAGTAGTTCCCTGAGGAGTATTTGGTCCACATGGTGCCATGTGGCTTGTCGGCCTTAAAATGTATGACAGCAGCAGTGTCGTTTTGGGCGTTCATTAAAACGAAACGTCCGTCTTGTTTTGAAGAGTCGTCGAGATGGTAATGAACAAAGGGTTTGCCATTGGGAAAAAAGGATGAGACATCACCAACTTGTTTGTCGTTCTTGTAGAGGAGGTGTCCTGTGTATCCCAGGCGATGCACAAATACCCATTGACCTTCTTTTTTACCGTTGATCATCATGCCTTTGTACTCTGGTCGGTCCTTATGCGTGACCCAGGTGGTGTCACCAGCATAGGTGTGAATCAGGCCATTTGCAAAAGACCTGCCTTTCGACAAGGTGTCTTTCTTTTGAATCAGGTAGAACTCGCCCGTTTCCAAATGTTCCAAACCATCTTGCCTCACATAAATGTGCTTGATGGTTTTGTTTTCCATTTTCTGCTTAACTCGTTTGACTTTTTGGCAAAAGGAAAAACAAGCCGTCAGCATCAGGCAAGTCGTTAATGCAAGTCTTAGGCCAATCATTCTTTTCGCCAATATTCCTGCAATTCCTCTTCAGCCAGATGGATCCAACTATCGTTGTTGATGAGGGAGTCGGAATTGATCCAGACCACTTTCCCATGGGTGGCATCCGTTAGAGTAAGTTCCGGTATACTACCACCGATGTACTCTCCCTGATCGCCAGCCTTTGTTACAATGGTGCTTAACCACATAAACCTTGACTTTCCATCAACTTTTCGAACAAACGGACGACTTTCAGCCGGGTAGTTCTTGCTCCAGTCGTAGTTCTTTTTGCTTTCAATAATTTTTGCAGAGATGGCACTGCTTCCGATATAGGTGTTTTCCGATTGGCGATGATCCATGTAGAACACCCGTTCATCGTCGTCACCTGGAATGAGAAGACTAAGGCTAAGCCCTTTCTTGGTTTCCTGATACGGTTCGAGCCCAAAGAAGTTGTACAGTTTAGGAGCGCCCGGAACATTGAAGTAGGTAACAAACGGTTGTGGGTTTACGTCGTTTGGCAGGTGTGGAATACGTATGTCACCCTCATGGTAGTAAGGCATTGGGGCAAAGAAGCCATTGGCAAAGCGAAAGCTTTCGGCAACAAACCGTGCAACTTGTTTTGGAATGAGGTTTTGCCCAACCAGATAAGGGTGCTTGGAAATTTCAGCTTTTGGGATGAACGTTCCCTTGCCAAAAAATACCCTTGAGAAATAGCCTTTCGAGGTTGACTTATCCTCAATAACCATCACCCCACCAAAGACGGGTCTTGGAAACAGAAAGCCTCTCCATTTGATGAGAGGGACCACCTGAACCCATTTACCTTCGTCGTTTTGAAGAAAAAGCGGTTCGGCTGGCTCGTAGTTTAGGAATTGCAACGGTGTAAATCTTTTGATAACGGCACTTGTTGTCTTTTTACTGAACAAGAGAAGTTCACCAATGTCAAAACTTACATCCGAACGGTATTTGCCAGAGAACACAGGAGCCGGTAGGTCGGATGGTACAAAAATGACCTTGTACATATTCTTGCTCACCTGTTGAATCTTATATTCTTTCGCTGGTCCAACAGCACAACTGTAATAATATCTACCGTCTTTACCTCTCATGAACCGTGGAGGTGTTGCATCTTCGGTTTCCCGCAGTGCTTCCTGATTAATTAAGGTACTAACTGAATTGATGGGTTGAATCCGTTCAAATCCAGTAGGGGGCAGTTCGGTCAAAGCCACCTTTTCGAGCTTGGTGTAGTGCGTATAAAGGCTCAGGTATCGAAACAGACCTGGTCCAATGAAATAGCTAAACGCAGCAAAACCAAGCAGGAAGATCGTTCCGATTATGTTGCCCCTGTTGGTACGTGTTTTCCACCCCTTAAAATACCACCACAAAATCACCAACGACAGCAACGCCAATAAGAAGAACTTCCGAATTAACAGAAACGCGGGTTGAATTCCACTGCGTCCGGTAAAGATGAAGTAGGCAATTACCAACATCACAATCCCGGAAAGGATGGGACGTTTCTTAATGAATTTCTTTAAGGCTGTCGAAATTCTGGTTCGTAGATTTACGACAATCCAATAGAGTCTGTTGTTTTGTTGTTCGGTGGTTTCTTCCATGTGTGGTTTTGTTATTTATCAAGAAAATCCTGAACACCTTTTCTCCAATCGGTATCTTTTTTGTCGTCGGTTTTGTCGCTTGAGCTTTGTTCAGGAGCCTGGGGTTGTTGCGGTTTCGGTTCTTTTTGGTCGTCGAGAAGGTCTTTCTCTAATTCGTCAATCTTCTTAAGGGTTTTATTTGCCTCTTTTAAACCTTTAGGTAATTTGTTCATAACCATCGGGCCAACGTAGAAACCGGCTATCACACCAACCAGTGAAAGCATACCGGTAACCAGCGTAATAATGAGGTTTAGGTCACCTAATAACCACGAGCCCCAGGCGAAAAGAACGGTTAAGATGATTGCAGGAACCAGCCTCTTTGAAAACGGCTGGTTGTTTATAAAACTGTAAACATTGTCCGAATCCAGGGGTGTTTTATGGCTTAGGTCGTACCAACGTTTGTACCACACATATCCTTTTTTGTTGTCCCAGGCAAAGAACAGAATCCCAATAACGAAACCGACAAGTAGTGATAAAAAAGTATCCATAGAAGCGCTAAATCAAGGCGTTAAAAATTTCTTTATGAGCGAGTATTTTTTGGATAATCCAAAGCTGCAGTTTTTCATCCCAGGTTTTATACTGAGAGTAAAAACTTGATTTGTCAAACAAATAGGTGAACACCGGGTTGGCCGGGTTGTAGGTGCATAACAACTGCCACAACACCAGTTTTTCCTGAGACGAAAGCTTGGCTTCAGGGTTCAGCAAAAACGGGCGTAAAACATCGGGTATAGAGTAAGACGCGCCAACGGAACCATCGCGAACATCCATAATGAGCCGTTCGAACTCAAAGTAGGCATCTCCAAGAAGGTTTTGCTTCATCAGCCGATTCACTACACCTTTCTTTTGCGTAGCGTTGATGGTTGAGAAGTCCACTGGTTCTTCTAACTTGGACGCGGCTTCTAACAAAAGATGCTCTTGCATAAGTTCCAACAGCACAGGGTGCTCTTCAAACAGTTTGATGTTGTTCGAGATCATACCCGCATTGTACAGATAGCTGATGAGTTCAGGATCGTTGACGTTGTATTCTACGTGCCCGTGTTTCGTTTCTCCCGATACGCTGGAATCGCCCGACTGGTGTACCAGAAGAGGTTTGCCGTTTGGAAGTTTTTTAAACACGTATACACCGTTAAAAGCAACCGTGAAGAAGTTCTCGATTTCGTTGAAAGGATGAGCGGGTATCTCAAATTTTGAGTACCTCAGGTCTCCATGACGCTCACTGCTATCGATGATGCGTTGTCGAAGTTCGTCGTTCGACCAGGCATGAGGTTTGTCGTAGAACTCCCGAATCAGTGCCCGTTGATCCTGAGCGGCGGTCATAATGCGATCTACTGAAAAGAAGTTCAATTTCACATAATCAACCATCAGTAGGTCCTGCGGTGATCGGTAAGCCGATATTTCCTGGTCAAGTTCAAACCATAGGCCCGATCGCGATGTAATGTCTTTGATTTGATCAGCGTACTGCTCAAATATGGTCTTGTGAATTGCCCTGTCGAAACTATGATAAGGTAAATAGATGGAGCTATTAGCTTGTTTGGGACTTACTATAATCCCATATGGATTCGCCAAACCGTGAGACAGATAAAACCGGTCACCCTGTTCCTCAGCAATCTCCGGACTCCAACCCCAGCCGTCGATGTGAAACGACGTCAACCTCGTTGGGGCAAGGCCAATATCCTTCAAACAGTCGTTGTATCGTTTAATCATCGACTCGGTACTCACTTGTACCAGTGAATGACCAAATAAACCGTTTTGGATCAGTTTAATCATGGATGTTTCCCTTCCTTAATTCTTCGTTTGCCTGCTGCTGTATATACAGTTGTTTTGCGCGGGCTTTAATTTCTCTGTTTACTCCCGTTTCGTTGATACGAATGGAGTTCTCTATGTAGTTCAAGGCCTCATAAAGTCGCACATCGCCAAACGAAACTCCCTTCATGTTTTGCTTCATCAGGTCTTTAAGGATGTCGAGCTTTTTGTCATACGCCTGGTTAAAGAAGTCATCCGGGTTGTCCCACCACACCGATGGCAGGTCAAAGTCTATTAATCGCGCATCTACCGCCTTCTGAATGTTACGAAGGTCGCGCGATGAAAAGAACGGATACTTTTCCAAAATCCGATTGTAGAATACGCCAAAGAATTCATGGCTTTGAACATCCATTTCTTTTTGTACGGCATGGAACATTTCTTCCACGTCGGTGTTGCCAAAGCGATATTGGGTTGCTACAAGTTCGTTGATCGAGGTAGCGGCCTTTTGGGCTTCCATGTATTCATAAGCCTTTGGTTTTTTATTGTCTACGAATTTGGAATCCAGTTCGTTGTACTTTTTCCACCATAGGTAATCCTGATCGATAAAGTCATATTTGGAGGTGGCTCCCTCCATCGAGATGCGCATTTGAATCCGTGACAAAACGGCCTTGTCAATTTGGTCGGGAATATTGGTAAACAGACTCATTAACCGGTTTCCGTGATTGATGGCGTATGCACCTTCAGTATTTCGGAGGAATACCCCGATAAACTCTCGAACACCGGCAGATACTCCCTGACGAGTTCGCTCTTCCAGGTTGTTTTCTGCATCGTCTATTGGTGCAAATACAATTTTGTTAGGGTCCTGCATGGGTTTGAACCACTCCATTGCCCGCTCGGCGGTTCCTCCTTGAAAGGTCGAAACAATGGTCTCTGGAAGTGGCCAGAACAAGAAGTTGTGACCCAATTGATCACAACGTTCCTGGAGCAAGGTAGCAGTTGCGGCAATGAGCATACTCTTACCTGTACCGGGCTTCCCATCAGCCATGGTTATAGACGGCAAGCCACCAAGTTCGTTGATGGGGTTTTTTCGTGCGTCAAAATCATAACAAAGCAGTCGTTCAGCATATCGCTTAAATAAGTGCTTAGCCTGTTTATTGGCAACAATGTCCTCCATTCGGGTAGGGTTGAATTGCATGCCCTTAACTGAAATGGAAGAGGGAGCTTCAAGCCCCTGAACCATAAACTCAGAGTTTTCCAGTTTGTAATGGTTCTGGTTAAAGGCTTCCAAATATTTCAAGGCGTTCTTTCGAAGAAGCACCTCTTCAATAACCCGTTCAAAGTACAGTAAGGTCAGTTTGACAAGGTGCAGGTCGGATGTAACCACACCCGATCGCTCCAAATAGGCGCCGAAATAATAAAGGCTACATTGTATGGCCTTTGACGGGCGTGTAAGACTAAGCTGAGGTATTCCGCCAAAGTCGATCTGAATGCTTGAAACCTGGTCCGCCAAATAATCCTGCAACGCAAACTTGATGTAAGACGCTGAACCGAACAATAAAACAGCACTCTGAGTTTGACTTTTATCGTGAAACTCGGGTAGCTCCGACTGGTGAAGACTACCGTTTTGATTCTTTTGCTGAAGCAGTTCAAGCCCACTCGCTTCCGAATAAAGGTTGGCCAGATATTTACCAATGGTATAACCTTTCCGAACAGCGTTAAGCACATGATTGCTTGCATTCGATAGAATAACTCGGTCGTTGCTGATTCGAACGGCTTCCTTTAAAATGGAAACTGTGTCTTCCTGGTTCAGATCAAGAGCCTTACTAACGTTGGTTAAGAAGTTCAGATCAATGGTTGTAGAAGACTTCCCATCGGGCAGCCAGCTTACTTGTTTCAGGTACGCCGTTATGTCGTCTTTATAGACAAGGAGGTCATCCTCCTTAATTTTTAATAATGATGATTCTTGTTTTTCCATATCAGTTGTAGGTGTAAACAGGTGCCGAAAGATCCTTTAACATGTCGGGTTCATTGTCGTTAAGGTATTGCAGTACCTTGTGAGAAGTGATCAGGTATGTATGATAGTCGGAGACCATTTTTTCCATACACTCCTTGTTCGACTCGTCGACATAGAACACCTGCCGGAGCTCCCCTTTAGACAGGAAGGACTTGGTTCGTTTTTCACCTGTTGAAAAGACGATTTCTGTGTTGTATGTAAAGATGAAATCGTCGTCCGAAAATTGCTTTTTTATAAGCAGTGTATGCGGATGTTTGTCCTGTGCATACTTCCCGAAGATTGGACCAATTTCAATACGTTTGATTACCTTGGGCATAACACTTTCGTAGGCATTGTCGATGTCGGAAGCAATTACCTTCAATGGAGAAGTATTGTGCGTTACACGTTTAATTGTTTCAACAAAACCGGGGTCTTTGTCTACGTCGGTGACGCCTTCTTTCGAGATGGCCTTGTTGTCGAAGACCATGGTGTAAATGAAAGGCTTGTTTGTTACACTGTCGTAAGACGCCCAGGAGTAGAAATACGTTCGGGTACGAGCTTTATCGGTATGTTCATTCAGAAGTTCCAGTGTTCCTGGAGTGAATTCTGTAAACAGGTTGCTCCATTTCAAACGTATGTAATAGCTCGATCGGCTCAGTTGCTTAAGTAGGTGCCTTGGGTCCTCTTTTTTTCGAATCAGGTGGTCCAGAATACTTTGTTTGAGTGAGTCCTGACTAGGTAGTTTCTCCAAAGCAGTCTCCTTTCGATCAATGTCGTCGTTTAACTTCTTAAACTCCATAAAGTTCGGGAAGCCACTTTCTGTCAAGTCAATACGCATGGGGCTTTCATCCTCAAAGGCATACTTGAGTCGAAATGCTTCAATCGTATTTAAGAACTTCTGAGAGAAACTCTTAAGCACTTTGATTTCAAGCGAGCTTTGCGTGGTGATGTTGTCGAACGAGCTTAATAAGATGTTCAAACAATCCCGAACGTAGTTGAAGTAATCAGAGTATGCAGTTTCACCTTCCAGAATGCTTCGGTCGAGCTCTGTAAAGTGATTGTTTATGTCAATTGTCTTCAAATTTCAGTTTTCGCGGGCCTTAGTCCATCAATTCGTTTACAGAATCATTTGTTGGCTCAGAAGAACCACCATCGTTGTTCGACGGTTCGCTGTTTTTCTCGTATTTATGGGAGAATGTTTGGCTAACGTCGATGCCAAACTTTTTGCTGTGCTCTTCCATTATCTTAGCATCTTCTGCTTTGTATTTGGCGGTAGCTTCAGCCATGGCAACAAGCACCTTGTGAAGTTCCGTCATACGCTGAGGATGTTTCTTCACACGCTCGATACGATCTTTTTCGGAACCCACCAATACCTTGGCAGCGATCTCAGTAATTTTCTGATCGGTCTTTACACCTGCTTCCTCATACATAGAGGCAGCTTCCTGAGCCGTTGCAGACTGAATAAGCTGTAATCCTGATTCATACGTGGTTACACGCTCTTCCGTGTCACTCTTCAACTGACCAATCAACTGTTTTAAGTTGTTTTTGGTAGTGGTTTGTGCTTCCAGGTGAACTACAATCTGATCAACAAAACGTTCCTTCGACTGGAAAATACCAAGCGCAATGTTGAATTTTCCTTTTAAGTCGGCACGACGTTCTTTCAAGTCAGCAACTTTTTTCTGTTGTTCCGTATATTCAGGGCTGTTGTTCGGAAGTTCAGTTAGTTCGGTCTCCGCTTGTTTCAGTTGGTTCTCAACCTCTTCGAGGTCGGTTTTCCGATCTTCCATAACCTGAGCTGCTTTTTCCTTGGTTTCGAAAGCAAGCTCTTTACGGTTTTTCAGGGCAACAATCTGGTTGTCAACTTCCAGAATCATTTCCTCTACGATACCAACCATTCCTTGAACCTGGCTAATGATACGGTTCAGACTTTCACCGATGTCGGCATTTTTAAGTCGGTCGCGATAACGTTTCTGCGCTTCTGCCTCGGCTGCTTTCAGCGCTTCTACTTTCTGCTCGAGTTCGGCTTTTGTACGTTTTACCTTGCTGTTTTTATACCCAAACAAAATGTTCCAGGCATTCGACATAGACTCAGCATCTTTGGCTTCTTGTTCAGCCTCTTCCCGGGCTTTTGTTGCGTTGTCGATCAACTTCTGTTCCGACGTGTTTAACTCCTGAAGTTTAGAAAACTCCCCACCACAACTGTCCAGCATGGACCGGAGGTGAAGCATGAGTTCCTGAAGGTCTTGTTCAGTGGCCTCCACATCGCCGTTTAACGTATCGAAGTTGGAGTTAATAATATTGCTAACGATTTCTTCAGAAGAGCGGTTTTCGCCAACTGCTTTCTCGATTTCGGCTTCTATTTTGTCCAGTTTGGTTGCAATGTTTTCGTTGGACTTTTTTTCAAGTTTTGCTTTAAGGTTTTCTACTTTTTTCTGGTCACCTAATTGGTCAAGTAAATCAAAAGAATCAGACATAGATTTTGAATTAATTTTTAAGTTGCCCAAATTTATGATAAAGGGCTCAAATTAGCTAGTTAGTTGGAAACGGACTATCTTTTTTAAGATAAGGGAAATATAGGGTCTACATGAGTGACAATAAAGGTTTGTGCAGTTATAGGTATTACGCACCACCTTGATTTTAGTTACAGAGAATTATAACTAAAAGTACTTTCTTTGAACCATGATTTCTGTAATCATTCCCATTTACAATGAAGAAGACAACATCGTGCCCATGTACGAGCGTATTACTGCCGTGTTGGAAAAGCTGAATGTGGAAGGGGAGTTTGTTTATGTGAATGATGGAAGCTCAGACAGTAGCAAACAGGTGTTGAACCAATTGGCTAAGGAACACCAGGAGGTGAAGTACATTCACTTCAGTCGCAATTTTGGTCATCAAATTGCAGTTAGTGCGGGCCTCGATCATGTTACCGGAGATAAGGTGGTGATCATTGATGCTGATGGCCAGGATCCGCCGGAGGTGATTGAACAACTGTATCTAAAAAGCCTGGAAGGATACGAGGTTGTGTATGCCAAACGTGCACAACGTAAAGGTGAGTCCATAATGAAACGAGCCACTGCTAAGTGGTTTTATCGGGTGTTAAACCGTATTACACAAATTGACATTCCATTAGATACAGGTGATTTCCGGATCATCGATCGAAAAGTGGTACAACAGCTTCGTAAGATGCCTGAACGTCAGAAGTTTCTGAGGGGGCAGATATCATGGATCGGTTTTAACCAAACTGATGTGACCTACGAACGCGAGGAGCGAATGAGTGGGGAAACGGGTTACAGTTATGCTAAAATGATACGGTTTGCATTGGATGGTATTACATCGTTTAGTAACTGGCCGCTGAAAATTGCAACGATATCGGGATTTGTTTTCTCGTTTATAGGTTTTTTGCTCATACTCTATACATTGTATTCGCGCTATGTAATCAAAGATTATCAGCCGGGTTGGGCGTCGCAAATGGTGACAATGGTATTTATCGGAGGCATTCAACTCATCGGAATTGGAATCATTGGCGAATACATCAGTCGAATTAATGAAAACATTAAGGAGCGTCCGTTGTATGTAATACAGGATTCCAATATCGAACATGCATCAGATTGAACCACATTTTCTTTGGAGACACTTGTATCGGGCCAGCGACGATGCCGACAGTCCCTTTTATAACACGGAACATAGCCAGTTCGAGTTTACGAACAAAATATACAACTATGCTATTCATCCGCAGTGGGACTACTTTGGAAGTGATACGTTGCTCCTAAAAGTATTGTTTGTTGATTATGAGAAGGGGTATGCCATTCTTGAGATGATAGGAGAGTGGAACGATTGTATTAACAACGACATCGCAACATTAAAGCGAGAAATCATTGATGAAATGTTGGAATGTGGAATTGAGAAGTTCATACTTCTAGGTGAAAACGTGTTGAACTTTCATGCCAGCGATGATTCGTATTACCAGGAGTGGTGGGAAGATACCCCGGGTGGTTGGGTGGCTTTCTTACATTTTCGGGACCACGTTATGGATGAGATGGAGGCTGCGGGTATTGATTCCTACGTTCGCCTGGAGGAGGATGACGAGGCTACCTGGAACTGGAAAACCAAAAAGCCTGAGCACTTGTTTGAGGCCGTAGAGCAACAGGTGGGTAAGATGTTATCTTAAAATCGGATCAGTTTACCTGACAGTCCGTTCGACAATTTCACGATATACATACCATTAAGAAGTCGCGAAACATCGATGTCTTGTTTTGGGTTTTTTACCTGCCCAACCATATGAAGGCGCCCAGTAACGTCAATGATCTCAAAACCGACGGGCGCGGTATAATCAAACTCCTGAAGTTCAATCGTTAACAAACCGTTAGAAGGATTTGGATAATACCAGTGCGGTATTGGGTCTGGTTCGGGCAAAACGATGCTGGGGTCCTCTATGTAGTAGATCTCTCGTCCGTGATCGTAAGTAGTTGCTACAAAGTATAATCGTTGTCCAACAATCGTTAATTCCTGAGGGTGAGACGCCCATAGACCTGGGTATAGGTCTTGCACCATACGCGTACCGTCTTCTGTACCATCGCTCGTCCATAGTTCGGTGCCCTGTTCGTCGGTTGCAATAAAATACAGTTGGCCATAGAAGTTAGTAAACTGGCTAGGGTTGGAACCATAGGGTTTTGGATTAATGTCTTTAATCAGAAACGTGCCTTTTTCAGTTCCATCACTGCGCCATAACTCGTAATTGTTTGACCCGTATTGCGATGCCGAGAAGTAAACGATGCCGTCCATAACCACAGCATCCAGAAAGCCTGACGATAAGAAACCTGGGCTCACATCTTTAACTCGTCGGGAGCCTGCGGTTGTGCCATCCGTTTTCCATAGTCCATACCTGCCGCTAAGATCGATTGCCGAAAAGAACAGGAGGTCTCCCAGGCTAATCATGGGGCGTGATTCTGCATGTCCCGACCCCGTGCGAACATCCTTAACCAGTCGGGTACCCTCGGGTGTTCCGTCTGATCGCCACAATTCAGTTCCGGTAGTTTCACCGCGAGCGGTAAAGTACAGAATTTCATTGTGGTTGAACAGGTTTCTAGGGGATGATGAACAGATACCTGGACAAATATCTTTAACCAGTTTGGTCCCGGCTTCAGTTCCATCGGTAGACCACAGTTCAGATCCAGTTTCTTCGTGGAAAACGGTAAAAAACAAACGACCACGGCATACGGTTAGCTGACCAGGTGACGTAGACTGAAACCCGATGAAGAAGCTTTTAACCAAGGATGACTTGCCCGTGTGAACATTCATCCTTCGGAGCATGAAGCCCGAAATCTCATTCCGGGTTACGTAATAAATATGGTCCTTAAAGCGAGTGAGGCTAAAGGGGGAGGAGCTTGCGATTCCCTGGTTGACGTCTTTTACAAGTCGGGTCTCATTTCCGTCGCTAAACCAGGGTTCTCTTCCATGGTCTTCATCGGTGGCAATGAAGAAAACGTTGCCCTCTCCGGCCGTCATGAATTGGGGGAAAGAACCATCTTTTCCGGGAAGAATATCGTGTACGAGAAAGGTACCATCTTCTGTCCCATCTGATTTCCAAAGCTCGAACCCGTTAACCGGATGATTTGCATTGAAATATAAGTCGTTGCCTACTACTGTAATTCCGATTGGTTGCGAACTGCCCGGATACGAATAAATGTTCGCAAGTACCTTGGTGCCATGCTCGGTGCCATCGGATATCCACAACTCCCTGCCAACAGCTGTATCACCGGCAGCAAAGATCAGTTTGTTTTTAAACGGGGTTAGGAAAAAGGGTGACGATCCAGGGAGACCCGGTGATAGGTCTTTTACTAATTCCGTACTACTAAAATCACCGTCGGTTCGCCAAAGCTCATCGCCATGTGCAACATCATTCGCGGTAAAGTATAACCTTCCATTGAACGGTACATAGCTGTTGTTACCAATGACCGATCTAAACGTTCCGGGGGCTATGTCTTTAATCAGTTGAGTTCCTTGTTCCGTGCCATCGGTAGACCAAGGCTCCTGGCCAAAGAGGCTTGTGTGAGCGTTGAAAATAACCTTGCCCTTCCATTCGGTGAAAGAGTTTGGAACTGAACTCCCAACACCAGGTTCCAGATCTTTAACTAGATAGGTGCCTTGTTCAGTGCCATCGCTCCACCAGAGTTCTCGTCCATGTAACGAATCCATTGCACTGAAGTAGATGCCATTATTGACAGGTGTCATCGATTGAGGTCCCTGTCTGTCGCCAAACCGGTAATCAATTTTTTTGACCAGGCGGGTGCCCGTTTTTGAACCATCGGTAACCCAAAGTTGTTTGTTAATTGACCCGTCGGAAAAGGCATTAAAGAATAAATTATTCCCTGAAATTGTCAGGGCAGATACAGAAACGTCAGAGCGATCGCTGCCTGTTCCAATCTTTTCGGTTCCTTCGGGGGTTCCATCTGTTCTCCACAGGTCATGACTATGAAGGCTGCTAACGTCATTACCACCAAAATACAGGTAACCTTTATAACTAACCATGGAGATTGGGTCACCGCTAAAACGACCGGTTACCAGATCGAACGAAGTGGTTCCCGCTGAAGTACCGTCGGTTTTCCAAAGTTCTCGACCACGATCAGCATCCCATGCTGAGAAATAAAGGAATCCATCGTGTGCTGTGAGATAGAGAGGGGAGGAGCCTAATGCACCTAGGTTTGCGTCTACCACTATTTGCGTGCCTGCCTCGGTTCCATCCGTTTTCCATAGTTCTTGTCCATGAACCCCATCGTTCGCTGTGAAGTATACTTCGTTTTGGTATAACGTTAATTGTGAGACCTGTGAGGGGGCGGGGCCCTGGTAAATATCCTTAACTAACTTGGTTCCTGCCTCAGTTCCGTCGGTAGACCATAGTTCGACTCCCGTTTTTTCTTCTTGCGCAACAAACAACAGCAGGTCGCCGTATTCAATGAAATGTTGAGGTGTAGAAGACCTCCCGGGATCCTCGGCATCCCAAATGTCTTTTAAGAGTTTAATCTCTTGCGCAAGACCGGAAGAGACACTTTGAATAAATACAACCAGTAAAACTAGTACTGATTTGGTCAATGAGTTAATACGTAAGCGGTTCATGTGGGTCGCTACTAAGATAGCTAAAACGTATGCCGACGTTGTATCGTTAATAGAAATTGACTTGTTTATGTCAAAGAGTTCGACTTTCTATGCGAATGGTTTTAAGAGTTAACCTGCTGGTTGTGGGGATCTTAGTCGATAATAGCCAAAGTCAAAGGAAATACTCGACGAAAGGCTATTCGCTGGTGTCAATCTTGAGATGTACCGTTTCTATACGGTGGTTCATGGAGTGGAGAATGGTAAACACAAAGCGACCGAGGTCAATGGTGTCTCCCTCTTCCGGTATGCTTTCGTGTTGGTTGATGATGTAACCCCCAAGAGTCTCGTAATCACCTTCCGGCAGGTTTAAGTTGTACTTTTCGTTCAGATAATCCACTTCAAGAGAGGCGGAGAGTTCGTATTCCAGATCACTAATTTTACGTTCTACCGTATTATCATGATCGTCGTGCTCATCTTCAATTTCCCCGAAAATTTCCTCAATGATGTCTTCGGCTGTTACGATTCCCGCAGTTCCACCAAACTCGTCTACCACTACTGCAATGCTTTTCCGATTGATGGTGAAATCGTTGAGCATATCGTTGGCTAACTTCGATTCGTTTGTGATCAGAATCGGGATCAGGATGGAACTTACCGTTTTAGGTTCTTTAAACAGGTCTATGTGGTGAACGTATCCAATAATGTTGTCTATGGTTTCGCGGTACACCAGAATCTTGCTATGGCCGGTTTCCATAAAAATGGCAAGTAATTCATCTACAGTACACTCCAGGTCAACCGCCTTTATAGCCGTTCTTGGAACCATACAGTCACGAATCTGAACCGAACCAAAATCGAGCGCATTTTTCAGAATGTCTGTATCTACGTCGCGATCGTCTTCGTTTTTGTGTTTTTGACTTTCCGTGATGTAGTGATCCAGGTCGAGTCGACTGAAGGTTGGACTCTCTTCGGTAAACTCTTTTTTTAGCACAACTCGAAGGATGCGCTTAGCCAACCACAAGGCAAATCGAACCACCGGGTATAAAAGTTTTGCGAAGAATTGAAATGGGTATATGAGGATACTCAGAATGCCGGTTGGATTGATCCTAAACAGGGTTTTTGGCATGAATTCGGCGATAACTAAAACCACTAGTGTGGAAGCCAGAGTCACCAGTATCATTTCGCCAAAGTCTTTTAATCCGAGCCCGTCTAAAAGACTTTCCCGTAAGACCTGTTCCATGGCCAAACCATAAATAACAATGGCAATGTTGTTCCCAACCAGAATTGTACTGATGAACTTGGAAGGCGCTTTTATGTATCGCGCACATATTTTAGCCCATCCGACCCCCTGATTGCTCTTAAGCTCGATCCGAAGTTTATTGGCAGATAAAAAGGCAATTTCCAAGCCTGAAAAGAATGCTGACAGAAGCAGCATGAATAAAATAACCAGATAGGGGTATTCCATAGAGGTGTTGACCAAAACAAAGGTATAAAATTTCTGGATTTTACAGCTGAAGAATGCTTTTCTCAGACAAGGCCAATCCACTATCTTTGCGCCTGTTTTTTACACATGGAAAGAAAAGTACGCGTTCGATTTGCCCCAAGCCCTACAGGCCCACTCCACATTGGAGGAGTGCGCACGGCCCTGTTTAACTACCTGTTTGCCAAGAAACACGGTGGCGATTTTATCCTTCGTATTGAGGATACCGACCAAAAAAGGTTTGTGCCCGGAGCAGAAGATTACATTAACGAAGCTCTTGCCTGGTTAGGCATTAGCCCCAATGAAGGAGTTCGTGAGGGTGGAGATCATACGCCCTATCGACAAAGTGAGCGAATGGACATGTACAAACAGTATGCTGATCAATTGATCGCATCTGGATACGCGTATTATGCATTTGATACCAGCGACGAGTTGAACGAAATGCGAGCAAAGTTAGAAGCTGCGCGAATGCCGGCTAAGTACGATGCAAGTTCGAGGATGAGTATGAAGAACTCGTTGAGTTTAAGTGAGGATGAAGTACAAAAACGACTCGATAACGGAGACCCTTATGTGGTAAGAATCAAACTGCCACGGAAAGAAGAAGTTCGCTTTCACGATGAGGTGAGAGGATGGGTAGTGGTGCATACCAGCCAGATGGATGACAAGGTTTTGTTGAAACAAGATGGCCTGCCAACCTATCACCTGGCGAACGTTGTAGATGATCACATCATGGAAATCTCACACGTTATTCGAGGAGAGGAGTGGCTTCCTTCTGCACCCCTGCACGTACTTTTATATCGATACCTTGGATGGGAAGAAACCATGCCCAAGTTTGCCCACCTTTCATTGTTGCTGAAGCCTGATGGAAAAGGTAAATTAAGTAAACGAGATGGCGACCGATTGGGCTTTCCCGTTTTTCCTCTGCAGTGGACCGATCCTGCATCGGGAGAAATAAGTTCGGGTTACAGGGAAGATGGATACCTGCCAGAAGCGGTTCTTAATATGTTGGCCCTGCTTGGATGGCATCCGTCTGATAATCGGGAATTATTCGACCTTACCGAATTGATAGAGGCGTTTAGCATTGAAAAAGTTTCTAAGAGCGGTGCAAAGTTTGACGCAGACAAAGCAAAGTGGTTCAATAACCGCTATTTACAAGCAAAAAACAACGAGGTAATTGCGAACGACCTGGCTCCGGAGTTGGAAAGAAGAGGTTGGAAGAACGACACCGAATACACTACTTCGGTTGTAAATCTGATCAAGGAAAAAGTCAACTTTACACACGAGATACTGGAAGCTGGCGATTTTTTCTTTACCGAGCCAACCAATTACGATGAGAAAGTACTCCGTAAAAAGTGGAAAGGTGAAATTCCTGCTTTGATCGGAAAACTGGCTTCCACCTGGAAGGATTTGACATCGTTTAACGCGGAGTCACTTGAGTCAAGCTTTAAAGCTTTTGCTGAAGAGAATGAGGTGTCGCCAGGAGGGTTAATGCAGCCTTTAAGACTTTCTGTGAGTGGAAAAGCCGGAGGTCCTCCCATCTGGGAAATGATTGAGCTGTTGGGTCAGGAAAGAGTAGTGAACCGAATGGAATCTGCTTCTACATCCCTGGTTTCACCGCAATAGGACATTTTTTTGTTCGTGTTCATTACCCAGTGTAAACGAACAACCAACTTCCATTAACTTTGTTCTATGTCAAGTCCGTGGTATAAAAACAGATATGTGCTGGTTTTCGCAGCCCTGGCCATCTGGCTTACGTTTTTTGACCAAAACAACTTCGTATATCAGTATAAACTTGGAAAGCAAATTGAAGAGCTTGAAAAGGAAAAGACCTTTTACGAAAAGGAGATTCAATTGCTGAAAGAACAGCGTGAAGCGCTGAATACCGATGAAGAAATGCTCGAGCGATACGCCCGGGAGCAGTTTCTAATGAAACGCCCTAATGAAGACTTGTTTCTACTCAAGGAGGAATAAGATTGGTGGATGGGTGCTGCTACAAATAATGCTACCAGCAAATCAGAACGAATAGAGATCCTCGCCGTTGTTCTCACCGGCATAGCCAAGTTTATATTGATGGATTGGCTGGATTTGCGATTCGTTTACATCGCATCTGCCTGTATTTTCTGGATCGTATACGTAGCCATTCGCACAACTAAAACACCGGGTATGTTGGAGCAATGGGGGCTGCACCTCAAGGGAGCGAAGCGAACCTTCCTTCAGCTTCTTCCAATAGCTGTTTTAGCCATTGGAATTTTTTTCATCATTGGCCACTATCAAAACACCCTGATGGTGGATTGGACAATAATCCCGATTCTTCTAATCTATCCGATTTGGGGAATTGTTCAACAATTCATAGTAATCGGCATCCTTTCCAGCGGTCTTCGAAACCAAAAGGTGCCCCATGTGCTAGTGGTACTGCTAACCGCCGTCATTTTTGCAGTGGCACATTACCCTTACATCCACCTCGTTTACGGTACCTTCCTTCTCGCATTGGTATATACCCACCTGTTTCACCAAGGACGTAACCTTGTAGTGATGGGCGTGTATCACGGATGGTTAGGTGCCTTCTTTTTTTACACCGTTTTGGGAAGGCACGCCTGGAACGAAGTATTTGGTGTTCTGTAAACCCTAGCTAATACCGCTTACTTGAGTTGCACGGTCGATCTTCTTTACCATGCCTTGCAAAGCGCGACCCGGACCAACTTCAACAAACTTGGTAGCACCAGCTGCCATCATGTTCTGTACACTTTGGGTCCATTTAACAGGGGCCGTTAACTGTGCAACCAAATTGTCTTTGATCGTTTGAGGGTCTGTTTCTCCTTGCGTTGATACGTTTTGATAAACAGGACATTTAGGCGTATTGAAAGTAGCTTTTGCAATGGCTTCGGCCAGTTCTTCCCGTGCTGGTTCCATTAAGGGTGAATGGAAAGCGCCACCCACAGGAAGGGGGAGTGCACGCTTGGCACCTTTTTCAAGCAGAAGCTCACAAGCCTGTTTTACTCCTTCATTGCTGCCAGAGATGACCAATTGACCAGGGCAGTTGTAATTCGCTGCAACCACTGTTTCGGCGGATATACCATTACAAGTTTCTTCCACAACTGCGTCGTCAAGGCCCAGAATGGCCGCCATGGTAGAAGGATTTTGTTCACAGGCTTTTTGCATAGCCATGGCTCGTATACTTACCAGCTTAAGTCCATCCTCAAAGCTCAATGCGTCAGCCGCAACCAGAGCCGAAATCTCTCCAAGTGAGTGGCCCGCCACCATGGCAGGTTCGAAATCATCCATGGTCTTGGCCAATACAACCGAATGAAGAAAAACAGCGGGTTGGGTAATCTTGGTTTGCTTCAGATCTTCCGGTGTTCCGTTAAACATAACATCGGTAATGTCAAAACCAAGTATAGCATTGGCCTGTTCGAATAAAGCCTTAGCCTCTGCATTCGATTCGTAAAGTTCTTTTCCCATTCCCGGGAATTGCGCTCCTTGTCCAGGAAAAACGTAAGCCTTTGTCATTGTGATAATCTATTATTAGTCGTTGTTTTTTGTTAGATATTGTCCGATTAGTTGGTAATCTTCATTTCCGAGCATTTTCGTTTTTCGAAGCCCGGCTAAACTGTAGCCTACACCACGGGTAAGACTGATTTGTTGGTTTGAGGAAGTAAGGCGGGTATGGTCCTCGATGGTAGCTTCCAGCCGTTCGATCGACCCATCGGCCATCAAGGTGGTGATCTGAAACTCTTTTACTCTTTGCCGCGGGTTGGTGGTTCGATAGGTTCGAATGATCTTGTTGTCAAAAACCATAGAGTCAGACAACGTGAAATCAGTGCTCCACACCGTTGGTTTTATGTTCAGTTCCAGAAAAGGGTATAGCTCTTTTTCCCAGTCAACATGGTTCAATGTGTCCGTTTTCGAGGTACCTTGCCAGTTAGACCGTTTTAATAAGTCTGGTTGTTCCGATGTAAGCCAGTTTAGTTCGGAGGAAGTAAATTCACTTATATCGACAAATGTTGAGGTGTTTCCCGGAAGTGAAGGCTGCCGCGAACATCCCGAAATAACCATTATAACCAGAAGTACTCGTGTGATGTTCAAGTCGTCAAAAATAAGGTAGAATTATGAAACCTATTTAGTGCGGTTTAACCCACTTTTGGCCCTGTGTTCGATGCTTTTTTTATATTGTTTATTGGCAGAGAACGTTGTGGCCATTTTAAAGTAATGCCTGGCCTCGTTAATTTGTTCATTGCTTTCGTACATCTCTGCCAGATAAAGAGCAGAGTACGATGCATAATAGGCATTCAATGTCTTTCCTCTCTCAATTGCCCCTTTGTAAAAGGCGGTGGCGATGTCTTCCCTTCCAAGGGCATCGTATATCCTCGCTTTTCGATATGAATACTCCGTTTTGAGGATATTGGTTTCGAAGTTCCTGGATTTAAGAGGACGTATAATGTCCAATGCGAGTTTGTAATATCCTCCATCATACAACATACGGGTTTTTAGAAGCTGTAGGTTCGGTGCCTGCACTTCTTTAGCAAACTTTTGTGCTTGAGCATCTTCCTCAAGTCCGGTGCTTCCGCACGAAAGAATCTTGGACTTGTATTCCTTGTACTTGGCTTCGTTGCCTTGGATCAGTGCGTGCCAGGAGAGTTTCTGATAGCAACTTTTTAAATAGCTCTCACCTTCGGTTTCGTTTACGAAGCGCGTCAAATAAGAGTTGGCATCTTTGTCGAGTCGTTGAAGTTTGGCTTTACCCATCATAAACCATAAGAAAGGAATGGTTTGATATCGGTTGTCAGTGGGTAGCCCGCGAATGGTCTTGATTACTTCCTCGTTTTTTTTGCATTTGTCGGCAAAGTTTACGCGGGCAAAGGCACTCAGTGGATTACTTCGATAGTCGGAGGTTAGGGCGTTTATTTGATTCCAGGCCGTGGTTTTGTCATTCTTTAAATACAAATTGATGGAAGCCAGGTAGAAGGCGGCCTCTTTTTGCATGAGTGACCATTCGTCGGGAACATTTTTGTCATTTATAAAGTCCTCCAGCATACCGATTCCTTGATTCATATTGCTCTCATAGCCAAGAAACCGAACCATTCTCTGATACGAATTAGGTAAGCTTCCGAACCCAGACTGAAGCAGGCCCATGGTTTTTTTTGCGGCGGTAAAAGATGGGTAGTTCTTTAATACCGCACTGCCATGGTTGTAGGCATTTCGTACGTCATTCGCTGCTGCAACCGCCTTGTTCTTTTTTCCATTGGCCACCGAAGAGTAGAAATAGATTTCCTCCAGAAGGAAGTCTTTGTATCCGTTGTGGTCATCACATTTTTTGATGCGGTCAATGGCCAAATCCCGAACAACCATAAATCGAATGAACGTTGAATTGTTCTCTGAGGTAACATAGTCCAACATGGATGACACTACTTTTAGGTAGTCGACTACAACATTATCTTTTTCTTCAACTGAGGCTTTCTCCAAAAGCGTGGAACTTTCTTTCAACCGAAGTTGATAGATGTATTCCTGTGCCTGAAGGCACGATGGTGAGAAGTCAATCGTTTGGGCGGTACCATTGGTAACCAACGCAAACAGAGAAACGAAAAATAAAGCGTGTTTTAAGAAACGCATCAGGACAAAAGTATTACTTGTCCATTAGGAAAAGATAAAAAAGGTAAAAGGCGGATGTTATTAAGCCTTACGTCTTCTTCTTGATTTTGGCTTTTCTTCAACCACTTCTTCAACAATTCCTGCCATCTCTGCATCCACATTGATACGACCGCAGTGTTCGCAAATAACGATTTTCTTACGTTGACGAATGTCAGATTGAAGCTGAGGTGGAATCTTGGCGAAACAACCACCACACGAACCTCTTAATACCGGAGCAACTGCCAAACCATTGAAAACGCTTTTGCGGATTCGCTCGTACGCCTTGAGTAACTTGTCGTCTGCTACTTTAAGCGCCTTGTCACGGTCTTTGGCTATTTTTCCTTCTTCTTTTTCGGTTTCAGAAGTGATCTCTTCAAGCTCTTTTTTCTTGTTTTCGAGATCAATGTTACGGCCTTCAAGATCTTGTTTTACTTCTTCGATCAGTTCCTTTTTAAGTTGAATGCTGTTCTGAAGTTCACCAATCTTTTTCTCAGCGGCAAGCACCTCAAGTCCCTGTATCTCAATTTCCTTATTCAAGGCATCGTACTCACGGTTGTTTTTTACTTTGTTCAACTGCTCGTTGTAACGCTTGCTTAGTTGTTGTGCCTGGCTGATTTTTTCCTTGTTACCGGTTATCCCAGACTCAAAGTCGGTGATTTCTTGTTCAAAGTTTTCAAGACGTGTTTGCAAACCTGCAATCTCATCTTCCAAATCTGCTACTTCCATTGGAAGCTCTCCCCGAATAGCTTGTAGGTCGTCTAGTCTTTTATCGATGGTTTGGAGATTCCATAAACCTTGAAGTTTTTCTTCTATTGATGCCATGAATGAATATTTTAATAAAAATATCTAACCGGGTTTGTAACCGTTTTCGTGAAAATGACTGCAAAATTAGGGATTTTTTCCGATAAAAAGTCTCCTAATAACTCGATTGTAAATTGCTCACTTTCATAATGTCCGATGTCGCATATCATCAAGTCATTTTCTCCGTCAAAGAACTCGTGATATTTTATGTCGGACGTGACGTAAGCGTCTGCCCCTGAGCTTCTTGCGGCGTGAATGAGGAAGCTTCCGGATCCCCCGCAAACGGCAACGCGTTTGATCACATCCCGTTCGCTGTGCGTATACTTCACCACATGAGCCTGCATGCTGGTTTTAAGGTGGGCCAAAAAGTCATCCTTCTTCAGTGCTTCCGGAAGCTCGCCAACCACACCAGCACCGGTGAGAGTCGACTTGTTCTGGAGCTCCAATAAGTCGTATGCTACTTCTTCATACGGATGAGCCTTGAGCAGCGCATTCACCACAGAGACCTGTTTGTGTCTTGGTAAAACCAATTCAAGTCGGGATTCAGATTCCTGATGCATGTTTCCTTTCTTTCCAACGTGAGGGTCTGCATTTTCTCCGGCCCTGAAGGTGCCTGTACCCATGCTCGAAAAACTGCACTTGTCGTAGTTGCCAATGTGACCTCCTCCAGCATCAAAAAGCGCCTCACGAACTTCCTTCAGATTGTCTTTGGGAACATAAGTCACCAGTTTAAGGAGATCGCTCGGCCGGCGTTGAAGAATTTCAAGCCCCGAAAGTCCAAGCTTTTCAGCAATTTTTTGATTCACACCATTATGAAGAACATTGTCGAGGTTGGTGTGAATGGCATAAATCGCAATGTCGTTTTTGATGGCTTTGATCACTACACGTTCTACGTAATTCTTACCATTGAATTGTTTCAAGCCTTTAAAGACAATCGGGTGGTGGGCTATCACCAGATTGCAGTTGTTTTCCATCGCCTCGTCCAGTACTTCTTCTGTCGCATCAAGGCAAACGAGGATGCCAGAGATTTCCCAGTTGTTTTTTCCTACAATCAATCCGGCATTGTCATAGCTTTCCTGAAGACTCAGAGGAGCTATTTCAGTTAGGAGTTGTGTTATCTTTCGAAGTTTCATCCCATATATTTTGTTTGGGGTTAGTTGGCGGTCAGCCGGACAAAACAACACAATTTTACCTAAGCGTACAACCTAAGCCCGAACATAAATAGATGGAGGAGTCAATTCATCATCATAAGTGTTTGAAATAGTGCAACTTTGCAGAGCTTGAAAACCTTGAGATGGATACTTTGGCCTTTTTCGATCCTGTATGGTTCGATAATGGAAATTCGGAATTTCTTGTTCAGAAAACGGATACTGAAATCGGTTGAGTTCGACGTACCTGTGATCTCGGTGGGTAACCTGGCAGTTGGTGGTACTGGAAAAACACCGATGGTGAAATACCTTATAGAAGCGCTTTCTGATGACTACAAGATCGGTGTTTTGAGCAGAGGGTATGGCCGAAGAACAAAAGGTTTTTTAGAAGTATCTGAAACGGGTACAGCCTCTGACTGTGGAGATGAACCACTCGAAATCAAGCAACACAGTCCTCAAACGATAGTCGCTGTCTGTGAAGATCGGGTAGTTGGAATACCTCAGTTGCTTAATCTCGACCCTGAAGTGAATCTGGTTATCCTCGATGATGCGTTTCAACATCAGTACGTAAAACCATCGGTGTCTATCGTTTTGAGCATATACGACCAACCGTTTTTCTCCGATTTTGTAATGCCAATGGGGCGCTTGCGGGAGTTCAGAAAAAACATAGATCGGGCCGATTTACTCGTGTTTACCAAAAGTCCACATGGTTACAAGGCCTATTCGGGGTTGTCGAAACCTACGTATTATGCTCGAACTACTGCCGATCAGCTTCAACTGGTGTATGGAGATGAACGAATGTTGTCGTCGGCACTTGCCGTAAGTGGCTTAGCTAACAACCAACGGTTTGCCCAACAAATAAAACAGACTCTAACCAACGTAGAAACATTGTCGTTTTCCGATCATCACCGATATACAACGAAGGATGTTCTTCGGATGGTTAATAGAAGTGAGGAGTTGGACTATGTAATCGTTACAACCAATAAGGACTGGGTTAAACTCAAACCCATCTTTGAAGAATTAGGAGCAGACGTAAGTGTGTTCGTCCAGTCTGTGCGGTTTGAAATAGAGGGAGAAGTGGAACTTTTGGCAAGAATAAAAGAGAAGTTGTGATGAAGGTACGAGCAAAAAAACATCTGGGACAACACTTCCTTAAGGATACGTCTATTGCACAGCGAACAGCCGATTGGATCGACACAACGTCAGTTCAAGCCTGGTTGGAAGTAGGGCCTGGTATGGGGGTTTTAACCCAGTATCTCCTGCCCAAGGACATTAAATTTAAGGCCATTGAGCTGGATCGGGAGTCGGTTGATTACCTGGAGCGAACTGTGGTGGGACTTCAAGTCGTTTCGGGCGACTTTCTCAAGCACGATATAACACAGTTGTTTGAATCGGAGTTTGGTGTAATTGGTAATTTCCCTTACAACATCTCTTCTCAGATTCTTTTTAAGATTCTTGACCATGTAGACAGAATACCTGCGTTTTGCGGTATGTTTCAATTAGAAGTAGCCAGGCGCATTGCTGCAGAACCCAACAACAAAACCTATGGCATCTTGTCTGTTTTGATCCAGGCCTTCTACGAAACGAAGTTGGAGTTTGAAATACCACCCACTGTGTTCAACCCTCCACCAAAGGTGATGTCGGGCGTTTTGTCGGGTCGTCGGATTGAACAGGAAATCGACTGGAACGTACCTCTGTTTTTTGATGTTGTAAAGACCGCTTTTCAGCAACGACGCAAAACGGTAGCAAATGCTTTAAAGAAATTTAACCTGGAGAAGGACCAAGTTCTCAGCAATCATTTGTTTAAATTGCGTGCTGAAAACCTGACTGTACAGGATTTTAAAGACTTAACCGAATTTGTAGAGCGATATCGTAGTTGAGGCATGGAAACCTTCGAGTTAAATAAGGAATTTATTGAAGAGTTTGTTCTTCAAATAGACCTTCAAAAGGAGGATGAACTAAGGCCTGTCCTTGCCCGTCTGTATCCTGCCGATATCGCAGAGATTTTTGACGATCTCAATCTGGAGCAAGCGGTTTACGTAACCTCGTTACTCGATTCCGACAAAAAGATTGAAGTTCTTGCTGAATTGGAGCCTGAAGTGCGTGTCAAGTTCTTCAAAGGCTTTAGTAAAGAGCAAATTGCACTTGAGTTTATCCAACATATGGATAGCGATGATGCAGTAGATGTGCTTAGTGTTTTGGATACCGGACTGGCTTCTGAAATTATATCACTTCTTCCTGATAAGCCTACGTCACTCTATCTCACACGGCTGCTCCGATATCCGGATGATACGGCAGGTGGTTTGATGGGGGGCGAGTTGATCAAGGTTAATATCAACTGGAACGTTAAGGAATGTACCGACGAAATACGAAAACAGGCAGAGGAAGTGAGCCGGGTTTACACAGTATATGTGGTTGACGACAGCGATATACTGCTGGGATGGGTGTCGTTGAAAAAGATCATTCTGGCGAAGGCCAATACACCTATTTCAGAAATCTTCGATAGCAACATCTTATTTGCCAATGTGAACTCTTCTGGCGAGGAGATTGCAAACAAGATGAAGAAATATGATTTGATTGCGTTGCCCATTGTTGACTCACTCAAGCGACTTTTGGGTCGGGTAACAATCGACGACGTGGTTGATTTTATTAAAGAGGAAGCCGATAAAGATTATCAAATGCTATCGGGTATCAGCCAAAGTGTAGAGCTAAAAGATCGTGTTTGGGTATTGTCGAAAGCGCGCCTGCCATGGCTTATCATTGGGTTATTCGGCGGTGTGATGAGCTCCATTGTGATCGGACAGTTTAAAACCGAATTGCAAGACAATGTTCAACTCGCCTTGTTTATGCCCCTCATTATGGCAATGGCCGGAAATATTGGAGTACAGTCATCGTCTATAATGGTTCAGGGGTTGGCTAACAACACCATAAAAAGTGATGGACTCTGGGGTAAATTGGGTAAGGAACTTATGGTGGCATTAATCAACGGACTGGTTTGTTCAGCACTATTAATGGCCTATGGGTTGATATCAGGTAATTCAAACGACATTATGACCACAGTGAGCATCGCACTTCTGTCAGTTATTCTGCTGGCTGCTGTTGTTGGAACTGTGGTGCCCCTTTTACTCGACCGTTTTAAGATTGACCCGGCACTGGCAACAGGGCCATTTATAACAACCAGTAACGATTTGCTCGGTTTGTTTCTGTATTTTGTTATCGGTAACCTTCTTCTTTAGTGAATACCTCACAACGCATATGTAACGACATCCTGAGCGGAGATCGGGCGGCCCTGGCGAAAGCTATAACATTGATGGAAAGCAGTTTGGACCAACATCAGCTTCTAGCCAACGAAGTGTTGGATTTGTGCCTTCCCCATTCTGGAAACTCCATCAGAATTGCAATAACAGGTGTGCCAGGTGTTGGTAAAAGCACCTTCATCGATGCCTTTGGCCACTATTTGATCGACCAATGCCACAAGAAGGTAGCGGTATTGGCTATTGACCCTTCAAGCCAGCAAACCCGTGGCAGCATCCTTGGTGATAAAACACGAATGAACCGACTTGCATCTTCCGAGCACGCTTTTGTTAGACCTTCTCCAAGTGGTACAGCCTTAGGTGGTGTTGCCGCTCAAACCAGAGAATCCATCCTGCTTTGCGAGGCGGCTGGATACGACGTTGTTCTGGTGGAAACAGTGGGGGTGGGACAAAGTGAAACATTGGTGCATTCTATGGTTGACCTCTTTTTGCTATTGCTACTTCCTGGAGCAGGCGATGAACTTCAGGGCATCAAACGAGGCATTGTTGAAATGGCCGACGCCATTCTGATCAATAAGTCAGATACCAACCCAAAACTGGCTAAAGAAGCCGAAAACCACTACAAAAATGCGCTACAATTGTTACATAGCGCACGGCGTGACTGGAAGGTAGAAGTAACGCAAGTCGACTCGATATCTGAGAAAAATCTCCATAAAGTATGGAAGACTGCGCTGCACTTTGTCGATATACAAAAAGCAAACGCCAGCTTCGATCGAACACGCAAAGAGCAATCGGCTAAATGGTTTGAGGAACAAGTAGGAAACCTACTATTGGATCGGTTTCAGCGCGATAAAGGGCTGGCTAAGCTACACGAGGAACTAAGAAACAAAGTGGTTGAGCAGAAGACTTCGTCGAGAGCGGCAGCTACCCTGTTGGTAAACAAGGTGTTTGGCTAACAGATTGGTTATTTAGAGGCAACCAATTTGTAACCATGGCCATGGATGTTCTGAAGTCTTAACTTCTCATCAAGTTTAAGAATCTTACGAACCTTGGTAAGGTAAACGTCCAGAATCTTTGAAGAGAAGTAATCGTCATTACCCCAACATTTCATAAGTAATTCTTTTCTTGGAATCACCTCATTGAAATGAGAAAAGAACAGGTCGAGTAACAACAGTTCCTTATGGCTAACCGTGGTGGTTTTGTCACCTGTTACAATCAATCGCTCATCGCGATGCAAGGTTAAATCCGATACCGTTATTTTGTTTTCGAGGGGTTGCTTACGAACACTTCTTTTGAGAATAGCACGAATCTTAAATACCAATTCATCTACGTCAAAAGGTTTCGTAATGTAGTCGTCGCAACCCGTTTTATAACCTCTCACTTTGTCGCTTTTGAGATTTCTGGCGGTTAGAAAGATTACCGGAGTTGTGTCGTCTTCTTCCCGTATGTCCCTTCCAAGCTCCAGGCCATCTTTGCTCGGCAGCATTACATCCAAAATACACAAGCAGAAAGCATGGGGTTCGAAGGCGTCCAGAGCCTGTTTGCCATCGGTGCATATCACTACATCAAATCCCTCTTCCTTAAGACGCTTCTCAAGAAGGAAGCCCGTATTCTTGTCGTCTTCAACAACGAGTATCGTATTATTCATTTGCATTTGTAGGTAGGTATAAGTTAAACGTTGTCCCTTTACCGAGGCTTGAGGTAGCAGAAATACGCCCGCCATGGGCCTCCACAATCATCTTTACGTAGTATAGCCCGATGCCATACCCCCGGGTTTCGTGTCGGTTTTGGGTTGATACGCGGTAGAAGCGGTCAAAAATGTATGGCAGGTCTCGTTCGGCAATGCCTATACCATTGTCTTTAACCGCAATATGCAGTTCGTTTTTGTGAAGTTCACTATCGATGTGAATTGCCGGCGAAGCATTCGAATATTTTAATGCGTTGTAAATTAGGTTACTAAATACATTAGTCATGTGAAGTTCATCTATAAACAACGTATGGTGGGTGGATTTAAGATGGAGGTGAATACTACCATTTTTTTCTTCGGCAACTAGCAAACTGCCTTGAACTAGCCGTCGTAAGAGTTCATGAATGTCTTTTTCTTCACGATCCAATAGAATTTCGTCTTTGTTGAGAAGCGAGGTAGTCAAAGCCAGATCAATGCCTTTTTGAAGACGTTCGTTTTCCTCTTCAATAATCTCAATTAGCTTTTGCCCGGTTTGTGGCATGTCTTTGCGAAGTGCGTTTGCTGCCAGTTTGATATTGGAAAGTGGTGTTCTGAACTCGTGTGTTATGTTATTTACAAAGTCTACCTTCATTTCAGATAGTCGCCGTTCCTGAACCAGCATTCTGAAGAAGAAAACAAACAATAGAACGATCATAACAACCAGAACGAAAGAGCTTAGGATAGTAATAAGATTGCTTGTAATGGAATGTGTGTTCCGGTCTGGGAAAAACACAAACAGTTCCAACGGTTCGTAGTAACGGGAATTGTTGAAAATAATGGAACGAATTCCAGAGCGAATATCGTCGGGTGATATTTCAGCGTTGCTAGTGAAAAACTGGTTCCCTGTTCTGGGGCTCTGTAGCAAGAAATGAAATGTGCGATCAATGTCGTTCTTTTTAAATTCACGATGCAGCAGGGTGTCGAGCATGTGCACATTTAGGCTGTTATCTTCAAACCTTCGTTCGAATCCATGAAAGTCGTGAATAGGCGGGTTTGGATTAACGATGTTGTGCTCCAGAAAAGTCACATCCAAGTTCATCTGGATCTCGGTAGGGTACGAAAACAGGAGACTGTCGAAGCTGTACAAAGAATCAACCTTATTGGCATTTTGGAAGTAGAGGTACAATGGGATTGTGTCTGCTTTCTGTGTACTATCGTTCATGGCCAGAATGCGAAGCGTTTGTCCTTGAGGCAGGTCTACCTTGCTAAACATGTCAACGCAGTAGTTTTCGTTTTCAACCTCACGGACTACCTTCACGACCAGGGCATTTACCTTTTGGTCGAACTCATTGTTTGATTGCTTTATGTTGTTTCTGATCCAGAGATATTGAGTCCACAACAGTCCCAGAAAAGAAACCGACACAAAGACAATTAGTATACCCAGTCTTTTCCGTTTTTCCATTACGATGTACAACAAACTTAGAAATTCTTAAAGTGAGGGTGTTTTAAGCACAGCACTTTAAGCATTTTTTAAGTGTTTTTAGGCCTTTTTAAGAGAGGCTTTAGGCAGCAATAAAGTTGCCTGCCGTATCTCGGGTCAAACGGTAAATATGAAAACAATACATCAAAAAACACGATTTATTTCGGCAATCATAACCTTGTTAACGGCTGGGGTTATGCAAACATTCGGACAATGGACAGCCATAGCTGACTTTCCGGGAGAAGCAACAAACAGCTGTACTTCGTTTGAGATTGACAACGTGGTATACGTAAGTCATGGATCAGACACCAATCGGTTTTATGCGCTTAACACGGCCAACAATACGTGGTCGGAAAAAGCGCCTATTCCCGGAGACCATGGTCGTACGTGGGCTGTTTCCTTTAGCCTCAATGGAATGGGATACATCGGTGGCGGAGACAAGTCAGGGAACAATTTGACGCAGGACTTCTACAAGTATGATCCGGCGTTAGACGAGTGGACAGCCATTGCAGATTTTGGAGGGGGGCTCATAAACGGGTCTTTTGCCTGTTCATTAAATGGGAAAGGCTACGTTATTGGAGGATACGATGGAAGCGATTATCAGTTTGAAACCTGGGAATACGACCCCGATAAAGATGAATGGAAGCAATTGGAGCACTATCCAGGTGGGCGATCAATCTTTGCAGCGGGTTTTGTGCTGAACGGTAAAATATATATGGGCACAGGTAGTAGGGATGCGCTGGCAGGCGAATCGAGTTTCTATGAGTTTACACCTGAAACAAATACCTGGGTTGAAAAGGCGCGTTTTCCTGGTGCACCCCGAAAGGCGGCGATTGGCTTTGCGGCCAAGGGGTACGGTTTTATTGGTGGGGGAGAGACCAATTACAGTACTCAGTACGACGACTTCTTTGCCTATGATCCAGAAAACAACACCTGGAGCAAGGCCTTTAAGTTGGGTTTCGCAAGTGGGTCAGGTTTGTCTTGGTCGGTGTCAGAAGTTGTAGACGATAAGGTGTACATGGGTACAGGTACCAACCTGTCAGGTGGATTCGACCATTCGAACAAGTTTTACGTTGCTACGGTATCCGATGCAACGGTTGCCGTTAGGGATGTTTCGGAGAGAACCGATGCCAGAATCTACCCAAATCCCGCTCAAGGTGAAATTAACGTGGGCCAATCCATTGCAGAAGTGTTGATCACAGACCAACTGGGGCGAGTTGTTTTAGAGGCTCAGGATGGAGAGGCAACCCTCAATATTTCAGCACTTCAACCTGGCATGTATCATGTTGTGACAATAGATATGCAGGGCTTTTCGCGCCACGAAACCATACTGAAACAATGAGCCAGTTAAGACTTTTTTAAGATATTTTAAGAGTTTTTAAGGGCGCACTAAGGCATCAAAACTGCGCCCACAATCGTCTGTAATACGGTAATTAGAACCAGAGGGCAACCTCTGATGTCAAAAGCCAGATTGCATTTCAATCTGGGTAAAGGAGTTACGTGTTAATCAATTCTTTAGCGTGAGAACTAAGGACCTGGCAAGTGAGTGAGATTGCCAACGTAATGTAAAGTTTACGACACGTAATGAGTAGCTATCAAGTACGACCTGTATCGTTTGAGAAAATGGTGCAGGAAGTACTTTAGCTGTATAAAATTTCCTGGAAAACGGTTTCATACACCTGGGTTACATGCTCGAAATCCAACGTCTTGCCGAGTTCTTTTTCCATTGAGGTAACCGACTTATCGGTAATTCCACAGGGAACAATATGATTAAAGTACGAAAGATCAGTGTTTACGTTTAACGCAAAGCCGTGCATGGTAATTCCCCGGCTTACTTTGATCCCTATTGCTGCTATCTTTCGCGGTGGACCATCCACCAGCCAAATACCTGTAAGGCTGTCAATTCGGGTTGTTTGAATACCAAATTTTTCAAGCGTCACAATCAAACTTTCCTCCAAAAGGTCTACGTAACGCTTAACCCCAATGCCTAACTCGTGTAGGTTAAGAATTGGGTACCCAACCAATTGACCCGGACCATGATAAGTAATATCTCCTCCTCGTTCTATTTCGAATTTTTGCGCGCCTATGTTTTTTAGGAAAACATCATTGATCAGCAGGTTGTTTTGGTCGGCACTTTTTCCAAAAGTATAGACATGGTTGTGCTCACACAAAATAAGACGGTCTCGTGCCTCGCCTTTCAGTCGCAGATCAACCGTACTTTTTTGAAGGTCCCAGGCCTTTTGGTAGTCTATCGCTCCAAGGCGTTTTACTTCAATTCCGATTTTTGTACTCTCCATTTTACCACAATGCTTAGACCCATAAAAACAAAAATAAACACAGCAAGTTTGCCTAAATAGTCACCCGAACGTGAATAAAACGTCTCATAGGTAAGAGACGGTACTCGGGCCCGGATGCTTCCTTCTTGCCACCAACCCAGTTCCTCCAGTACGTTTCCGTTGTCGTCTATCACACAGCTTATGCCCGTGTTTGCACTACGAATTACATATCTGCGATACTCAATGGCTCGTAAACGGGCGTAATGCATATGCTGTTTGTGTCCGGCCGTATTTTTCCACCAACCGTCGTTGGTTATAACGGCAAGTACCGTTGCCTTTTTACGCACAAAATCACCAACGTACTCACCAAAAATAGATTCATAACAGATCAGGGGAGCAACACCCAATTGGGGCTTTGAGGTGGTGTCAGGTGCTTCGTAATAGAACGTCTTAGCCTGCTTGTCCTTGCCCAGGTTACCCGACTCTCCACCAAAGTCTAACTTCAGAATTGCATCGAATTCCTTAAAGAATTGCGGGAAAGGAAGACTTTCTACTCCTGGTACGAGTTTAGATTTATGGTAAAGTTCTATTGAGCCATCTGACTTTAGTTGAACGGCGGTGTTGTAGGAATCGTAATAGCGATCTTCAGGTTCATAATATCTTGGATAGGGAGGAAGGGACTCACCTTCTTTGTAAAACCGGTGGGTAGATGCACCTATCAGCATGCCAACCCCTGGGTGTTGGCTCAGAAAGGCTTTTAGCTGCCGTACCGCATAGCTTCTGGACAGGTAGGTCTCATTAGTGTTACCAACCAGAGCTGTTTCAGGTAAAACAATAAGCCGGGTGTCGGGCGTAACCCCTTCTTGGCACAACTTAAGGAAAAGCTCGAGTTGTTCAACGTCTTTTCCTGCGTCAAATTTTTTATACGGGTCAATGTTGGGTTGAATAATGAGGATCTCGTTTTTTGCTTTACACGTGTTCTGCGTACGCCCAAGAATCCATGACCAACCAATGGGAACTAGAAGCAATAGCGCCGTGCAAACGGCAATGGAACGTTTGTACTGGGTGACAAGGAGAAATATAAGGGCATTGGATAGGAGAATCCATAAACTGCCTCCGGGGGCTCCCGTATATTCGTACCATTGAACCAGGCTTGTAGACGTAGCAAACCCGTTTCCGAGGGTTAACCACGGATAGTTTAGGTCCCAGCGAAAATGAAAATATTCGAAGGTCAGCCAAGTGGCAATAAACATGAGCAGGCCACGTCCCTGTCCTAGTATTTTTTTACAGAATCGGTAGCTCAGGAATGGGATGAGCATAAGGAAGCTGTTTGCGAAAAGCATAAACACAGCACCTCCGGGGGAAGCGTTCCAAACCCACCATGTAGTAATGAGATTAAAAACGAATAGCCCAAGGTATGCGTATAGACCAAACCAGATACCCCTTTTCTTTTCAACGAAGTGCGTTTCCAGAAGGAGGAAAGGCACAAACGCAAAAAACAGTAGAAACGAAAGTTTGTGAGGGGGCCAGCCAATGGCGGGTAAAACGCCGCCCAACAACGCCAGTCCAAGATATGTTAGTCTTTTACTCATGGTTTGCCTGCTATGCATACAACAAACTCTCCTTTCACGGTGTCTGCCGCCAGTTGTTCGATAACTTCAGCCAGTGTGCCACGGTATTGGCTTTCGTGCATCTTGCTAATTTCACGCGATATGGAAGCACCTCGTTCTGATCCAAAGAACTCAACAAATTGGTTGAGGGTTTTTAGGATACGGTGTGGACTCTCGTAGAACACCATGGTTCGTTCTTCATCAATGAGATTGGTCAGTCTCTTTTGCCTTCCTTTTTTGTGGGGTAAAAAGCCTTCAAATACAAATCGGTCACATGGAAGTCCAGAGGCTACCAGAGCGGGAACAAACGCCGTTGCACCTGGTAAACATTCTACCTTGATGTTTTGAGCGATAGCTTCTCGAACCAGTAAAAAGCCGGGGTCGGAAATACCAGGCGTTCCAGCATCTGTGCAATAGGTTATATGGAGCCCCTGGGTCAATTTATGGATGACGTACGACAGCTTACCATGTTCATTGTTTTGATGGTATGACTCAACCGAGTTGTTGATTTCAAAATGGTTTAGAAGCTTCTTCGTTTGTCGGGTATCCTCAGCAAGAATCAGGTCGCACGAACGCAGGTGGTTAAGTGCACGAAACGTCATGTCCTCTAAATTGCCAATAGGTGTTGGCACCAAGGTTAGATGCCCATTTGTATTCGCTTGTTCAGACACGAGGCAAAGGTATGGAATGCGGTTTGATTACGGCCACAAAAAAAGCCGTTGTCGATCGACAACGGCTTTAAGCGTATAAATTTTATTTCTTACTTAAGTGTAAGTGGTACGTTAATACCTGTGATTACGTCTACGTGTCCACGAGCAATGTAAACTGCTACGTCAAGATCAGCAGGAATAACAACTCCACCACCTGGAGGAATCATTGCACCATTGTAATCAGTTGGTACATCGTAAGTGAAAGTTTCTTTGTAAACAGATCCTTTAGACTTGTCAGAAGTAACTTCTGCACCCCACTGACCAGTTACCATGTCGCGAAGAACGTGCTTGTGAACGTAGTTCGGTCCACCACCGCTTTGATTCGCAACCATTCCACTTTGCATCAATGCAACGTTGATTCGGTTTTCGTTAGCTGACTCGTCACCAGTGTAGTAAGCTTCTACAGTTACAGTCAACTCCATAGTAGCAGTATCAAGAGTAGCAGTTGCACCCAAGTTTACCGGAGAAGGCTCTTGCATAATTTCCTGAGCAGAAGCAGCCCAAGAACCACGGCTCATAGCCAAACCAGTTCCTTTGTCCTGGCTTCTTCCCGCAAATGCCTGACGGTTAACGGTTCCTGCTGGGTAACCCTTAACACTACTTTGGTCGATCCAAGCCTGACCATAAGAAGTTGTGAAGTTAGCCCATCCTGGAGCTGGGGCTGCATACCCACCTGCGTTAACACCAATAACAACTACATCGTTAGGATACTGGTCGATCAAACCTTGAGCGATTTCGTGTCCTTGTGGGCAATATCCACATCGAACACCAGTAAAATCTTCTAGTACGGCATTACGGTTTTCCTGCTCTGTAGAAGCAAGTGTAGGACCTGAGTTTCCATTTCCATCGCCATTACCATTTCCAGTACCTGGAGTTGTGTCTTCTGAACAACCAAATAGAACCATGGTTGCTACAACACTTAGTAAAAAAATCTTTTTCATATTCAATAATTAAAACTAATACATCTATTAGGGTTTCGAAGTTGATTTTAAATCTTCAGAAAAACAAGCGATGTGTATCTGAATTACCAGTTGCAGGCCACATTTCTGTCAAATTTAGACCAACGGTGGCAAATCTTCCGATTTATCCAACTTATACCCACTTTTCCATTGAGTTAATAAAAGGTTATGAAAAGGACGCTTTTCGAGCTTATTCAATCCGTATCGGAAGTCGTATTCCGGTTATAATATTGGTTTGTTTTCGGGATACAAACACCACCAGGTCAAGGTCTTCATAAACGGTTGGACCACCTCCGGGTGGGATCAACGCCCCGTTGTAGTTTCGAGGAATGGGATAGTGAAAAGTTTGACGATAGACGTTGCCTTTTCTCATGGTGTCGGCAGGAACCTCAACACCCCATTGACCAGTTAGTAAATCGCGCAGAACGTGATTGTGGACATAGCCCGTATTTTGACCCGTCAACAACGCTTTGAGACCATCCTGGAGCAGGGCTATATTTATATAGTTATCGAAATAGTTGTTATCGGTGTAATACAGTTCAACCGTTACCGACATTTTCTCTTGCGAGAGGTCAATAATCGCTTCACCACCGATGTTCACGTACGAAGTGTCCCTGTGCAGGCCTGAAAACGTCGACTCCCAGTCTTGCCTGCTCATGGCCATGCTTAGATTTCCGTTCATTCCTTTACCCAAAAAGATGGAACGATTAACCGTTCCAAATGGAAAACCTGAGGGTTCTGCCTGGCTAAGTATTTCAGCACCATAGCGACAAGTGAAATTTGCCCACCCCGAAAGAGGGGCTGCAAACGTTCCAGCGTGAATAGCAATGGGAAGAACCCGATCACCATATCGACCTTCTAACTCTTCAACTATCTGATCGGCCGAGGCAGAGTAGGGAGTCCGTACTCCCTGGAAGTATTCGAGCACTACGTTCCGCGGTTGTTTCACGGTGGATGCCCATCGGGGGCTAAGATGGCCGGTTCGATGTGGTTCTCCAATAAGAGGGTCTTTTTTGGTACAGGCAGAGAAACCGATTAAGCTCAATGTGCAGAGAGCGACGTAGACTTTAGTCATGTTCAAAGTGGTAAGCTACCAAAGCTAACAAACCGTTCAGGAACTCATGTCGTGAAGGTGTAAAAAATAGAACCTACTTGGTTTTAGAGGTTTCCAATTCCGGCTTTAGGAAACGAGCGGTATGGCTTTCTTTGTTCTTAATCAATTGTTCGGGTGTGCCGGTTGCAATGATTTGCCCTCCGCCTTTACCTCCTTCTGGTCCCAGATCAATCAAGTGATCGGCCACTTTAACAACGTCCAGATTGTGTTCAACAACCAGAACTGTGTTGCCCAGGTCGGTTAGGTTTTGAAGTACCGAAAGCAGCACACGTATATCTTCGAAATGAAGACCTGTAGTAGGTTCATCGAGAATGTAAAACGTGTTTCCTGTACTGATCTTGCTCAACTCGCTTGACAGTTTTACCCGTTGGGCCTCACCACCTGAAATGGTAGTGCTGCTCTGACCAAGGGTGATGTAGCCTAAACCAACATCTTGCAACGCCTTAATCTTTCGATAGATCGAAGGGATGTTTTCGAAGAATTTGGTGGCTTCGTCAACGCTCATGTCGAGTACATCGCTGATGGATTTACCTCGATACCGAATTTCGAGCGTGTCGCGGTTGTAGCGTTTACCCAAACAGGTTTCGCATTCCACTTCAACGTCGGGAAGAAAATTCATTTCAATAATTCTTCTTCCTCCTCCTTTGCAGGTTTCACATCTACCACCTTTTACGTTAAAAGAGAACCGGCCTGGTTTATAGCCTCTGATCTTAGCTTCTGGAAGTTCACTAAACAGATTGCGTATGTCGGTGAAGAAACCTACGTATGTGGCCGGGTTTGAACGCGGAGATCGTCCGATTGGCGATTGGTCAATTTTGATGACTTTGTCAATGCTGTTAAGTCCTGTGATCTTGTCGTACCCAAGAGGCCTTTTACGAGAGCCATAAATGTGGTGCGACAGAATGGGGTGGAGTGTCTCATTGATCAATGAACTTTTGCCACTGCCCGAAACACCCGTAACGCATATAAATTTCCCCAGAGGGAAGTCGACGTTCACCTTCTTTAGGTTGTTTCCGGTACAGCCTTTAAGGCTTATTTTTTTTCCATTTCCTTTTCTCCGACGTTTGGGAACTTCAATCTCCTTTGCTCCACTTAGATAGTCGGAAGTCAAACTACCCGCAGAGCGAATGCTCTCCCAGTTGCCCGATGCCGTAATGTCGCCACCGTGTTTCCCGGCTTTGGGCCCAATATCAACCACATAGTCGCTTTCCAGGATCATGTCTTTATCATGTTCCACAACAATCACCGAGTTCCCAACGTCTCTAAGTTGTTTAAGCGATTCGATGAGTCGCATATTGTCGCGCTGATGAAGGCCAATACTTGGTTCATCCAGAATGTAAAGCACTTCTTCTAACTGAGAACCTATTTGAGTTGCCAGTCGAATACGCTGCGCTTCACCTCCTGACAGCGTTCGGGCAGGATTATTCAGACTCAAGTAGCCAAGTCCAACGTTGGTAAGAAAGCCAATTCGGCTTCGTATCTCTTTGAGGAGTTCGGTAGCAATGGTCTTTTGTCGGTCGTTCAATTGATCATCCAACCCGTCAAGCCATTCGGCCAGTTCGGAAATGTTCATTTCACCGAGCTCACCAATTTGTTTTCCTGCTATAAAGTAATGCAGGGCCTCTTTTTTCAAGCGGAACCCATCACATTCAGGGCAGGTTCGCATAACCATAAACTCATCAGCCCATTGGTGCAAACTGTCTTGCGACTTCTGCATGTAAGAATGCTGGAGCATTGGAATAACCCCTTTAAACGCGGTTTCATACGTTTGTTGTCCACCGCCCGAATAGGTATAGGTTACTTCAAACTTTTCCTGACTGCCATTCAAAATAGCGTCGAGCACCTCACGGCTTAGTTTGTTTATAGGGTCGGCCAGGCTGAATTTCATCTTCTTGGCCATGGCCCTAAGCTGTGTAAAAGTCCAATTGGATCGATACTGACCAAGCGGGGCAATACCTCCTTTGTTAATACTTAGTTTAGGGTTGGGAATGATAAGTTCTTCCTCAATATCGGCGAGTGTTCCAAGTCCATTACACTTTGGGCAGGCACCATAGGGTGAATTGAATGAGAAGGTATTGGGCTGAGGCTCATCGTAAGCGAGTCCCGTTTCAGCGTCCATCAGGTTCTTGCTAAAATGCTGAACCTCTTCTGTTTCAAAGTCAAACAGCATGATGATGCCGTTTCCGGCTTTAAGTCCGGCTTTAACCGATTCGCTTACCCGGAAGCGATTGTCGCCACTTACTTCGATTCGGTCAATCACCAATTCAATATCATGCACTTTGTATCGGTCGAGTTGCATGCCCGGGTCGATTCGAACGATCTCGCCATCCACCCGCATTTTTGAATAACCTTTTTTGGCATATTGCTCGAACAGGTCGCGATAGTGTCCCTTTCTTCCTTTAACAATAGGAGCGAGTACAGCTACTTTTTTCCCGTCAAAGTTGTCGAGAATTAGATTGATAACCTGGTCCTCTGAAAACCTGGTCATTGGCTTGTTGCTTAGGTAACTGTACGCCTCTCCGGCCCTGGCATAGAGCAGTCGAAGGAAGTCATAAATCTCGGTAATGGTTCCAACCGTAGAACGAGGATTTTTACTTACCGTCTTTTGTTCAATGGAGATAACCGGACTTAAACCTTCAATCTTGTCAACGTCAGGTCGTTTCATGTCGCCGATAAACTGGCGAGCGTAAGCCGAAAAAGTGTCCATATATCGGCGTTGTCCTTCGGCAAAAATGGTATCAAAAGCCAACGACGACTTACCACTACCACTCAAGCCTGTAAACACCACCAATTTCCCTCTGGGAATGGTCAGATTGACGTTTTTTAGGTTGTGTTCCCGAGCACCAATTATGTTGATACTACCCTGTTCGAATATGTCTTTCCCGGCTGCCAACTTTTTGCAAGACGGCAAATTTAACGTAAATCAAAGCCAATTTAGAGTTCTTTAGTACTTTTGACTAGAATAACCTTACCAAAACCATGAAAACAAATCGAACCGCTGTTTTTACAGCACTGTTATGCACACTTTTTACCTCGTTACATGCACAAGATACTCTGGTGTATGAAAACTTTAACACTCCTCGATTGAGGGGAGTCTGGATGGGGGATACCCAGCTTTTTGATTATTCCTCGCATTATCTCAGGTCGGCGAGCAATTCGGCCAACCATCGGTTTAGTATGATGACAAAAATCAAGGGCCAATCCGATATGGAATGGTCGTTTGATGTTCAATTACACTTCAATACGTCGTCTGTTAACTATCTGGACCTGGTTTTAACCAGCGATTCTGAACAAGTATCTGGTAACGGCGTTGTTGTTCGAATTGGTGGAGTGAAAGACGACATTCGGTTACTCCATAGGGAAAGTGACACCTGGCAGGTGTTAGTGGATGGTCCGGATGGAATGACCCACCATTTCGAAGGAAGAATTACGGTGACCCTTCGTGAAAATCGACACTGGACACTGCATGTAGATCAACGTCACGATGGAGTTTACGACCTCATGGAGGGGGCAACTCATCATTTAAAAGAGGAGGTGAAAAGTACTGGATTAGCGATACAACAATCGAGTGCTTCCTTTCATCGGAAACACCTAATCGATAACATGTATGTAGGCTCTATTCGGGTAGACTCCCTGGCACCGCAACTGGCTCATGTGGAAGTGGTATCCGAAACACAGCTGCAGCTTGTATTCGATGAGGTGCTTAATGCCAATGGCACCCGTTTAGCAACATTTTCTCTGGATAAGAACACCATAAATACCCTGGTAGTAGATAGCGTAGTTGTTGATTTGGACCTTAATGAGAGCTTGAAAGAAGGTGTGCAAAGCCTCGTCATCTCAAACTTGTGCGACATCCATCAGAATTGTACCGACACCGTTGTTGACCTGCATTACCAGAAGCCATGGCGTCCCTCCCGGTGGGAGGTCAGGATATCTGAAATCATGGCCGACCCATCGCCCGTGGTTGGACTTCCTGACAAGGAATATGTGGAGATCATCAACACCACAGACTCCCTGGTTCAGTTGGGGGGCTGGTCCATCTCCGATCCAGGCAAGATGGCGTATCTCGATAGCCTGGAGCTAAAACCAAACCAGTCGGTTATTATCATCGATCGCAAGGATGTTATGGATTGGGCAGATATCACTTCAGTGGTAACGACTTCATCAATGATTACCCTGAACAATGGCGGCGACAATCTCGTGCTTAAAAATGAGTATCAGGAGGTGATAGACGTGCTCGATTATCAAAAATCCTGGCATGGTACGCAATGGAAACAGGAAGGTGGTTGGAGCCTCGAACTTATTGATGAGTCACTTCGCTGCCACACAGGCTCAAATTGGAACTCGACAGCCGATTTACGAGGAGGAAGCCCCGGTGAACAGAATTCGGTGCGGGGTAGTTCGAACGATGAAGAGCCGCCCAAACTACTGAATAGTTATGTCTCGGGGTGGAACACAGTTCATCTGGAATTCGACGAATCACTGAACGGTTATCAGGGAATGGTAGAAGATTTTGAGCTGAACGGTCAACATCCGAATTCCGTTAATCAACCCGAGGAGAATGTTCTTGCACTTGGATTTTTCGAGAAAATCGAAACGTCTCGGATCTACAACCTCATTTATAGAAATGTCCGTGATTGTCACGGGAACGCCGTGTTAGAAGAACACGTGCCTGTAGCGATTGCTGAAACGCCTGCCCCTGGCGATCTGAGGATTAACGAGGTGCTGTTCGACCCTGTTGCAGGCGTCAGTGATTTTGTAGAACTGGTAAATGTTAGTGGAAAGGTGATTGATGTTTCACAACTATATCTTGCAACCCGTGGCGAGCACGTAAACACATGGAAAGAGAAGGTGCCTGTCCAGGATAAACCCGGTATATGGAAGTCAGGTGAGTATCTCCTCCTTACCCTTAATCCATCGTCGGTGCGCCTTCACTATCCTAAATCGTTCAACTCGAGATTTATTGAAATGAGAGTTCCAGGACTTCCGCAGGAAGAAGGTGACGTTTATGTGTTGAACAGATCGGGGCAGATCATTGATAGTTTTCATTACCACCGCAACATGCATTTTGGTCTTCTGGATGACACAAAAGGGGTAAGCCTGGAGAGGCGAAGTTTTGAGTGGCCCTCCAACGATAGTTCCAATTGGGCATCGGCTTCATATGCCGAGAATTACGGTACACCTGGGTATCAGAATTCACAGTTTATAGAGTTGGTTGACGGTGTGGATGTCGAAGTGCTGCCGGACCCATTTTTACCCAATGGAGATGGTAAAGACGACGTGCTTCAGATTTATTACAGCCGTTTGACGCCCAATACCAATGTGCATGTACGCATATTTGACCGTTTAGGCAGACTTGTTGCGTTTCCCGTTAACACTGCCCTGGCCGGGGAAAAGAATATCTTTTTGTGGGATGGAATTACGCAACACGGAAACCTGGTAGAGCCAGGCGTTTATGTCGTGCTGATTGAAACACTGGACCTGGAAGGTAATCACCGACGGTATAAAAAAGGGTTTACCGTAGCTCGGTGATTAGGTTAAGCGCAGCACATCGTGCACGCCAATGGGTTTTTCAGTGGTAAAACCTTCACCAAATTCGGTTTCAATGGCGGCTCCAAACTCTCGCGCTCTGGCTTCGATGTATTTTAGGAATTTTTCGGAAGCTATTAACGTTTCGGGCTCGTCTGAATCAGGATTAAAGAACTGACTTTCGAATGCTTTTATCGCTTCCAGCTTGGTAGGCCATTGTTGTGTAATGTCAACAATAAAATCAGGCTTGATGTGACGAAACTGAATGTAGTGATAGACGTTCGAAGGGCGCCAGGGTGCCTGTTCTTGTCCATCGTGGTCGTAGGTTTTTATTTTCGCCAGACCGCTTAAGAAGTTTGCCCGCGAAACAATTTCAGAACCTCTTCCATGATCAGGATGTCGGTCGTGAATAGCATTGGCAAATAAAACATCTGGTTGATACTTGCGGATTGCGTAGATTATTTTCTTTAGGTTTTCCTCCGTTTGGTCAAAAAAGCCATCCGGCATTTTTAAGTTTTCACGTGCCGATAACCCAAGAATTTGAGAGGACTTCTCCGCTTCCCTGGCTCGAATCTCAATGCTGCCTCTGGTTCCGAGGTCGCCCTGAGTCAGGTCTACAACGCCTACTTTATATCCTAGTTGAATGTGTTTAAGAAGTGTGCCCGAGCATGCAAGTTCTGCATCATCCGGGTGGGCCGCAAAGGCCAGGATGTCTAATTTCTCTACCGCCATGACTAGGCAACAAATCTAGCCATTAATTTGTTGGTGACTATTCCAGGTTATAGGCCTTAATAATCATGTCGAGCTGGTAGTCAACAATAGGGTCGTACTCCACCTTGAGGTTAGCGTTGTACATTTTAGCAAAAGCACTCCAATAGAAGGTTTCCACGTTTCCGCGGTAGCCTTTTAAGATGTCGTACGTCGTTTTACCTGTTTCCCGGTGCATCAACTTGATTAGAAGCAAGCCTTGAGACCTGGAGAAGCCTTTGAGCGTCTCCATAAAATCTTCTTTCAACGACTTTTCGGTTTCTTTGATGTATTTCTCTCTTGCTTTGGGGTCGTTTATGAGCAGGAGGTTGTCTTCCATCATTTGTAAACGGAAGGCAGCGAGCTTGGCATACGGCATTACTTTCTTGACATTGTACTTTAATCTTCTGTATTCCTCTTTCTGTTCAGGTGTGTTAAAGTCTTTTAATACAACTTCTTCAAACCGATAAAACAACAAGGTGTCTCCGCTAGCGGAGTCTACAATAACCCGTACAACCTCAATCGAATCAAGATTTACAGGATGCTGTTTCTTTGCTTTGGTCGAATCGGCCTGTGCAGAGGCCAGTGTAACTATCATTACACTAAGAAATGTAAGTACTGATCGTTTCATGCCTTTGTTTTCTTCAATTAAATCAATTCCCGTGCCAAATCTAAACGCTATCCTTACCCTTTATCTTATGTTTCAACCAGATGATCCACTGTTCTAACTTGCCAATTTTTCGTTTTGGCCCCGTTATCGGATGTTTAACTTTTTCCGGATTACTATAAACTTCCAGGTACACGTTGCGTCGTTCATATGTTTTTACAGGCCAGTTTGAATGGAGTGTGTTGAGTTCACGTTGGCTAAAGTCACCACTGATATTGCTGACAATGACATGGTGAGCATCTTCCAGTTCAAGTGAATAAAGAGCGCGGTAATCTGTTTTGCTGGTACCCAGATAGGTGTCGAACTCAGGATTACTGAGTGGAGCGTAGGTGTGAAAAACGGGGTGACCAAATTCTTCTTTTGCTTCTTTTAACAAAGGGAATATGTTACGATAAGCCAATGTGGCGTCACCCATTACCTTGCCTGGATAAAACCAAAAGTGTCCACTTAGAAGAACAAGAGAGAGGAGGGCCTTTTTCCAATTACCCAGCTTATCCAGATAGTCCAGATTGGCAAGTATTATGAAGGGTAGGCACGGAAGGAGGTACCGATGCATGGGGCCTGTTTTAGTGGTGACGGCCAGAGCAAGTGCATTGAAGAGGTAAATAGTGAGAAAAACCACCATGGGATGTCGTTTGGACCATTTCGCTTTTCCTTTTATCAGTGCAATACATGGAAGGACAAAAAAGGCAATTTGTCCGTAGTCGACCATTCGCCAATCGGATAGGATCAAATTCACCACAAATCGTTTAATTCCGGGAAAGCCCCTGTGACCCGCGTAGTCTGGCGAACTGAGGGCCCAACCTGTAATGGATTGGTGATAGTACAACCAGGCCAGAAACAAAATTGCCGGGAGGGTAAGTAATTTGGCACCATGACCGATCCGTTCTTTGATGGGGCTGTTGGACGTGAAAAACCACCACAACCATAAGGGGGTTAAATAGTAAAGTCCTTGTAAATGACTTATCACCAGCGCCAGTGAGAAGAGGAACTGGCCCCAGGTTTTGTTAAACTTCAAACTATAGCCTAGTCCCAGGGCGAAGAAAGTCATAGGGAGGTGCATGTTCGGGTTTACCGATTGTGACATAAACAATGGAGTAACTGCGAGCCAGGCAGCGGCAATAAAAGCACTTGTTGATGAAGCTTCTTTTTTACCCCATTTAACCATAAGCCAAATGGTGAGAAGACCAAATGTGAGTTGAAACAGATGACTAACCCATAAAGCTCGTCCAAAAAGACTCCATAACGCCGCGTGGGCAAGGGGAAACGTCAAAGGATGCCCGGGATCAAGGTTTTTGGGATAGCGTATTTCTCCAAAGTTGGAAAAGTAAATGTGGTTGGATGCCCTGGCAATAGATGATATAGCATCACCAAAGAAGGGGTCGTTGCGTGTGATCCAGAATAAGCTAAGAAATAAAGCTCCTATTAAAAACCAGAAAGCACCACTTGTTTTTTGCACCGGACAAAGATAGTCGTCGGTATCGGAAAGAGGGAATCGATTATGTTAGTTCGATAACTCCCTGAAAGGTCTTTTTTGCCGGTCCGATCAAATAAATATCGTTAAAGCCATTATCTGCTTTTTTGAATTCTACTCGAAGCGTACCTCCTTGACTTTTGACCGTGCGTTTATGAAGAGAACCCGTTGCGCCCGACGAGGCAAAGTCAGCCAATACGGCTGCTGTAACGCCAGTTCCACAACTTAAGGTTTCGTCTTCCACACCTCGTTCATACGTTCGAATTTCCAGTATTTCAGAAGTGGGTTTAATGAAGTTTACATTGATGCCTTCTCCCTTGAACTCAGAGTTGTACCGTATTTCCCTCGCTCGGTTCACAAGGTCGAGGTTTTCCAGGTCATCTTCAAAGATGATGTAGTGAGGTGATCCGGTATCCAGTATAAAGTCATTCGAACGCCGTTCCACGTTGTGTACATCGTGCATCTTTAATCGTACTTCACCTGTATCCGAAATCTCGGCATAGTGTTCTCCGTCGGTAGACAAGAAATGGGTAGAAGAGTTGATCATTCCCAAAGATTTGGCGTATGCTACTGCACATCGGCTTCCATTCCCACAAAAGCTTTGACTGCCATCAGAATTGAAGTAAATCATGTTGAAGTCGAGTGTGTCGTGATGTTCAATAACAATTAAACCATCTGCTCCGATTCCAAATTTTCGGTCACAAATTTTGGAGACAGGTAGTTTGCCTGTGTCAAACGCCTTCGATCGGTTATCGATCATTACAAAGTCGTTACCTGTTCCCTGGTATTTTTCAAATTGAAGTTTCAACCCGTTTTACTTGTTTAATATCTTGAGTACTTCGTTGTCTGATACTTTAGACAAATGATTGAAGTTATTGTTTGGAATGACCTGATAGAAGGTGCTTCCCTTTTTCAGATAGGTGCTGCCATTGTACTGAATAACCTTCAAAGGGAGGTCTTGCGGGGTGTCGAACAGCAATAATTTTGAACCGTCGAATTTGTATCCCTTAAAATTAACAATGCTGTGCCAGTATTCGATTCGTAACGATCCGGACTGCTTTTGCTCAAATGTGGTGGCAGGGGGCTGTTTGTCAGTTATGTCTACGTTATCTGCACGTTCAGCTTCCACTATTTTTCGCTCCCTCCGTGTTTTCTTGCGCGTATCCTTGGAAACTTCGGTGGTTTCAACCCCATCTTCTTCGAGGTATTCGGCACGGGTTTCTTGCTGAGCAACCAAATAGGCCCACACAGGGATGTTTTTAGACCCAAGCAACGTGTCGCGTTGTGCGGTAACGTTGCTTCCGTCAAGCTGATCTTCGTCCGCTTTGAGACGAGAAATGTCAATCTCCTCATCGTCGGCAGAGAGTTGAACATCAGCGTCTTCTTCTACTTCATCGTATGAGAAGGCAAGCTCAGGATTAGGCTCTTCGTCCGTATTGGGTAATGCGCCCTCTTCCTTAGTTTCCGTTGGGGTGCCATTATTGGTTTCTTCTTTCTGGCCAGTGTCTTCTACTTTGTACTCAGCAACTTCTTCATCAGAAGCTGAATCTTCATAGTTTTCAGCAAGCTCCGACATGTTAGACGGCAGCATGGTTTTTAGAACCAGCCCAAATGCCAATAAAGAAAGGAGGGTGGCGGCTATGGCCAGAGGTCGTTTCCCAAAAGGAATAAAAAAGCTACTTCGTTGAGTGCGTTTTTTCAACATTTCCTTGAGCTCGGCATTTCGGTTGGCCTCTATGCTTTGGATGATCGCCTTCTGCAATTGAACTTGTTGCAAAAAGGCTTCATCATCTTTGAGTCGGATCTTAAATTTATCCAATTCCTGCCCGAACAGTTCACCTCTCAGGTACTGATCGATCAATTCGTGTATGTGCTGTTCCTCGGTCATGGCTGTCAGTTAAAGAAGTCTTCTTTTTTGAATTGCGAGGTCACAGCGCTCTGAAGTCGCTTAAAACATTGGTATTTCTTGGATTTAACCGTGTCGGTATTGGCAAAACCCATCTTTTCGGCAATGACTTTGTTTTCTAAGCCATCGAAATAGAAGTAAGAGAGCAACTTCTTACAGGTTTCGTCAAGTTCGGCCACCAACGTATGAATAACGCTGTGGTCCAGGTGATCCGTTGAAATGTCATCGGCAGTGATTTTTTCCTGCAGGGATTCATCAACTACCGTAAACCGTGTTTTTTTCTTGAGTTGTTTGAACCACAGGTTTTTCACTATGGCCATTAGGTAGGTGCTCATTTTTACGGTGAGCGAGAAGTTTGATTTGTTTACGTTGCGCCAAACTGCAATTAACCCATCTTGCAAGACGTCGTCTACTTCATCCTCCGAACCGTTGTTTTTAAGTATAAAGTTCTTGACCATCGCATAATATGATTTGTACATAACTACTAATGCATCTTCGTTTCCTGCTTTGATCTCCTCAACGAGTTGAGAATCAGAAAATCGTTTGTTTAAGAGCATTTTGTAGAGGGTTAATATTATTTAATCGAATCTGGTAAACGATGTAAATGAACTTTAGCTTTTAAAACGTTACAAATATCGAATTTTAAGTGACAATTTAACTTCATGATTAAATTCGTGAATGTTAATAACCAACAGATTAAAGAAAAAGTGAGTATGAAGAAGTTTTTAGGAATTTTGGCAATAGCCTTTGTAGGAGGTGCAGTAGCATTGGGTCTCAACCATTTCTTTTTTAGCGAAAAGACAATGCCACAATCATTTGAGGAACAACAAAAGGTGCAGTTTGCCAATCAGGAATCGGTAGTTGCGGAGATCGGTGGAGACTTCGTTGAGGTGTCCGAACATGCAACTCCGGCCGTTGTGCATATCAAAACCGAAATTGATTTGGCGCAGTCAGGAAATACAACCGAAATGTTTGATCCATTTGGGTTCTTTGATGATCCACGTTTCAAACGAAACCAGCCAAGACAGGCTTCTGGTTCAGGTGTGATTATCATGAACAACGGTTACATTGCTACGAATAATCACGTGATTGAAAACGCTTCGAAGATTGAGGTAATCCTTAATGATAAACGAAGTTACGATGCCGAATTGGTAGGGCGCGACCCTGAAACGGATTTGGCATTGCTTAAGATCGAGGAAAAGGATCTTCCTTTCCTTTCGTTCGGAAACTCCGACGACGTACGTGTTGGTGAGTGGGTAGTGGCTGTGGGAAACCCCTTTAACCTAACCAGCACAGTTACCGCCGGTATTGTAAGTGCAAAGGGAAGAAACATCAACCTGCTTCGACAGAATAGTGAATATGCAATTGAGAACTTCATTCAAACTGATGCTGCCGTAAACCCCGGAAACAGTGGAGGTGCGTTGGTTAATACAAAAGGAGAACTCATTGGCATTAATACGGCCATTGCTTCGCAAACCGGGTCTTATGCAGGATACTCTTTTGCTGTTCCGGTAAACATTGCCAAAAAGATACTAGACGATTTGCGTAAGTATGGTGAGGTAAAACGTGCCATTCTGGGAGTTCGAATTCAGGATGTAACGGCTGAACTGGCTATGGAGAAAGGAATCAAGGATATTGAAGGAGTTTATGTGCCAGATGTTGTGGATGGTGGAGCTGCAGATAAGGCGGGCATAAAACCGGGAGATGTGATACTGAGCATTGATGGAGAGGCCGTAAACAAAGCTTCTGAGCTACAAGAGGAAATAAGCCGGTTCCACCCGGGCGACGATATCGTAGTCGTTTTAAAGAGAGATAACGAGCAAATCGAGAAGTCGGTAAAGCTATTGAGCAAGGATGGGAAAAAGGAAATTACCACGGAGGCGATCCGAGAGGAAAAAGTAGTACTGGGAGGTACCTTTGAAAACCTTGGTCATACAGAGAAAATGGAGTTGAAAATTTCCAATGGTGTCCGTATTAAGAAGATCGGAAAAGGACCACTGAAGGATAAGGATGTTCCTGAAGGATTTGTAATCACAACCATTGACAAACAACGGGTTTACACCACCAAAGACGTTGAAAAATTACTTGAAAACAAAGAAGGATCCATATTGATTGATGGCGTTATGCCAAACGGCGATGAAGAGTCGTTTGCGATCCGGGTTGAGAAGTAATCCAACGATTTATACGGTTTTTAAAGAGGGTGCATTAGTGCCCTCTTTTTTATGAAATAGATTAACCTTGTAGTAATTAATCATCTATGGCAAAAATCAAGTTTTGTGGTGCTGCGCAAACGGTTACCGGAAGCAGTCACCTGATAACCCTCGACGATGGTACAACCATTTTATTGGATTGCGGTTTGTATCAGGGGAATGAGGATAAATATGAGAATTTTAATCGGGAGTGGCTATTTAACCCTGAAGAAATAGACTACCTGGTGCTGAGTCATGCACATATCGATCACAGTGGTCGCATTCCGAAATTGAGTAAGGATGGTTTTAAGGGAGACATAATTTGTACCAGTGCCACACGTGATTTGGCGTCTATTATGCTCATGGATAGTGCATACATTCAGGAGAAGGATGTAGTATACGTAAACAAGCGTAAGGAGCGACTTGGACTCAAACCTGTAAAACCGCTTTATACCGTTGAAGATGCACGTATGTGCATGGACCAATTTGTAGGTGTAGGGTATAACAGATGGTATCGGATCAACGACACCGTATCGGTCCGGTTTCGGGATAGCGGGCATATTCTGGGTAGTGCCAGCGTAACCATCCGTGTTGAGATGGAAGGCGGGTACAAGAAATACATCGGGTTTACGGGTGATATAGGCAGGCCAGAGCGACCGATTCTTCGGGACCCACAACCTCTTGATGATGTTGATTACCTGATTTGCGAATCCACGTACGGTGGTAGAAAGCACGGTGGTATGCCCGATAACAAGCAGGAATTGCTGGATGTGATTCATCATACCTGTGTTGACAAGAAGGGCAAACTCATCATTCCAGCGTTTAGCGTAGGACGAACACAGGAGATTGTATACATGTTGGACCAGTTGGAACGAGAAGGTAAATTACCAAGGATTCCCGTGTTTGTTGATAGCCCACTGGCGGTGAACGCCACGGATATCTTTACCATGCATCCGGAATGTTTCGATGAGAACATTCTGGACTACATGAGCGAAGATCCCAACCCATTTGGTTTTAATGGATTGAAGTACGTGCGCAGTGTAGATCAATCAAAAAAGATCAACAACCTGAAAGAACCGGCCATCATAATAAGTGCAAGTGGAATGATGTCGGCAGGCAGGGTAAAACATCACCTGGCCAACACTATTAGCGACCCTCGAAATACCATTTTGGTAGTAGGTTACTGTTCGCCTGGAACCCTGGGCGGTAGAATACGGGCAGGCGATGAAGAGGTTCGAATCTTTGGTGTGCACTACAAGGTAAATGCCGAGGTAAAAGTGCTCGACTCCTTTAGCGCCCATGGTGATCAACAGGAAATGCTCGATTACCTGGAAAATCTAAATCGTCACAAACTCAAAAAGACGTTTCTGGTGCATGGAGATCTTAAACGTCAAGAGGCCTTCAAGGAGGCACTTGAAGAAAATAAGTTCTCAACCGTAGAAATACCTCACCTGGGGCAGTCGTACAAACTCGAGTTGTAAAGACTAGTTTTTGTCAACCTCTATGAGCATGGCAACGGCTTTATTGCCATCGGTTATGGCATCAAAGTGAATGACATTACCCGACTGAAACTTGACTTGACGTATAGTGTAAGGCTCTAGTACTTGAGTCAGATCCTGAAGGAAAGTCCCACGTATTTGGTTAAGTACAGTGTTCAAGTAGTTTATGTCAAGAGGAACTTTACTCACAATTACGGCCATTCGGTCGCGAGAACCCAGGTCGTCAATCATCAACGACTGGTTACGTGGGAACAATCGTGTACCGGTTATACCACAGTAAGGCGAATGTTTTTCTGTGTATGGGAATAAAACATAATTGCTGCCGTCGGTTTCTTCGCCAATTATGTAGACGTAACATTCTACACTATTACTTACTTCGATTTTGAATCTGGTTCCTTTCGGAACGGCTCTTGAAGTACGAAAAAGTGCAACACCATTATGTTGGCCTGCCATGGACAAAGGAATGTTGCTCATGCTAGAATTCTCTACCAAACCAAAGTCCACTGCCAGTTTATTAGGGTCGTTTCGCTCCGCATTACCCATCGGGTAAAGTCCGTAAGCCTCACGTGTAAAATGTTCAAAGTCGGAATAGCGTACCCAGCAAAAACCATCGTCGCCCCAGTTTTCACCCCAGCTGTTCATGATTTGAAAAGCCCCACCTTCTTTATTATCGTCATATCCTACAAGGCACATGGCATGGCCACCAAATCCCCGCATGCGGTAATCGGTTCGGGTTGGTCTCCAAACGGCCTTTCCCTGCATAGCGTTCATAAAACTACCACCAACAAGCATGCCTACAACCACGGGAGCACCTTGGGCAATGTTTTGCTTGATTGCCAGAATATCGGTTCCTCCTTCGTTTTCCCATAGGCGTTGGAAACCTCTGGTTCTAAACTGATTTGCCCGACTCATCTGGTTCCGGCTCGGTGTACGTTCACAGTCGTATTGGTTGTATTTAAACTCTTGAAAGGGGAGAACACCACGCTCCTTCATTACCTTCATGGCGGTATGGATATATGCGCCCTGGCAATTGGGTAGTCGAATTTGATTATACAGCGACGACGGGCTAAACGCCACCTGGTTGGGAGGTAAACCAGAATTCCTGCTTTCCAGAATAGTTCGAGCGGCATAAGAGCTGCTCCATCCAACGCATGAACCTTGAGAACCCTGGTTTAGGCGATCGGGGCAATACTGTTCAAGACTTACCTGAGATGGGAGTTGGTTCTTGTACCCAGCCACAAGCGGTTCGAAAATCTCGCTTTTGTCATACATCTCCTGGCTCATGTTTAAGCCAGTGCTAAAGTCGGCCGAAACTTCTTCTTCGGCGATGGATGATGGTTGTTCAGGTGTTAGGTTTCCACCAAAGAAATAAAACAGGCCTGCAATAACAATAACACCAATCAACAGTTTTGGCCGTTTGAATAGGAATTTTAGCAGCGAAGGAAGTAAAAGGAGTAGAGCAGGAGGTACTCCGCCACGTTTCTTATTGTTATTTGTGTTATTGCGTTTGGGATCCTGGGGATCATCGACCATTCGAATTGGCATAGGCGTGTTTTTAGCTTAGAGCAAAAATACGCCGATCGGCTTTATTTCATTACAGTGATGGTGCCGTTTGTTCGTTTGAGTTCACCGTTGCATGCACGGTAATCAACCATGTACATATATGCCTCAGGTTCTACGGGTTTACCCTGATGGGTAGCATCCCATCGCTGGCCATCCACATCAGAATCAAATATCTTTTCACCCCAACGGTTGAAAATCCGCACGCGATATTCTGGTTGTGGAATAAGCTCACTAAATGGGAAGAGTTCGTTTAGTCCATTTCCATCCGGGCTAAAGGCATTCGGGATAAACAGGTTGTTCGGCAATGCCTCAGGGTCCACCGATAAGTAGACGCTGTCAGTGGCAAAACAACCATGCTCGTCAATAACCTTTAACACGTAATAACCAGAGTCAGATGCTTCAATAAAGGCGCTGGACTCTCCCGTATTCCATATATACTCCGTGAAATCCTGATTTACTCCAAAGTCAACCACACTTCGGAGACAAATGGTCGTGTCATTGCCAAGGTCGATGGACGGAGAATACGTCATGGTGAGGTTTAGCGTATCCGATTTCTCACAACCGTTGGTATCAACAACCGCTACGTGAAATGTTCCTGGCTCATTCGTCTCGAAGGTTTGGTTCGTAGAATTGTCGTGCCACAAATAGCTGAACATATCGTCAGGCGCAGACATGAATCGATATAAGTCGTCACAGTAATTTGTGTCGTTGCCCAAATCAAGATTGATAACGGGGTTTTCAATAAATATGGAGTCGGTTACAACGCAGTGCTTGAAGGTTACCCGTACCCAATGGAGACCGGCAGTGTCGAGAATTTTTCTCCTTTCGGTCGAACCATCGTTCCATAAGAAGGTGGCCCCACCGATGTAGTCGTCTCCTCCGTCAAATTCTTTTTCGAACTCGTTGCAAACAAACATGTATTCAGGCAGTTCAGGGTCGGCAACGTATACTTTGGTCGAATCTACCTTTGAGCAGTTTCTATTGCTGACGTGCACCCAATAGGTACCTGATTTTGTCACATGAAGGGTTTGAAATGTGTCTTTGTGAGATGTATTCCATCTATACCTGTGCTCTTCAACACCTGCATCCAACATCACGTCTACCTCATCTTCTGTACAGAAAAGGGTGTCAGGAATCATGGAAAATTCTACTGGATCGAGATGAAGGTTTAACGAGTCGCTTCCTGTACAGTTCCCATAATAAACGGTGGCTTTGTATTTGCCTGTGTCCTGGGCGCGAATAGATGGCCCGAATTGACCTGTGTTCCACTTAATTTTAGTGGCGTCAAATATGCGCGGCGAAAGAAAACGATCAACCTTGTCGCAGAAGTACAGGTCGGGTCCTAGTTCAACATCTATTTTAGATTTAACGCGAACTACAAACTTGTATTCTGCTTCACATACATCATTGGAGGCATGCAAAACCGCCAGATATTCTCCGTTGCCTGGATATACCCATGTTGGATTTACTTCGTGCGAGGTGTCAGCATCAGTCGTTGGGTCTCCAAAGTTCCAGAAGTAATCCTTGGCCTTTTGACTTTTATTGATGAAGTCAACCGTATCGGAGCACGCAAAGGTAAGCGCTGAGGATCCGGCGCTAATATGGAAGTTTGGTACCAGAGTAGTGTTACAGTTGCGCACATTAAACTGATAGTCGCGTAAGGTTTCTCCTACCAGAACTCCGTTCCGGTATTCCTTCACCTTGATGCCAATAACGTATTGCCCAACGAGGTTTGGTAAAAGCGTCAGTTCGCCGGTAGACCGGTTAATTTCCATGATCGGGTCGCCTGACACCTGATTAAATGTGCCGTAAGGCTGTTTCCAGATAATGCGGTTAAAGTCAGGAGCTTTAAAGAATCCATTTGCCCCATTGTCGGGTCTGGGTTGGTCGCGGCTCGCACCCTGAAATGGCTGATAAAGTTCGTATACCAGAGAGTCGCCATCCGGATCGATAGCCGAATGATCGAACTGAAGCGGCGCGTCTGTACACAAATAGTTAGGTGGAAGTTCTTTAAACACAGCACTGCTGTTTTTATCGGTAACATCGGTGCCCGGTATCTTTACCCAGTAGGTGGCTCCTGTACTTTCGGGTGCCACAATGTTGTTGATGCTGTTGTTTCGGCAGCAGCGTTGAAAGGCCAGAATAACACCATGTTTCCCCGGATCAAGGCTTATGGTTTTGGTGTAAATGTATTCCGAAACACAGACGTCTCGTGGTGGTATAAGACATTGATAATGAACTTTGTCGAGAAACTTAGGTCCTGTGCGACTGAAGTTGTCTTGTTTGATTAGGGTTTTGGTTGATGCGTTCCAGAAACTGATAATGGCCGTTGCATCGGAGGCAATTGCCTGTGGATTACCGTTCTCGCAATCCATGTATAATTTTAAGGTGACCTGATACCGGTTTACACCTACTTGTCTGTAATAAAAATCACCTCCAACAATGTGTGTTGCCCATGTAGGTAGGCAAGAAAGTACAATCAATACTAATGTGAGTGTTCTTCTTTTCAAAGTTTCTGAGATGTTATACAGACACATACTTATGACCGTATGTCTCAAAAATCGTGAAACAATTATTTAAAACGAAGTTCGAAGTGTCATTATTAGGTACTCTCCGACAAGAACTGTCAAGTCTTCGCAATACGGATTTGGACGACTTTGAGCGACGTTTTAAGGTTGCTTAGCTCAGAAAGTCAGTAAGTTGTGTGAGGAAATCGGTTGGGTTTTCTGCATGAACCCAATGCCCCGCGTTCGGGATTTTGACAAACTCAGCGTTTGGGAACAGTTCAAGAATCCGGGTTTGGTCCTCCTCTTTAACGTAGTTGGATTTGTCTCCATTTATGAACAGTGTATCATTAGAAAATGGCCAATCCAGTTGAATTTCGTCAATAATATGGTCGTAGTTGTTAAAGATGCTCTGCAGGTTGAGCTTCCATTCAAAGCCTCCTCTTGAACGACGGTGAATGTTCTTGAGCAAGAACAGACGAACTCCTGGTTCTTTAACCTGTTGCGAGAATAGCCTCTCGGCTTCAGAACGCGACGATAGTTGACCTATTGGCAAATCGAACATTGCTTTAAATAGCTCGAGATGTCCGGGTTTGTATTTTTTCGGAGCAATGTCAACAACGCACAGTTTGTCAATCAGGCCGGGATAGATATCTGCCAGCTTCATAACTGCTTTGCCTCCCATGGAGTGTCCTACAAAGCTGGCAGAAGATAAAAAATGTGTTTCACAAAATTCGTTCAGGTCATCACATATAAGCGGGTAGCTCATTTCTTCACTGTGTGGGGAACCTCCATGGTTTCGCACGTCAATAGTGTAGACTGTGAATTGATCGGACAGCTTCTTGGCAATGTTGTGCCAATTGTCAAGCATGCCAAATAGTCCGTGAACGATAATAACAACTCTTGAAGAGTCGCCGTATTTTTTATAATTAAGTCGCAAACGCGCTTAGTTCAAAAGACCGTCAACGTCGTGGTAGTCCAGGCCAAAAGCATCAGAAACACCTTTGTAACAAACCTTGCCGTGAACGACATTAAGACCAAGTTTTAATTCGTTGTTTTCGCTACACGCCTTTTTCCAACCTTTATTGGCTAGCTCAATAGCATACGGTAGGGTTGCATTGGTAAGGGCCAGTGTAGAAGTATAAGGTACAGCTCCTGGCATGTTCGCTACACAGTAGTGCATTACATCGTCAATAACAAAAGTTGGGTTTTCGTGCGTGGTTGGCTTACAGGTTTCAATACATCCACCTTGGTCAACAGCCACGTCAACTAAAACGGTACCAGGTCGCATTTCTTTCAACATTTCGCGTGTAATCAAATGTGGGGCTTTTGCACCAGGAATCAAAACCGCTCCGATAATAAGGTCGTGCGTTTTGATCATTTCACGGATGTTGTGTTCGTTCGACATCATGGTGTGAACATTGGCTGGCATTACGTCGTCGAGGTAACGCAATCGAGGAAGGCTGATATCCATTATGGTTACTTCAGCTCCAAGGCCAGCGGCCATCTTCGCCGAGTTGGTTCCAACAACACCACCTCCAAGTACAAGTACTTTAGCCGGTTTAACACCAGGAACACCACCCAGAAGAATACCACGTCCTCCCATTGGTTTTTCAAGGTATTTTGCACCTTCTTGGGTTGCCATTCGGCCGGCAACTTCACTCATTGGAACCAAAAGAGGTAAACTACGGTCGGTTTTTTCAACGGTTTCATAAGCAAGACAAATGCTACCACTTTCGATCATTGCATGTGTCAGTGGTTCATAACTCGCAAAGTGGAAGTAGGTGAAAACCAATTGATCTTTTTTAATGAGTTTGTACTCAGATTCGATCGGCTCTTTTACCTTCATGATCATCTCTGCAATGGCATACGTTTCTTCTATTGTTGGAAGAATTTTTGCACCTGCTTCAATGTATTCGTCATCACTGAATCCGCTGCCATTACCAGCAGTAGACTGAACGTAAACCGTATGGTCGCGTTTGATCATTTCACGAACTCCGGCTGGTGTAAGCGCAACTCGGTTTTCGTTATTCTTAATTTCTTTTGGTACTCCAATAATCATTGCCAATTTCTTTTAAAAGGTCGGCAAAGATAGGTTTATCACCAGATTAAAAACAAAGATTTTGACCGGATTTGGCTTAAGGTTAGCAACGCGTTCAAAATATTTTCCCCATTTGATTCTAGCGAGGTAAGATTTGCGTTGGCAATGGTTAATTTTGCCACGCAATTGACGTATTACATATGCAAGAAACGACAGTACAAACTGCAGAGGAATTAGGCCTGAAAGCGGACGAATTTGAGAAGATCAAGGAAATCCTTGGCCGGACGCCAAACTTTACCGAGTTAAGCGTCTATTCAGTAATGTGGAGTGAACATTGTTCGTATAAGAACTCCATAGTTTGGTTGAAGAAACTTCCAAAGGAAGGCCCTATGATGTTAGCCGAGGCAGGAGAAGAGAATGCCGGGCTTGTTGACATTGGTGGCGGACTTGCATGTTGTTTCAAAATTGAAAGTCACAACCACCCGTCGGCTATCGAACCTTATCAGGGGGCAGCTACCGGAGTAGGAGGTATTAACCGAGACATATTCTCAATGGGAGCAAGACCAATTGCTCAGTTGAACTCGCTTCGTTTTGGAAATATTAATACGGCTCGTACCCAATGGCTTACAAAGGGAGTTGTGAAGGGAATTGGCGATTATGGGAACTCTTTTGGTATTCCTACCGTTGGAGGTGAGGTTTATTTCGACGATTGTTATGAAACCAACATTTTGGTGAACGCCATGAGTGTTGGAATTGTGGAAGTTGGAAAGACAGTAAGTGCCATTGCCGAAGGCAGTGGTAACCCGGTGTACATTTTTGGTTCGGCAACAGGCAAAGATGGAATAGCCGGTGCTGCTTTTGCCAGCAAGGACATTGGTGAAGACGCTATGGATGATTTGCCAGCTGTTCAGGTGGGGGACCCTTTTTGGGAAAAACTCATTCTGGAAGCGACAATGGAAATTATAGCAACCGGAGCCGTTGTGGGTCTTCAGGATATGGGGGCAGCCGGAATCACTTGCTCAACATGTGAAATGAGTGCTAAGAGTGAAACGGGTATGACCATCGATCTTGACAAAGTGCCTTTGCGCCAGGCAGACATGAAAGACTGGGAGATTCTTTTGAGTGAGAGCCAGGAACGTATGTTGGCCATCGTAGAGAAAGGAAGAGAAAAGGAAATAGAAGAAATTCTCGAGAAGTGGGATCTTAAATACTCCATCATTGGAGATGTGAACGACTCCGGTAGAATTAAGTATATCAAAGATGGAAACGTAACCTGCGATGTTCCTGCCGAGAGTCTGGTACTTGGAGGTGGCGCACCAGTCTACCACAGAGAGTATGAAGAACCTGCGTATACACAAAAGATCAAGGAGTTTGACATAAACAATGTTGAACAGCCGGAAAACCTGGTGGATGTAGCAAGGTTTATGGCTGGTTTGCCAAACATCGCTTCAAAGCGTTGGGTGTACCGCCAATACGATAGTATGGTGGGAACGGTAAACCAGAGTACAAACCAACCAAGTGATGCGGCTATTGTTCAGATCAAGGGCACCGATCGTTCATTGGCCTTAACCGTTGACTGTAACAGTCGATACGTATACTCAGATCCAGAACGGGGAACTGCCATTGCGGTTAGTGAGGCAGCGCGAAACATCGTTTGCAGTGGTGGCCAGCCTAGCGCAATAACAAACTGCCTCAACTTTGGAAACCCATACGACAAAGGTGTGTATTGGCAGTTTGCTAACGCCATTATGGGCATGAAGAAAGCGTGCGAGAAATTTGGTACACCGGTTACAGGTGGTAATGTCAGCTTTTATAATCAAAGTTCAGACGGTACTGCTGTATATCCTACTCCTACCATTGGAATGGTGGGGCTGATTGACGATGCCTCTCACATCACAACACTGGATTTCAAAAACGAAGGAGATGTGGTATATATGTTGGGTAAAGATGTGGAAGATCTTGGGTCGTCGCAATATGTATCCAAGTACCACAAGGTAGAATACTCGCCTTGTCCATACTTTAATCTTGATGAGGAGTATGAACTTCAGGGAGCCATCACCGGACTCATTAGAAAAGGCATTGTTAAAAGCTGTCACGACATATCGGAAGGAGGCTTGTTTGTTTCATTAATGGAAAGCGCTATGGCTAGCGGCTTGGGCATAGAGGCAAACATTACTTCCAACTCTCGAATGGATTCTTACTTGTTCGGAGAAAGTCAGAGTCGCGCGGTAGTTTCTATTGATGCGTCAAGCGCTGATGCACTGGAGGCTTATCTGAACGATGCTGGAGTTGAGTATAATCGAATCGGACAAGTTGCGGGAAGTAACATCTCTATCAACGGAACCAATTTCGGTAGTATTGCCGACTTCAAGGAGATCTATGACACGGCCATTGAGAAAAGTTTGGGAGTGTAAGATAAGACCTTATAAAAAAGCAAGCCCGGGCGTCAAACGTCCGGGCTTTTTGTTGCTTAATTCTAAGTATAATTAGCTGAAATTTAATCGTATTGGCTTGGTCATTAGCATTCGTGCGGGTTTGTCGCGTTGTGAAGCAGGTTTCCACTTAGGCATCTTTTTGATCACTTTGAGAACTGCTTCCTCTACACCGTAACCGAGTTTTCGTTTTGATATAATTTCCACGTTAGAAACACGTCCGTCTTTTTCAATTACAAAACTTACCAGTACCGTTCCGCTTGGCGCCTCTTCGTACATCAAATCTGTTAGCTCGAGGTTTTGGTCGATGTAGGCATCCATAGCGCTCTGGCCTCCCGGAAATTCTGCCTTGCTCTGGATCACATACCATGGAAGAGGCTCGTCGGTGGGCTCAGGATCTGGTTCATCAAAGTCCATTGGTTCTTCGTTTGGATCGTCGTTAGGCTCTATCGTTAAATCAATAATAATGTCGTCTGGTTTTTTGTTATCATCAATCACCTTGAGGATGATGTCTTTGGGAATTACTTTGGGCTTTTCCTTTTTCTTTTCAACGGCTGTTTGCTCGACCATCAGTTGGTCTTCGGTGTATACATAGTTCAGACTGGCTGTTTCCACTGCATCGTACTTTTTGTATTTCATGAGGGCATAAACCGACCCAATTGAAATACACATGCCCAACAGGAAAAACAGACTTCGGTAGGTCTTCGCTCGTTTGTTTTTGATCTTTTTTACTTCCATGATGATTGTCTTTTCTTTTTTGGATAGGGATTGTATATGCATGTTAACGACAGATTTACTGTTATCGTAGCGACAATTGACCAACGGAGCGTTTGCCTTAACCAAGGGCGTTTGTGCCATTTGCCAGGCTGAAAAGGTGGTTGGATCACTTACTACTCATAATGTCAATTTCTCAATTTTTTGAAATGAGGTGTAACTTATCGACGTCTTATTCGCTTTGGTGTAAAAGGAGAATTATGAAAACAAAACTAATTTTATCGTTGTCAGTTGTACTGGCAGTTTTTGGAACAGCATGTATTGACGATATCCCGGAATTGGGTTCAGAAGGTCACAAAATCACAGTCCGGTTTAACGGAGATTTTGAAAATACAACGGATGTTTATTCTATTGTTAATGGTACCGATACACTACGCTTTGAACACCTGATTAACAAAAAGGAGCTAACCGTTTATGATAGCGATGTTGATAATTCGCTTGATGTTGATCAGCGAGAAGAACTTGTGTTCCATGTAATTGGCGCCGAAAACGACGTAATGATCGAAGAGGAGTTTGTACTAATGATCGATGAATTCGGATGCTTGAGCGAGCCATCAAAAAAGGATAGGAAATTGATTAACCTAGACTAGCTCTCTTGTTTACACGGAGCACAAAAAAGGCCTTCTGGATTTCAGAAGGCCTTTTTTAATATCGGGTTATTTCTTAGTTGAAATTCAAACGAATGGGTTTCGTAAATGCCATCCGTGCAGGTTTGTCACGCTGAAGGGCAGGAGTCCATCTAGGCATCTTTTTGATTACCTTGATGGCAGCTTCTTCCACACCGTAACCAATCTTACGTTTGGAAAGTATTCTAATGTTGGTAAGTTGGCCATTTTTCTCAACGGTAAAACCAACGAGTACAGTTCCACTTTCAGCCTCTTCGTATGCAATGTCAGGAATTACAATGTTGTCGTCAATGAAACGGTCCATAGCAGCGTCTCCTCCAGGGAATTTGGCCTTTTCCTGTACCTGGTACCATTTGAAAACTTCATCCGTCTCTTCCGGGCCCTCGTCTTCTACTTCCACTTCTCCAAAGCTTTCGTCGTCATCTGTTTCAATGTCGATGTCTACTTCTTCTTCCACTTCAACTTCGTCATCAACTACCTCGATGATCGGATCTTGAGGGATTTCTTCTTTTGGTGGAGGTTCTTCTTCTTGTTGGGTTTGTTCAACTTCAACCTCGTTCTCGTCATAAATCATGTCGAGGTTAGCCACTTCAATTTTTTCATAGCGTTTGTATTCCATCAAGGCGTATACCCCGCCGAGTGAAATACACATTCCGATAAGGAAAAAAAGCGTGCGGTAGGTTCTACCGTCTTTGCTCTTAATTTTTTTGATCTCCATGTTGCAAAAGATTTAAAATTCAAATTTAGGGATTCTCAGGTATATAATGCCATCCTGGTGGAAAAGGTAAACGAGATTTAATACGATCGTGTAAAAAACTTTTTTAACGGTTTAAAAAGTACGACGAACAGCAGGGCAGCGGCCACCGAGCCCAGGAAATTCGCCAGCATATCGGCATAATCGAAGTTTCGTTGTGACAGGGACGAGGCCTGAAGGAACTCCATTAATACACCGTAAAGCGATGCGAACACCACCGGGTAAATTAACCAGCGGGCGGGTTGCCTTAACCAACGGTTAAAAACGGCATACTCCAGAAGCAGGGTGAGAGTTAAAGAGGCATACGCCAAAAAGTGTGCAATCTTATCACCGGCCTTAACTCGAACGGGTGGCACTTCACCCAAAGAAATAAGGCTTAAGATTAAAATTAAGACGGCTAATGCCAGGGTTAGTTTGAATGAACGAAGCACTATTGGCCAATCGACGCTTTGTAGGCGTCAGCGTCCATTAGTTCGTTAACAGATGCCGGATCATCTACCTTTACCTTGATCATCCAACCTTCTCCATATGGATCAGAGTTAACGCTTTCAGGAGCATCTTCCAGTCCGGCATTTACTTCAACAACTTCACCGGCAACTGGCATGTACAGATCGGATACGGTTTTAACCGCTTCAACAGTTCCAAACGTGTCTTCTCCACCAAGTGTTTCACCTTCGGTTTCGATCTCAACAAACACTACATCACCTAGCTCACTTTGCGCAAAATCAGTAATTCCGATTGTAGCGATGTCACCTTCAAGTCTAACCCATTCGTGGTCCGACGTATATCTTAAATCTGCAGGGAAGTTCATATCTCTTTTTTATGCGAATTAATTGATTTGTCTAATCTATTACAAACACTTTGGGAGGAAATATTAAACACTTGCGGTTTTGGTTTCCTCCACCTTATTTTTTGTCTTTTTCTCACAAATAATGGAGAGCAGCGAAGAAATCTGATCTTTCGCGGCGCCTCGTTCAACAATAAAGTCTACAAAGCCATGTTCCTGAAGGAATTCACTTCGTTGAAAACCTTTTGGAAGATCCTTGCCAATGGTTTCCTTAATTACTCTTGGTCCTGCGAAACCAATAAGTGCATTAGGTTCAGCAATGTTAAAATCACCAAGCATGGCAAACGATGCTGTTACCCCTCCGGTTGTAGGGTCAGTAAGGTACGATATAAATGGAATGCCCTCTTTGTCGAGCAGAGCCAATTTAGCACTTGTTTTAGCCATCTGCATAAGGCTAAATGCGGCTTCCATCATACGAGCACCTCCACTTTTGGAAATAACAATAAGTGGAATGCGGTTTTCGCGGGCATAATCAATTGAGCGGGCGATTTTTTCACCAACCACAGCACCCATAGAACCACCGATAAATGAAAAGTCCATGGCCGTTATAACCACTTTAATACCGTTCATTTTACCTACGGCCGTTCGCGCAGCATCTTTTAAGTCTGTTTTTTTCTGAGCAGCAGCAATACGCGACGGGTAATCCTTGCTATCGACAAACTTAAGCGGATCGCCGGAAGTCATGTTTGCATTGAGCTCGGTATATTTTTCAGAATCAAAGAAGATGGAGAAGTATTCTTCAGAACCAATACGGGTGTGATGACCACATTCCTTACATACCCAGAATTCTTTGGCAAAATCCTTACTGGCGTGAGGAGTTTGACATTCAGGGCATTTTACCCAAAGACCATCCGGTGTGGATTTTTTGTCCTGGGTCTTGGTTAGAATTCCATCTTTAACACGCTTAAACCAACTCATATCAAATCAAAATTACGGAATAAACCTCAAAGAAAGTAACAACAGTTAAACCGGAGTTTAGGCTATTGTAACTTCTTTAGTAAGGTATACATCTTGGATGTTGTTCAACAACTCAACGCCTTCGTTAAGTGGCTTTTGGAAAGCCTTACGGCCTGAAATAAGTCCACAGCCTCCTGCACGTTTGTTAATCACTGCGGTTTTAACGGCATCGAACATGTCGTTCTTGCCAGATGCACCACCTGAGTTAATCAAACCAGCTCGCCCCATGTAACAGTTGGCAACCTGATAACGACAAAGGTCGATTGGGTGTTCAGAAGATAGTTCAGAATATACTTTATCGTGTGTTTTACCGAAGCCAATTGCGGTGTAACCGCCGTTGGTTTCAGGAAGTTTTTGCTTGATAATATCCGCCTGGATGGTAACTCCAATGTGGTTTGCCTGAGCCGTAATGTCGGTGGCAACGTGATAGTCGGTTCCGTCTTTTTTGAAGTCGCTGTTACGCAGGTAACACCAAAGAATGGTAGCCATACCTAGTTCATGTGCTCTTTCAAACGCCTGAGCCACCTCAATAATTTGTCGCTCAGCTCCGTCCGATCCAAAATAGATGGTAGCTCCAACAGCCGTTGCACCAAGGTTCCAAGCTTCTTCAACTGAACCGAACATGATTTGGTTGAAGTTGTTAGGATAGGTTAACAATTCATTGTGGTTCAGCTTAACGATGAACGGAATTTTATGAGCATACTTTCGAGAAACACTGGCCAAAACGCCAAATGTTGAAGCTACGGCATTACAACCGCCTTCGATGGCAAGCTTAACAATGTTTTCCGGATCAAAGTAGTCAGGGTTTGGAGCAAAGCTTGCACCAGCAGAGTGTTCAATTCCCTGATCAACAGGTAGAATAGACACATATCCGCTTCCGGCAAGTCGTCCGGTATTCATTATCTGATTGAGGCTTCTCAATACCTGTGGGTTTCGGTTTGAGGGGCCCCAAATCGTATCCAGGTGGTCAGGTCCTGGTAAGTGAAGTCGATCTTTTGAGATGGTTTGTGAAGTGTGGTTTAGCAAATAATCGGTTTCGTTTCCGAGGATGTTTTCGATTGAAGAAATACTCATCGTTTGTTGAATTTTATACTTTTTGAAAAGGACGGCAAAATTAGCGTTTTTTTTTAACCTCCTGATCCAATTTTGGGAAGGTCGAAAATGGAGAATATTATTTGTTACCATAGGCCGAAAGGCCTTAAATTTGGAGTAAACCCAATTGGTAAATATATGGAAGTAACCGTGGTAAAAGTGTTAAGTGGGAAACAACTGGATACCATATTTGCTATTCGGCAGAAGGTGTTTGTAGATGAACAGAAGGTAGACCCGGCTTTGGAATACGACGAATTTGAGGAAACTTCTGTACACTTTTTAGCGATTGCGGATGGCGAGGCTGTGGGTACAGCGCGTTGGAGACGAACACCCAATGGATTCAAGCTTGAACGATTTGCCGTTTTAGAACCCTATCGCAACAAAGGAATTGGCGGGGCCATTGTGGAAGCAGTTCTGAAAGATCTTCCAGACCATAACAATGTTTACCTGCATTCACAGATCGACGCATGTGGCCTTTACAGCCGGTTTGGTTTTGTGCCTGAAGGAGATCAATTCGTAGAAGCCAATATCGTTCATTATAAAATGGTGCTACGAAATCGATAAGCATCCGCTATTTCATACTAAAGTGATGGGTTTGCAAGTTGTCAAATGTATGAAGCCCCTGTTGATCGGTTTTTGTGTTTTTCTATCGGTTCTCCAGTCGTGCACGTCAGGTAACAACAACACTAATGAACAAAAGCCAGAAGAGGAAGCTAGCTCAACCCAGTCTAACGAACATCGAATAAAAAAAGAACGGTTACACGAGGCACGCGAGTTTTGCTTAGAAAATTCGTATAACACGTCAGTTGCCTTCCTGTCGGATATGAGTATGCGATCGGGCAGAAAGCGGTTTTTTATTGTAGACCTGGAGCGTGATTCGTTGATCGGTAAAGGCCTGGTTACCCATGGGCATTGCCAAAACTATGCTGCCCGTAAACCAAGTTTTAGTAATGAAGTAGGGAGCAATTGTACCTCATTAGGTAAATACAAGGTCGGATATAAGTACGAAGGTCGATTTGGAACGGCTTACAAGCTACATGGGCTTGAAACAACCAATTCGAATGCCTTTGAGCGCTTTGTGGTTTTACATGCACACGATTGCGTGCCTCAGTCAGAGGCCATGTTCGGCATTTGCAGGAGCGAAGGTTGCCCAACCGTGTCTCCCGATTTTTTGTCAGAATTGGAAACAATCATCGACCGATCAGAGAAACCAGTTTTACTTTGGATATACAATTAGGAAGAAAACTTTTTACCGTTCGATTGTTTATTACTTGAGATAAGTAACTGGTAAGGAAAACTTGTAGACTATTTTTGCCCTATGGTATCAAGAAATCGATTTTTATCACTGTTGGATGAACGTATTATGCTTTTGGATGGAGCAATGGGTACGATGATCCAAACCTATAAACTCGACGAGGCTCAGTATCGCGGTGAGCGATTCGCGTCGTACGAACATGCGATTAAAGGAAATAACGATTTATTAAACATTACGCAGCCGGATATAATCCGTGCAATCCACCGCCAATTTTTGGAAGCTGGTGCTGATATACTTGAAACGAATACGTTTAACGCCAATTCTGTTTCTATGGCAGATTATCATATGGAAGACTTGTCGTATGAGATAAATCTGGAAGGAGCTAAAATTGCACGTGAGGTGGCCGATGAGTTTACAGCTCAAACACCTGACAAACCGAGATTTGTTGCAGGGTCGATGGGCCCAACAACAAAACTTTCGTCCATGTCTCCAGATGTTTCTAACCCGGGTTTCAGAGCAATTACGTTTAATGAATTGGTTGTGGCTTTTAAAGAGCAGGCAAATGGTTTGCTCGATGGTGGTGCCGACCTTTTGTTGATTGAAACCATCACCGACACACTCAATTGTAAAGCGGCCATTTTTGCCATTAAGGAAATTGAAGACGAACGAGGCATTGAGATTCCAATAATGATTTCGGGTACAATTACCGATAATTCGGGCCGAACGTTAAGCGGCCAAACCGTAGAGGCTTTCTGGAATTCTGTGGTGCACGCCAAGCCCGTTTCAGTTGGGTTGAATTGTGCTTTGGGAGCAGAGTTGATGAGGCCTTTTTTAAAGGAGTTAAGTGACGTGGCTACCTGTGCGGTAAGCGCTCACCCTAATGCAGGGTTGCCAAATGAAATGGGAGAATACGACGAGAGCCCTGAGTATATGGCCAATGTGGTAGGAGAGTTTGCTTCCAGCGGTTTGGTTAACATTACCGGAGGTTGCTGTGGAACAACCCCTGCGCATATAAAAGCAATTGCCGAAGAAGTAAAGAAAAGTAGTCCACGCGAGCAAATAGAATTAGTCGCCAACTAAGTCGTGAAATGAATATAGGAATAATCTGTTACCCTACCTACGGAGGAAGTGGGGTGGTAGCTACGGAACTGGGGAAGTCAATGGGGAGTAAAGGACACAAGGTCCATTTTATTAGCTATGACCAACCAGCCCGATTGGATTTTTTTAGCGAGAATCTGTTTTATCACGAGGTAAACGTATCTCAGTATCCACTGTTCAAATATCCACCTTACGAAATCGCGTTGTCGAGTAAGATTGTTGAGATTGTAAAATCTGCTGATTTGGATATACTTCATGTTCACTACGCCATACCTCATGCCGCAGCTGCGGTTATGGCAAAGAACGTGTTAAAAGAACAGGGCATTCATATACCCATCATAACAACGTTACACGGTACCGATATAACCCTTGTTGGTAGAGATGCTACCTATGAACCGGTAATCAACTATTCACTTAATCATTCCGATGGGGTTACAGCGGTTTCCGAAAGTCTAAAACGAGATACCACCAGTTTGTTTCAGTTTCAAAACGACATTAAAGTGATTCCAAACTTTGTGGACATTGAACGTTTTAGCAAAAAACCAAAGGAACATTTCAAACTGGCTGTAGCGCCAAATGGTGAACGCATTGTGGTTCATACATCTAATTTTCGCAAAGTGAAACGGGTAGACGATGTGGTGGCTGTTTTTAAGCGTATTCAGGAACAAATTCCGGCCCGTTTACTAATGGTTGGAGATGGGCCCGAACGGGTGAACCTGGAACGGGAATGCCGGAAGTCCGCCATTTGCGAGAAAGTTAGTTTCCTTGGTAAGCAAGATGCCGTAGAAGAGATTTTGTCTATTGGCGACCTCTTTCTGATGCCTTCCGAAACAGAGAGCTTTGGTTTAGCGGCATTGGAGGCGATGGCTTGTGAGGTTCCGGTGGTTTCTACCAACACAGGTGGATTGCCCGAAGTGAATATTGATGGGGTGACCGGGTTTACCAGTAATGTTGGAGACGTGGAACACATGGCTGCGAGAAGTTTGGAAATATTAAAGGACGATGCGGTCTTGGCCCGATTTAAAAGCAATGCCTTGCAACAAGCCAATGCCTACGATATTGGTAAAATATGCCCATTGTACGAGTCGTACTACGAACAGATAATAGATAAGTCTCTCCAGGCCATTTAGACTTATTTTTGCCCTCGATGGAAGTGGGCCCTCTGAATGTATTGATATTACAACTTGACAATTTGGTTGATCAGGCCGGCATTGTGGAGCGTGTGAAGTTGCCGTATCAATGGATTTTCCTTATTGGGGTTATGGTTCTCATTTTGGTTGGGGTGATACGAACACTTAGTTTAACCCAACATCAGTTTGCAATCCGTAATTCCTTTGCCAACGTAAAGACACAATTCGAATACCTGGATAAAGAAGGAGGTGTCAATCCGGTTTTGTTACTTCAAATTCTGGTGAGCTGTATTGTAATAGGTCTGGGTGTATTCCTGTTTTTGCCGTTTGACTTTAATTTTACAAAGGTGACAGGCTTTAGGCTGTATCTTCTGGTGTTAATGGGAGTTTGTTTGGCCTATACCCTGAAGTATTTTACCCACTACATTACCGGTCTCGTGTTGCAGTCGGAAATTCTAGGAGGACTAATGGTAGTAGGCCTTAGCCACACCGCTTATGCTTTTACCTTAGGTGTTTTTCCCTTGTTAATGACTTGGTACTATGTGCCGAGTGTTGAAGCCAAGTTTTGGTTGGAACTGATCCTGGCTCTGGTGCTGGGTCTGTTTTTGGTTTGGCGTCTGGTTAAGAGCTTTTTTGTTTACAATCGTTACTTCCCCTTCGCTAAGATTTATATAATTATTTATCTTTGCACCCTCGAAATAACACCTCTCCTTATCTTGGGTAAATTCCTTGTTGGTGATGTGTAAAGTAAAGGAAAAGGATTTTGAAAGTAAAAAGTATTCTTGTTTCTCAACCGGATCCCGGGGATAAAAAGACAGCCTACCACGCTTTAGCTGAAAAGTACAAGTTGAAATTAGACTTCAGACCTTTTATACAGGTTGAATCGGTTCCAGCAAAGGAGTTGAGAAAGAAACGACTAAATATCCTTGATCACACGGCAATTATCTTAACGTCCAGAAGCGCGGTTGATAATTTTTTCCGGTGTGTTGAGGAGTTGAAGGTCGAACTTCCCACAACCATGAAGTACTTCTGTATCAATGAAGGTATTTCACTTTATACTCAGAAATATACTGTTCTGCGCAAGCGGAAAATGTTCTTCGGAAAAGGGCGTGAACCAGAGTTTTTAAAACTGGTTAAGACCCACCCTAAGGAGAAATATCTATTCCCTTGTTCAGACATTCGAAAGGACTCGATTCCGAATTTCCTTAACGAAAATGGGATCGATTATACGGAAGCGATTATGTATCGAACGGTGAATGCGGATTTGAGTGATCTTGAAAACGTATTTTACGATGTAATTGCGTTCTTCAGTCCTGCCGATATTAAATCACTGTTTGACAACTTCCCTGATTTCAAGCAAAACAATACACGAATAGCGGGTTGGGGATCGTCTACCAACCGGGCGATAGAAGCCGCTAACCTCACAAACAACATCCCGGCACCAACACCGGATTCACCATCCATGACGGCTGCTATCGAAGCATACATTAAGGCGCTTTAGCAGAAACAGGAATCGCGTGGTAACATGCCGATTTGCCATCCCTGTCAAGGCTAAAAAAGAGGAAGTCTGTTCCACCCTCAGCAATCTTTAGTTTATTCCTGATTCCCCGAACATCTAGGTGGAAGTTACGCTGTGCAATGTTAATTGCAGAAATGTCCTGCTCCTTAAGGCGTTTCTTTATTTTCTTCCACGAGACATCCATCTTGTCAATAACCTCAAACTGTCGTACAAATGCATGTTCTAATAGGACTTCGTTAAAGTAGTAATGACAGTTGTCGGAGAGAAAGCCTAGTGATAAAGACTGTGCAAACAGGGGAGACATACCCGACTTAATGATGGCCCTGGATGGTTCGATAAGGTACCTGGATTGGCTGAGATATCTTCGCGGCTTAGCAGGTTGCATTTGTGAACGTCGTAGAATTTCGGTTTGGTTAGGGCCAAGGTCAACGGCAATTCGTTCCGTTGAGTTAGCTTCAGCGGCATGTTTCGATTGGTGTACCAATATTTCCTTTACTTCATTTCGGTAAGATACTACGTAGATCGCTACCAGGTGGTGTAGGTGGTTTTCCAAATAACGCAGATCAACCATAGGGCTTAGTTTGACAAGAACATGTTTGGCACAAGATAATAAGCTCTCCTGTAGTTCAAAGATGTTTGGAGAGTAGGACTCTATCTGTTTTACCTGATGGTCGGTTCCAGGGCGTCGATCAGGGTCGAGATAGATCAGGTCGTACGCGTGCTCCAGGGAAAACTCTTCTGCTGTTGTGTGCAGGAAATCGATATTGGATACACCCAGGCGCTGAGCGTTAAATTGGGCATAGTCAATGGTTGTTTTATTGCTTTCCAAACAGGTTATATGCTCGAAGCGTTTGGCAAAAAAGTATGCGTCCACACCAAGTCCTGAGGTCATGTCAAGGGCATTCGTCCCTTGAAACAAACTGGCATTGAACTGTGCTACGGCCGAGTGCGTACATTGTGCGTAGCTTTTGGCATCCAGGGCACAGTGTGAGGCAACCCATTCGGGTATTTTCTGTTCCGCTTTACGGTACAATTGTAAGATTTGAGTAAGTTTGGTTAAGTTAAAATCAGTAGAGCCACTGTACTTAAGAGCAAGGTGCTCGGGGCTTTCGTCTCGGTGTTTCTCAAGAAAGGCAATGGCTTCAGGGTTTTTTAGTAACTCAATTATTTCATTACTTTGCACTATATTATTAGGTGGAACGTTATTCATGAAAGGCGTTCACTAAATTAGAGAAATTATGAAAAAGGTATTGAGCATAGTTTGTGTCGGTTTGTTGTTTGTGGCTTTCATGTCTTCATGCGGTTCCCGACGAGGAGACAAGGGTTGCCCCAATAACTTTGGGTCTGTTGAGACCTCTCAAACACACGTCGGATAATCATCTTTCCTGATAATTAAACCGTACTTTTTGTTTGATGTCTGGGTGAAGACTCTTTGCTACCGGGCAGTTTAAAGCGGTATTTTCCATTAAGTTTCTTTCTTTCTCCGTCCACTCCGGATGGTTTATATGTAGCTCAATATGCACTTCAGCAATCCGCCTGGGGTTTGAGGCCATAATCTTTGTTACGTCTGCTTTGATAGCAGAAAAGGTAATGTCGCGTTTTTGAGCGGCGATACCCATTACGGTAAGCATGCAAGACGCCAACGACGTGGCTGCGAGATCCGTTGGAGAAAACTTCTGGCCTTTGCCGTTGTTATCCAAAGGAGCGTCTGTGGTGATCGAATGGCCTGAACCAAGGTGTGTTGAGTCGGTTCGGAGGCTGCCAAGGTAGATAACTTGAGAGGTTGCTGACATTGTGAGGTTGTTATTGACGCTTCAAAATTGTACATTTACATCGATAAAACACAAGTGTTTTTCAACCGATTAACATATCGATACCTGTTCGCGATGTTGGCGCTAATTCCGATGATGGTTTCTGCTCAAACTGAGTTAGGAGCCCGTTCGTCGAATATCGGGTTTGGAGCTACCATTCGGAGCAATGGTTTTGGCTTGGCTTTTCAGAAGGAAGTCGGGTATGCAAATCGTTCAACGGCCCGGTATTACTATGCCGATTTTGTAACCCATAAACACAACAAGGAGTCAAAAATTGTAAACCATCAGGTAGAAAACAAAATGCCCTATGTCTTTGGGAAATTAAACCATACCGCCTTAGGAAGGTTGGGCGTAGGTGTTTCCCGATCGTTGGTTAACAAATCGGATTTTAACAACGTCGGAATTCGGTTTCAGGCGGCTTTAGGGATGTCACTTGGCATCCAGCGTCCTGTTTATCTTCGTGTTGAGGAGTTTGAGGGCGATATTCAAATTATTCAGAACGTACGATACTCCCCAACAGCAGTTCCCGATTCAAAGAAGGTTATTGGATATGCGAGAAATGGAGATGGCTGGGACCAGTTGTCGTACAAACCAGGCATACTCGCAAAAGCGAATGTTTCAATTAACTGGCAGGAATACAGCCGCTCGTCGAAACAGATTAATCTGGGTGCAACAATCGATTACTTTCCTGGTGGACTTCCCATCATGGCATTTACCCATAATCCTAAAGTGTACCCCACTTTCTTTTTAGGCTTTATGTGGGTGTTTCAAACACGGGGTTAGCCGTTGCTAAACCCTATCTTACCTCTGGTTAAATTCGGTTTGCTTAAGAATGCATAACTATTAATATTTGCAACATATCGAGTTAAAAGAAACTGTATAAAAACGTAATATGAAGAAGAATGTTTACTTAGGTATAATCGCTCTTGGAACTCTAGCAGTAGCTGGGGGCGTTTCGTACTTCAGCATGAATGCTGGCGAAACGGCTTACCAGCCCCGAGTGCAGGAAGTCGAAGCTACACAAAGCAACAAAGGTGCGTTCGAATATCTGAATGGCCTTAGAGCTAACCAGTATACGGGTGTCGTGGATCCTGAAGAAGTTCGTCAGGCAAGATATGAGGTGGAGCAGTTCACCAAGAGTCATGGTAAAGCAAGTTATCCTTTCTCATGGAATTTTGCCGGCCCTGACAACATCGGTGGTCGAACCAGAGGGTTTTTGATCGACCGAAATAACAACAACATTCTTTACGCTGGTGGTGTAATGGGTGGTATATTTAAATCAACCAACAAAGGTGCTTCATGGACTCCGATTGACGATCAATTTGAAGATATGTCAGTAGTGAGCATTTGTCAGACCGTTGACGGTACAATTTACTTTGGTACCGGTGAGTCATTTACCGGTGGCGCAGGTCAGGAAGCAGCAACACCAGGTTGGTCAGGTGGCGGTATTTATAAAAGTACCGACGATGGAGCAACGTTCGCAAAGATTCCACAAACCGCTGGTTATAACTTTGTGAACCGAGTGGTTGCTCACCCAAGCAAGAATATTGTATTTGCCTGTACAAATGCTGGTTTGCGTGCCTCTGCCGAAAACGACGATAGCCAGTGGAACCTGGTTCAGGCAGGAAACGCAAGAGACTTTGTGATCGACGCCAATGGCAACGCCCTGGTCTTCACCAATACGGTATATCGTTCAACCAATCCTACACAGAATGGTTCCTACACAGCTGTTCAAGGAATTCCGGTAGGTGGTGTTTCTCGAATTGTAATGGCTGTTTCTGACCAGGATCCAAACTATGTTTATTTGATGGTTGCAGGAACCGTTAACTTCAAAGGCCCAACGGCTGACGTTTGGACCGATGCTGGTTTGGTTGGTGTGTATCAGTCAAAAGACAACGGCCAAAACTTTGATCGGATCTTTGGTCCGGCCAGCTCGTTCTTTGCGCCTTTGAGTGTGCCTCGACTTGTTACCGCTGGTAATACAAGATTGATCGATGGTAAAACGTATAACTACTGTCACTCACAAGGACGATACAACCTGTGTATTGGTGTTCATCCAAACGATAAAGAGCGAGTTTTCATGGGAGGTATCAACTTCTTTGAGTGGACTCCGGAAGCAGGACCTCGAATTGTAGGAAGCAATGACGATAGTAAAGGGAACCGATTTGGTATCCACGCAGATAAACACCTTATCTCATTTGATACGGTTTCAAACCCGCCAATTATGTACATCTGTTCAGACGGTGGGGTAGCAAAAACAACCAACGCAACACTTGATAACTATACCAGCTTGTACAATGGTTATGGAACCACACAGTTTTATGGTATCGCCGCTGGAACAAATGGTATTTTGGTTGGGGGAACCCAGGATAACAATACAATCGTTATCGATGGAAACGGAAACACACCTCTTTCTGGTGTAGACGTACTAGGTGGAGATGGTTTCCAGTGTGAGGTGTCAGTGATAAACCCGGACATCATTTTTGTTGAGAGCCAAAACGGAAACCTGAGACGTTCGTTGAACGGAGGTGGAAACGTGGCTGTTTTCTGGGATGAAAGAATTAAAGATGATATGGTGAGTGTTCGTGAGTCTGACCGATTGGTTCTTCAGGCAAACAGCATTTTTAATACACCTATTCAGTTGTGGGAAGACCTGGTTGATTCGTCAAGCAGAATGTTCTATGGTTTGAACGAGGGTGTTTGGATGGCTCATAACCCGGTTACCATTCCTAGCCCACATTGGTTCCGTGTTGCAGAAGTGACTTTCTTGCCGCATATGATGCAGGTGTCGGCCGACGGTAACAACCTGTTTGTATCAGGAACAAACTCATCTACCTTGAGTAGAATCAGTGGGTTTAATAAAGTAACCTGGGATACTGCTGATATGCCTGGTAACGCTATATCGGATAGCCTTACGTTTGTCAACATCAATGGAAACCTTCCAAACGGTAGAAGTGTAACAGATATCGAAGTGGATCAAAGCAATCCAAATCGCGTTATTGTAACGCTTGGAAACTATGGTAGCAGCAGCCACTTGTATATTACTGAGAATGCACTTGACGACGAACCAGTATGGAGAAGTATTCAAGGTGCACTGCCAAGAATGCCGGTTTACGATGCAGAGATCAGTGTTGACAATCCAGATCTTATTATTCTGGGAACTGAGTTCGGTGTGTTCTATGCTCAAAATGGCAATGCTACTACACCAACATGGACGTTTAACGAAGATAGTATGCCACGTGTGCCTGTGTTGCAAATGCGTCAGGTAGAAGAGAAAGTCTTTAAAAGTGGAGCGCGAACGGGAGCTGTATTGTATGCAGGTACCCACGGTAGAGGTATTTGGAAATCCTCCAGTTTGCTAACAGGTATTAAGCCTGTGTCTAAAAGCGGACCAGTGTTGTTGAAGGCATATCCTAACCCGGTTCAGAATGAATTGTCTATAGAGATGCCGATTCGAACAAGCGATAAGTTAACGGTACGTATTTTGAATTATAACGGTCAGGTACAACGCACAGAGGTGATCCGGGTAACGGAAGCTACCGATGCGGTTAGACTTGATGTTGCTACACTTTCTGCAGGAAACTACCTGATCAGTATTGAAGGTGAGGCGCACAAAGGAGCAGCAAAGTTTGTGAAAATAGACTAAGCTTGTCAGCAACAAATAAAATTGAAAAACCCCGTCTGAAACAGACGGGGTTTTTGTTTGGCCTGAAACGACTTATGTCTCATGTTTGGCCAATTACCCTGGAGAAGAGGAAGGCTGATGGTCAATGGTTGGAAGTGGTCTTGTACAACGGTATTACCATGTTGAACAGCAAAGAGGCCAACTATTCATATGGAAACCTGCAAACCGCCTTTAAGCGGATGTTTAAGGAAGTTGACTTGATGTGGGAAGGAGTGAATGACGTGCTCGTACTGGGTTTTGGGGCAGGAGGTGTTTCTCAGCTCGTTTATAAATACCAGCCCCAAAGTAACCAGGTGGCTGTGGAGGCCTCGGCCGAAGTACTTGATCTGTATAAACGCTATTTTAAGCCCGTTCCCAACACCAGGGTTGTGCAGGGCGATGCCCTGGATTACATACGCGAGGAAAATAGTCCGGTGGATTTGATTATCGTTGATGTGTATGAAGACCTGCAGGTGCCCGATAAATTCCAGACCAGAGCCTTTGTTAAGTTGCTTAAGCAACGTTTGAAGCCGGGTGGTAAGGTGGTTTACAATAAAGTCGTTTCGTCAAACGCCACGCAGGCCCAGTTAGACGACCTGATGATTTGGTTTTCTGCTGAATTCTCATCGGTGCGTATTAATGAACAGCTGACAATAAATCGGTTCATAATCGCAAAATAAGACAAAATGTCATCATTTTGTGAGTGGTAGGATTAAAACAAGACAAAATGTCATTGTTTTGAGCTAAAATGGCCAACGGCATGCCAATTGAAGTATTCCGATCAAACGAAACATTTTAAATCTTAGAACAATGACATTAACGAAATTCAAACCGGCAAAAAGCATTCTAACCGATACATTTTTTTCTCCTGGATTCGAGGCACTTTTCAACGATCTGATGGTTGATGGTGGTAGACGAACGGGGTTTGAAACACCCAAAGCAAGTGTAAAGGAAGATGACCAAAAGTTCCAGATCGATCTGGTAATGGCGGGAATGGACAAGAAAGACATCAGCCTGGATGTAAAAGATCATGAATTAATCGTTCAGGGTCAGAAAGAAGAAACCCAGGACGACAAGGGAACCAAGTTTCACCTACGCGAGTTTAGAACCGACAAATTCAAACGCAGCTTCTTTTTACCAGAGGTAGCGGATGTAGAGAACATTCAGGCCGAGTTTAAGAATGGTATTTTGGAAATTCAGGTACCAAAGAAAGAGAAGGCCAAGCCAAAAGTGATATCAATTAAGTAAAGGTGGGTACTATTAAGTCATAACCCGGGCGGTCTCCGTCTGGGTTTTTTTGTGTCCGTTTGAGCTGAATTCAAGTTTTAACAAACGACAGGTGATGGCTAGAAGTAGGCAACTTTCTGAGCGTCTGACTCTTGAACCATTCCGGTTTCACTGTCGATGAGAATGGATATGCCGGTGAGGTGATTGGAGGTTGAGCCTTCGCTCCATTTGGTTACTTCCCAATACATTTTATTGCCGTTATATGCGGTGGTGATCTCAACCGCAGGCAGATGGAAACCATGTTTTTGGGCAATGGCTACCGCAGCGAAATAGGATATCTTCTGTTTACCATCGTGGTCTATCGCGCTGTCCAACTCCCCCGAGGAGGCGTAATGTTCCCACGTTCCAATGGGATGATGATGCGAGGTGGTCATCAAACCTCTGCTTTTGAGTTGCCCGTTATCGTAGTACTCTTTCCAGGAGTCAAGCTTGGTTCGTTTGTTGGTAACCAATTCAATAAAGCGTTGTCCATTGGGGTGTGTTCTTCGTATAACGGAGTAATGAAGGCTGTCAAACTGTATTCGGTTGGTCTGGGTAATAGGCGGAAAAGTGGCATCAATCATTCGACTTTCAAGGTCAATTGTTTTGTCAATGGCTTCATGCCTGGAGTTGGTGCAAGCAAACAGAGTTAAGGCAAAAAGAAAAGTAGACAGGCTTTTTATAGTTTTCATTTCTCAACGCTAAGATAGCAATAGACGAGTAATTGGATGACTTGGTCCTGCAGGCAAGCCAAAAAGAACAGAAATTTGTTTATCACTCTGACGCGCATTTAATCTTTTATGGGCGTTATGAATTCAATAACTTCGACATTGTGAAACGACACCTTTATAATTTACTGCAAAGAGGGGAAGACGCCACGCTCGACTACAAACAAACCATTACGAACGCCGGTAAGATTGCCAAAACCATGTCGGCATTTGCCAATCACGAAGGCGGAACTCTGTTGGTTGGGGTCAAGGATAATCGGAAGATCAGTGGCATTGAATCGGAAGATGAGATTTATATGTTGGATCTTGCTGCCAGGTTCCATTGCAAACCAGAGGTAGAATTGGAGATTATACGACATATGGCAGAAGGAAAACAGGTGCTTGAGTGTAAGGTAAAGCCCGGTGTGGATAAACCCTATTATGCCAAAGGCGAGGATGGAAAGTGGTGGGCCTATGTACGCGTAAACGACAAAACGCTGTTGGCGAGTAAGATTGTACTCGATGTTCTCAAACGCGATGCCTCTGGTAAGGCAACGTTTATTGAGTTCAGTAGCAAGGAAAAAGCCATACTCGAATACCTGGAAGATAACGAGCGAATAACACTGCAGCAGTATCGAAAAATGATCAATATTTCCACACGCCGGGCTTCCAAGATTCTGGTTAACCTCATTAGTGCGGGGGTGATTCGATCTCATACCACAGAAAAAACAGAATATTATACACGGGTGTAGGCTGATTTTTGGATGAGTTGTAACTTTGCGCCATGAAATTTGGCGTAGTAATTTTTCCAGGCTCAAACTGTGATCAGGATCTGATCCAGGTACTTGAAGAAACCACAGGTGGTGCAGTTGAACAACTATGGCACAAGGATACCGATCTGAAGGGGTGTGACTTTGTGTTTATCCCTGGAGGCTTTTCCTTCGGCGACTATCTGAGAAGTGGTGCTATTGCCAAGTTAAGCCCCATTATGAGTGCTGTTATTGAGCACGCCAACAACGGTGGTTATGTTATGGGAATCTGCAATGGTTTTCAAATTCTTTGTGAGTCAGGCCTTTTGGAGGGAGCTTTGTTGCGCAACGACAATCAGTTGTTTGTTTGTGAAAACATTCACCTGAAAACAGCTACCACCAATACTGTAATCACCAGAGGCCTGGAACAAGATAAGGTGGTTAAAATTCCTATCGCCCATGCAGAAGGCCGTTTCTTTGCAGATGACGAGACCATTAATTCGCTAAAGGAAAACGATCAGATACTTTTCTACTACAGCGACGAGTCGGGAAATGTGAATAACGACACCAACCCGAATGGTTCTGTGCAGAACATTGCTGGAATTACCAATAAAAACCGAAATGTGTTTGGTATGATGCCTCATCCAGAGCGCGCCGCAAGCGAAAAATTGTTCAATACAGACGGAAAAGCGATGTTCGAGGCCATCCTCGAAACCGTTTAGTTAATAATTTCATAATCAACTAGTTAATTTGTCTGCATTTGTGGACAGTGTGGGAAGCTCAACCTGTTTTCCACGGTTTTAATCCCCAACTTTGTTGCATCAAATAAACGTTAAGATGCAATTAGAATTAGGAATGTTTCGAACTACCAAGGGGTTTAGAACAAATCATAAGTCCACAGAATTGGTTTGTGAGAACTGCAATGCGCAGTTTTTGGCAAATAGAAAAAATGCACGCTTCTGCAGCTCGAGCTGCCGATCACAGTTTTGGTTAAACAAGAACGAAAAAAAGGTGATTACTCTTGCCGTTCCAGCCAATATCGACGATCAGTATCTCGAAGACGTGAAGGCGATGTTGATGAATTACAAGAAGGGTGATAAGTTAAATATTTCGCGGGTAGAGACCGTTCCTCATGTAGAGAAAGAACCCAAAGAAGCGGTGTCTCTTATGCGTAAAGAGACCATGATCTTTGAAGATGTTTCTGAGCTTCGTGCTTATCTAAAGTCAGAAGGTTTTGAAGATTATAAGATACCTAAGATGGACAACGGAATCTATTACGATGAAGGATTGTCGATCAAGAAGGTGGAAGAAGGTTGGGAAACCTTAATATCCAAAAAGGTAAGTTAATATCTTACCTATTCAAAAGACAGTTCAACGTCTTTTGAAACCGGATGAGCCTGGCAGGTTAATACGTAACCTTCCTCTATTTCTGCATCGCTGAGACCTTCACGCTCGTCCATTCGAACCTTTCCTTTGTGTACCTTTGCCCGACAGGTGGTGCAAACGCCTACTGTACATGAGTACGGTGGATCCATACCGGCATCCTGGGCTGCTTCAAGAATAGTTTTGTCAGGACTAACAGTAATGATTTCCTCATCACCGAAAAGTTCAACTTTAACCTGTTTGTCCCCACCCTCGTCTTCTTCATCCGTAATCTCATCTACGGAGTTACTCTTCTTTTCAATTGCTGTAAAGTATTCGAGGTGGATCTGCTCGCGCGCAATGCCAATGTTCTCAAGGCTGGACTCTACCAATTGCATTAGGCCGTTGGGGCCGCATATGAAGTATTCAGCTGAGTTTTGGTCGGCACCAAGCTGCATGTTTAGTAGTTGTTTTACTTTCGGCTCCGAGAGCATGCCTGTTAGGCCCGTCCATGAATCAGAACCCGTTTCAAGAATATGAACAACCTTCAACCGACCGGCGTAATCAGCTTCCAACTGGTTTAGGTCGTTGTGGAAGATGATGGATTGTTCGTTTCGGTTGGCATATACCAACGTAACCTTGCTATTGGGCTCCTGTTGAAGTACGGTAAGCGCAATGGAGAACAAAGGGGTAATGCCACTTCCTCCACCAAAGAGTACATAGTGCTTTGTGTTTCCTGCATCGGGCTCGACAATGAATTTGCCCATGGGCGGCATTGCATCGATGAGATCGCCTTCCATTAGGTCGCGATTCATAAACGTGCTCATTCGGCCATTAGGCACCTGTTTAACGGCCACCGTTGGCATGTCGTCCATAAACGGACTACTGCATACGGAATAAGAACGTCGTACGTCTTCTCCATTGATCATGGAGTGAAACGTGAGGTACTGACCTGCTTTATATGTAAAAGACGACTTAAGTGGTGGTGGAACCAGAAAGCGTATGCTTACTGAATCGTCTGTTTCGCGTTTGATCTTATCAACTTTAAGCTTGTAAAATCCTGCTGGCATAATTGTATTGTCGTTTAGGCGGTTGTTTGTTCGGTTACAAGATTGTTTGCTGTGAGATATTCAGCAATTTGTACGGCGTTTGTGGCTGCTCCTTTCCGAAGGTTGTCAGCTACAATCCACATATTCAAAGCATTATCGGCACTATCGTCTCGACGAATTCTGCCAACAAACACCTCGTTTTTGCCTTTGGCCATTAGTGGCATTGGATATTCATTCTCCTGTGGGTTATTTTGGAGAACCACGCCGGGCATTGAAGCCAGGTGATCGGTAAGTTCTTCCAGATCGAACGAAGAGTTCAGTTCGAGGTTAACCGATTCCGAATGCCCTCCATCTACGGGTACCCGAACGGCGGTTGCAGAGATCCGTATGGAATCATCACCCAGAATTTTTTTCGTTTCATTAACCATTTTCATTTCCTCTTTGGTGTAACCATTGTCAAGGAAAACGTCGCAATGAGGAATGCAGTTTTTGTCGATGGGGTGGGGGTAGGCACGGTCAGCGTCGTTCCCTGCCCGTTCGGCTTCCAACTGGTTCATGGCTTTATACCCTGTTCCGGATACCGATTGATAAGTGCTTATGATCAGTCGTTTGATACCATACTTCTCATGGATAGGTTTGAGGGCCATAACCAATTGAATGGTGCTGCAATTTGGGTTTGCAATGATTCGATCTTCTGAAGTCAGAATATTGGCATTGATCTCAGGAACCACCAATGGCGTATTGGGGTCCATCCGCCAAGCGGAAGAATTATCTACAACAAAACTGCCTTTTTCTGCAAATTTTGGCGCCCATTCCAACGATACGGATCCGCCAGCAGAGAAGAGAGCGATGTCTGGTTGAAGCTCAACGGCCTGTTTCAGACCAACACACAAATACTGTTTACCCTTGTAAAGAACTGGTTTTCCAATGGATTTTTCACTTGCAACAGGAATCAGGTCGGTGATCTCCAGATTGCTTTCTTCCAGTACTTTAATCATTTCGGAGCCAACCATTCCAGTTGCTCCAATCAGGGCTATTCGCATTGTTTCTTAAATTTCTTGCAAAGAAAATTGAAAAAAACTTAAAAGCCTTGTGGCCTTAAGCATTTATGATTTCAGGCTGTTTGGCCCAAGAGCAGGTTTTACCCATTGCAGTTGCTATCTTTTCAAAATCAGGAAGCAGGTCCTCCAGCTGATTTAGGTACAGCGACTGTGGGCCGTCTGACAGTGCATCTTTTGGATTGTTGTGCACTTCAATCATCAATCCATCTGCGCCACCCGCAATAGATGCCTTGCTCGCTGCGCCAATTAACTCTCGGTTTCCGGTGGCCTGGCTTGGGTCAGAAATAACAGGTAGATGAGACAGTTGTTGTGCCAATGCAATACCTGCAATGTCAAGCGTATTTCGATTGCTTGAGTCAAAGGTTCTGATGCCCCGCTCACAAAGAATCACTTTCTCATTTCCACCTAAAAGCAAATACTCGGCTGCCAACAACCATTCTTCGATGGTGGCATCCATTCCTCGCTTTAACATAATGGGTTTATCCGTTTTTCCCAGTTCCTTTAAGAAGTGGTAATTCTTCATGTTTCTGGAACCAATCTGAAGGATGTCGGTATAAGGGTAAACGGTGTCTAAAAGGCTGAGGTCCATAACCTCGGTTATGATGCCCAGGTTATATCGGTTAGATACTTGTTTTAGCAGTTTAAGCCCTTCCTTTTCAAGTCCCTGAAAGTTATAAGGCGAGGTTCGTGGCTTGTAGGCCCCGCCGCGCAGAAACTTAATGCCCAGATTGCTTATGAAAGAGGCAATCTCATCAATTTGCTCTTCGCTCTCAACCGCACATGGTCCGGCGATAAGGAAGAGTTCGTCTCCACCAATCTGGCAACCTCTTACATCGATAACGGTGTCGTTACCTTTCCACTGTCGGCTTGCCAATTTGTATTTAGGTTGATGTGTCAAGCGGATAAACTTTTTGCAAATTAAACACCAACTTTCGATTAAAGTTTGGTGTAGGTAATTTTTAGATCTAAATTTTTGATGGCTCCACTGTTGTCCGTGTCCAGTATAACCCTACTTGGCGTAATCGGATTGTCCGAAGGAATAACAAGGTAAAAGCCTCTGTTTATGTCTTCTCCGGTGGTAAGGTAGGTTTCGAGCACGTCTTGAAGGTGGCGATTAAACCGGAAGGTGTACGTGTTCGTTTCGGAGTCGAAACTACCGCCATAGTTGGTCCGTCCAACCCAGTTACTACTAGGTGGAATTAAAACGTCAACCAGGTCAATAATGAATGCATTACTGCCGTCAACCTGAGAGGGCTGAAGTAGCAATAAACGACTGGGTGCCGGGAAGTCGTCGGTATTTGTACCATCTTTCACCGTAAAGCTAAGTTTAGCTTCATTGATGGCAATGGTTTCTCCATCGGCTACCAGACTTAACAAGTTGGGGATGTCAATCTTTAATTTGGTGCCAGCCAGCGATTGAAGATAGGTTTCGTTATAATGGGTACCCGGATTGGCAAGCTGATCGGTTATGGTAAAAGGCTGGTTTTCGATCGAATAAGTAGAGATGTTTTGAGACTCACTATTGATCTCAAACTCTTTTCTAAGACCACCACTGTAATAGATGATCAGTTTCGAATTCTCTGAAAACTTATTGATGGAAACAATCGACCCTTCATTTAATCCAAGACCTGCAGTAGCAGGAACAATGCTAATGCCATTCAGAAAGCTCAGAAAGGCGTCGTTACTACCAAAGCTCTGGCTTGTAAAAAAGTCTTCCCCAAAACTGTTGTTCAACGGTATTCGAAACGTGTTGGTGGCCCACTTGAGTTCACCGTCTTCTTCAAACCAACTGGTATCCTTGTTTTGAAGGTTGGCGCTCCAGGTGCCAATCTTGTCTCCAAGAGCGGGTTCGTAGTTGGAATAATACCCTTGTTCTTTTTCAATGATTTCGGCCATGCGGTAGATGTCGAAATCCTGAACAGAAGTAGTACTTCCGTATCCATTCACCTCGGTATTTCTCGCCAGGGAGAGTATAACCGAATCGATGGTTGGATTTGCTCCAAAGTCAACGTTAATCTCTCTCAGGAGTACTTGTATATGGGCACTCGCACTGCGCATACCAAAGGCCTGGTCGTTTATCGCTCCAAGAATAGTACTTGACAGTGAATCGATCTTGAGAGAATCTTCCTGTACGGTGTAAGCGAATACAGACAAGGTGTCGACAACGGTAGAGGTATGATTGTCTCCTTTGGGAAGGAAGTCAATCCCAACCTGGTCGTCGGTTTGTCTACAGGAAAAGAATAAAAGAGAGGGAAGTATAAAAAGTAAGGCTGTCCTTTGGACAGCCTTACTGCTAGTTTTGAGCCAGCAATGTATCATAGAATTCCGTGTATTCATCGGCGATGTTTTCGCCTCGTGGTTCTAATACTGGTTTGGAAGTCTCCTTTTGAATGTGGTTAAGCACATCTGGATTAATTGAATCTTCACATTTTACCACTGCATCGGAATGCGTAATAGCACCGATGTACATGCTTGAACAGTCGGCATTCTCGAATGGCTTCATTTCGTCATCCTGAATGTGGTTCAAACTGGCTTTGCGAGTAAAGTCATCTCCTAGAGAAGCCTGGAATTCATTGTCGAATACGCTGTAAACGATTTTAGAATTTTGGAATACCGGCTCGTCTTTGTAGATCGTCTTTAGGTAAAGAGGAATAAGGCTGGTCATCCACCCGTGACAGTGAATAATGTCGGGATACCATCCTAATTTCTTTACAGTTTCCAAAGCGCCTTTACAGAAGAAAATAGTTCGCTCGTCGTTGTCAGCGAAAAACTCATTTTCCTCGTCACCATATACGTGTTTTCTATGGAAGTAATCTTCGTTGTCCAGGAAGTAAACCTGCATCTTGGTGTTTGGAATGGATGCCACTTTTATGGTAAGTGGGTTATCGTTGTCGTCAATGGTGATGTTCATACCTGAAAGTCGAACCACTTCATGAAGGCGGTTGCGTCTTTCATTAATCACACCAAATCGAGGAACAAGGATACGAACTTCGTTGTCTTTCTCTTGAACAGCTTGTGGAAGCATTCGAGCAATGTCTGACAACGCGTTACTTTCTAAAAAAGGACTCATCTCCGAAGAAATGAATAATACTTTTTTTCTGTTGTTTTCCATAAATAACTCTGTTTTTACTATAATGCGACTGCAAAGATACCCTCTATTATCTGCAATATCGCGAGTTGTAATACTTGTATATTAAGAATTTTTTTACTATATGTTTATATTCAAATCGGCAGTTTTGCTGCATTCTGAGCTGACCCGTTTGCAAAAAAATGGAAGGTCAATTGGGTTTGTTCCAACCATGGGTGCACTGCATCAAGGTCACTTGTCACTTCTTGAACGTGCAAAAGCCGAAAATGATACAGTAGTGTGCAGCATTTTCGTCAACCCGAAACAATTTGACGATGAAATGGATTTAGTCAATTATCCCGACCCAATCCAGACAGACATAGAATACCTTAGGGAACTTAACCTCGATTACCTGTTCCATCCTGACGTAGATCAGGTGTATGGCCCGGATTATGTGGACATTGATGTTCCGCTCAATGGGTTGGATCTGGTTTTTGAGGGCGAACAACGGCCCGGGCATTTTCAAGGAGTGGCCAAGGTTATCAGACGTTTCTTTGATATCGTACAACCAACGCGGGCCTACTTTGGGCAAAAAGACTTTCAACAAACCGTTGTGGTACGTCACCTGATCCAACATTTTGGCCTCAATACCGATCTTGTGGTTTGTCCAATAGTGCGGGAACACCATGGATTGGCAATGAGCAGTCGAAACGAGCGATTAGAGGCCTCCAAACGAGAACGGGCATCCTTTATATATAAGTCACTCTTAAAACTCAAGGAGCGTTGTTATTTTAAGTCGTTGGGAGAAGCCCTGGAGATAACCACCAACTATCTTCAGTCAATTGAAGATGCTAATCTTGAATACCTGGTTTGCGTTAACGGCGTAACCATGCAAGAAGTAAAATCGCTTGACGATGCCGACTACATTGTTGCCTGCACGGTAGTCGAGTTCGGTGGTGTACGTTTGCTCGACAACATAGTGCTCAAGGACAACCTAAACAATCCTTGACGAGGCAGATTGTCGTTGGCGGATGGTTCGGACCAAGAAGAAAACGCCAATAAAAAGCAGCAAGAAAATCGACAACAATGGTGTATAAGATGCAGAAGTTTCCTGGTCCTCTTCAGCTTGGGCTTCCCTAGCGTTGACCGATTCGATTTTTTTCATTCGTTCCTCTACGTATGCCGCATCTTTATCGGATAGGTTTTCATAGGTAATGTAATGCAGCTTACCATTATGGTCTTCTATTACTACCCGGGTGTTGGTGGTTGTAAGCAAAGAGGCTTCGATCTTCCGTTTCCCGGCTGAGTCTATGTAGTCCCAGGTTCTCAGCCTACCCTGATGTTCATTTGCCTGTGCATGAACAACAACTGCTGTCTGGCAAAGCCATACAACAAATAAAACGCGGCTCAACCAGTGGGTAACAATGTTCATAGGTCAAAAGTACTTAAACCAATAATTCGAATGATTGTTTGTCTCCTTCTAACCCATTCAGAATAACAGAGACATAATGAATACCGCTGTAGTACACTCTTGTGGTAATTGGTTTGAAATGGTGTTCACGTTCCATAGAAAAGCTCGTGCTCGCTCCGATTTCCCGTTCACTTATTTTAAACACTTTCTTGGTGCGCTCACCATTCTTCTTTAGGTGGTGGATAGCGTATTCAATACGAATGTTTCTGTTTTTGTTGGTGTTGTTCTCAACCATAAAGGAAAACCTCATACGTTCTCCCATGGAAACCCGTGGCGTGTGAACGGCGAAGTTTGATGCCTCAAGACCCTTACTGTCAAGCCCGAAAAGTGCCAGCGCGGTTTGGTCTCCCGCTTTCAGTAAACTTCTGCATGCATGTTTAACCAGAGCATCCCGTTCTTTGCTGAATCCAATCCATTCGGTAGCAAGCCGTAGTGTGATTGCCGGATTGTCTTTGGCTATGTCGTTGAGGTTGTTGGCAACACTTCTTCGTACAAATTCACTACCGTCGTTTTTGAGATTTTCCAAAATGGGCAGGATGGGTCCGGGGTCCTTTTTGAACACAGGTAACGCCATGCCCCAGGGTAATCGTGCTCGGGTGCCTTCACTGGCTAAACGACGTACCTTATGGTTCTTGTGTTTCGACCATTTGATCATTTGATCCACCATGTCCTGGCCGAACTTGGTCAGAAACGGTCTTACGGCGAACTCACACGTGGTGAATTGGGTGATACGTTCTAAAGCAGGGATGGATTCATCCCAATAATCAAGGCCGTATTCTGAAACGTACTCGGGTAAAAACTGATATTCCAGGCCCATGCCATATCGATCATTTTTGTCAAGTGTTTCAACCAGGTTCAACAACAATTGAACGTCGTTTACATAGTTGCCGCTCATGAATTCATGAAGGGTGGCTGTCGTATGCTTCATTCGGTCTTTGAGCTCCATAGAGTCAAATGCGTCGTTAAATATGGCCCGTGTAAAGCCGGTTGCGTCAAAGCTGGGGTTGACTTGTTTGAAGTCGCTGCAAAACGAAGCGTAAAAGGTATCGCAGTAAAGATCTTTTAAAGGGGTTGCCATAAGCGTTTAGTGAGTGAAGTAGTTTTGATACCATTCGGTTTGATGGTGGTCGATGGCATCTGAATTGATGGAATGTGACGGGTCTATTTTAGCGTAAAGCAATTCCAGTGATGCAAAGTCTCGCTGACTTATTACCTGGATGCCGTTTCGTTGAAGTAAGGCCGCACAAACACCGGGACCCTTCTGATAAATAGGATTTTCACCAAAGCGATTGCCATCATAAATCACCTGGCTTCCACAAGCAGCACTGATGTCCATTAATACGGCAAGTTCCACCTGCTTGTCTTGAGCAACCTCCAGCATTCGGTGGGCAGCACGGACCATACCTTGGGTCCAGTCGATGCCGTTTTCAGTAAGAACTTTAGCCTTGCCGTCTAACACGTCATATCCGTTACCACCATGGATGTCACACATTGCTCTGGGAGTACCGAAGGAGAAATCTTCCGGGCAGAAGGGGATAATCTGAACCGATTGGTACTCAAGAAGCTTTCGAGCGCTTGGATATACACCGTTGTCCGTGCCATCATAACCGCATAACGTACCAGTGAAACAGGCACTCATAAGGATTCGTAATGGGTTTTCGTTGGTTGGTGTGCGCAGGTTCAGAATATAACTTGGGTCGATCATTGTGTCTTCAATTATTCCGATTCGAAAATAAGTCGGATTGATTCAACCCACCAAGCAAAATTGCTTTGGAGGAAAACAGTTAGGGCCGATAAATGTGTCGGGGGTAGTCCGACATCCGAACGTCTGGTTTGGAAAGTTCACGCAGTGCATCCTGAGCAATCCAACGAGCACTTTGACTGCCTTGCTCAAGAATTCGTTGGGCAGTTGATATGGCTGCTTTGTTCAGATCCGGGTTGCGTTTTCCAATATTTCTCAAGGCCCAGTTAACCGCTTTTTTTACATAAAGACGGTTGTCGTTGGACGCCTGTTCGATATAGTTTAGGAAGTTTTCAAACACGTCGTTAGGAGCTTTTTTGTCTGCCATACACAAAGCGGCGATGGTAGCAAAACCAGCCCTTTTTTCAAACTCACGTTCGCGTTTGATCCATTGATCAATCTTTTCCATTGCCAGGGGCGATTTTGCGAATAAGGCCATCGAAAAAGAGTCACAAATTTCCCAGTTTTCAAAGGTCACTACCCATTTTTCCATCAGGTCGGATGTGACGTTTTTGGGCGAATAAATCTTGGAACAAAGTACCCGGGCTTCATAAAGTCCGGTGTCGAATAGTTCCAGCGCAAGTTGGTCGTTCTTCTTAATTCTCCTGGCTAGTGCATTCAAATCGCGTTGGTATACACCGAGCGAGTTGTTGGCAATAACGCCAAACTTCTTTTGTTTGAATAATACTTTTTCCGGTTCGGCCAGGCCCCTAAGTTCTTCGAGTACTTCTTCGAGTGTCATCACTGTTTTTTAGATGGAATAACTGTAGGCATAAAACTCATCATCCCGAATAAAACCAATTCGTTCATAGAGTCGTTGCGCATCGTAATTGTCTTTTGCAGTTCCTAAATCTACCCGAACCGCACCCATACTTTTCGCCAGATCAAAACTGCATTGAATCAAATGTTCGCCAACTCCTTTTTTCCGATGAGATGGAGCTACAAACAAATCGTTTAACACTACTATTTTGCCTTGAGAAACCGAAGTAAAAGAAAAATAATTGAGCACAAACCCCAGGGCCTTGCCAGTGTTGTCAAGGGCCAGGAAAACTATGGCTTCATTGTTTTCTAGTCGTTCTTTCAGGTACGCACCATACTGAGTGGGGGCAGATGGCTTTTTATAAAAAACCATGTATTGATCAAACAAACCAGTAAGAACCTGGAGGTCGTCGGTGGTTGCACGTTTTGTCTTCATTGTATCGGGATACAATGATAATGATTAACATGATTTAGTTAGCGAGCAAGTCTTCAAACTGGCTTGCAAGTTCGTCGCTCGATGGTCGAAGAGCCTCATGTGAAACAATCTTCCCTTCGCGATCGATAATAAGGAAACGAGGTATGGCATTTATAAGAAAGTGTTCAAAAAACGCTGTCTGATCTGCTTCTGCAAACAGCTGAATGCCTGATGTTTCTTTGGTTCTCAAATACGTGAGCCAACTATCCTTTTTGTCATTCATGCAGATGCTCACAAACGAGATGTCCCGGTTGTGGAACTGTTTTTCCAGTTTAAACAAGTAGGGTGCTTCCGCGACACATGGTCCACACCAGGTGGCCCAAACATCAATGTATATGTATTCCCCTTTAAAGTCAGCCAGAGAGTATGCATTGCCACTTGAGTCTTTGAAGCTAAAATCAGGGCAGGGAGATCCTTTTTCAAGACGTTTAAGTTGGTTGTAGGTGTTCGTTATCTCCAATTGGTAATCCGGGTTAACGATCAAACCTTTTAGAAGATGATAAAACGAATCAATGTTGCTGGTGTATGTGAAGGTGTGCTGGGCCATTTGGTAGGCCATGGCTTCCCTGATCGGGATAGAGGGGATGTATTCTCCAATGCAGTTTAAATACGTACAGTAGAACAAGGCATCTTCATTCCCTTCGATTTGTGCTTTTACTTTTTCATCGAGATACGCTCGCACAAGGTCGGTGTACCGAGGTATGCCAAGTAACCTTTCGTTTGTTAGGTCTATGGATGCAAAAGGGTCTGGGAAGTTAGGGGAAACGGAGAACGAGTCGTTTTTCGTGAAGAATTGATGGATGCTCTCGTACATTGCCAGGCTTGACCAGTAGCCATAGTCGTTTTTATTGGTTTCGTCAAATAAGAAGTCTTTGGGTAAGTCGTGCTCTGCTATAAAAGCTTTTCGAAGTTGGTAAATGGAGTCTTGAGTCTTAAGGAATCGATTTTCCGGTAGTCGTGCCCAATATCCGGTCTTGGTCATGTCGCCAAGGCCCTCATTAAACAACTCACGTTTAGCGAGGTAGTTGTTTATCACCGATCCTTTGCCCGTATACCGTATCGATTCATCGAACTGTTTTGTGTCAAGCGTGAGGTGGAGGTCATAGCCATTTTCAAGGTATATTTTGGTTTGTTCGGCATAGTCGAAGAAGTAATAATAACCATGCGTATTGATTAATGTGTCGCGAAACGAGTTGTGTGAATCAAGGTAGATAACGTGATGTGCCTGTCGGTAATTTTTGAAGATGGCAACGCTATCCGATTTAGGGTTCGTAATGGTGCCTGATAGTATCGAATAATTGGTTTGGCCGAAACTGCCGGAACAGAAAATGAGCATTGTGCATGCCATCAGGGTAAGTCGACTCATAGTGGTAAATATGTTTACTCGACTAACGGAGTCGGGCACCATATTATTGCAAACTCCAGTCGATGGGTAAGATCCAGGATTCGTGTTTGTATCGGTGCCATTGAGCCTTTGCCATATCCACTTTGGGATCTATGAGTTGTTGGAACTTTCTTCCGTTCAAACTTACCCAGCTTAGTACGTAAATCTCGATGTCGTTTCCATAGGTTTTTTTAAGGAACTGGCAATATTGCCAGATTTGATCCGGGTGGGTTGCCATGTTTCGGTACTGGCTAGGTGTCAAGTCTTCGCGAACAGAATGGGAGATGAGTTTACCCTGGGCGTCTATGATACGGAAATGAATATTGCCTTGTTTCGATCGGAGCATCATTCTCCAACTCAATTTATGCCCTTCTTCGGTCCAATAAACACTGCCTTCAATCAGATGATGTCGCAATGGTAACAATACTTGAATGGTCATGAATAGAACAAAGATGCTTGTTGCCAGGCGTTGGAAGTTTTGCCCCGGTAGTGCGTAGTTCGCGTCTGGCTTAGCCTCCGGCTGTCTGAAGAACTTACGGACTTTAGGAGCAGGAAAAAACAGAGCCATTGAAGCAATCATCATGTATGGAAAGGTGCCAATCTGAAAGGTAATCGAGTTAAACATATGGAAAACAACGGCAATCCAGAAGGTGACCACCCGGGTTCTCTTCCAGAGTAAAAAAGGGATTACCAACAGGTCAAATAATATTCCGCCCCAAGCGACCAAAACAGATGTTATAGGCCAGGTATAAATAATACCGATTACCGGGATGTCTGATTTGTGGCTAAACATGAGTTCGGTAACTCGTCCCGATGTCCAATCGGGGTACCACTTTGCAACGCTGGCATAGGTGTATACAATGAGCAGCAGAACGATGTACGACCATCGGTAGAGGGCGGGAAGGTGATCTCGTCGTTGTACCCGTCCTTGTTTGGCGTCGTAACTCAGATTGGAGTGCCCCGGAGTAAAAACCATCATAAGGCACAACAAAAGCATCAGGTAATGATGGTTGTTGTAACTGGTTTTATGCATAAAATAGAGCCCGGCCCAGCCAATAGTGAACAGAGACATGGCAATGCGATATCGCCACCCAACCGTAATGCATATGGCCAACACGGCCATCACCCAGAAATAATAGTACATGCCGTCTCCAGGCAGCGGTTGAAGCCAGTCGAAGTCCATGAAGTTGAAGGTGAACCTGGGTGGGTCTATGTACACTTGTTTGGTCCATCCCACGAGGTTTGAACCAGCCGTTTCAAATAGGAGAACCAAGCCAAAAAAGATCCGCCAAAGGCTCATGTATATGTGGTCTTCCGGTTTAAATAACAGATGTCGCAGCTTCATGAAGCCTCAAAGATAGGTGCTGAGTGGTTGGATGCTTTATGCGCCAGGTCATTTGATTTGCAGATTCTTTATTCAATGGTCCATGCAATACTATATTTGCCTGATATGCATAGGTTTATAAATGATCCAAAGATTTCCGTGTTTGACGGTAGTTCATTTCGGTTGAGTAATTACGAAACAGACTATACAGGCGGTATCCGCGACAAAAAAGAAGCAAGGTCGAAGTTGAAAAAGGATAAGGAGATTCTTCACGATTTGCAGAGAATGATGTATGCAACCGACCGACACTCTGTTTTGCTCATTTTTCAGGCCATGGATGCAGCCGGCAAAGACAGTACCATTCGACAGGTGTTTTCTGGTATGTTTCCGCAGGCAGGAAGGGTACATAGTTTTAAGGCACCAACGTCTAAGGAGTTAGATCACGACTATCTGTGGCGCTCAGGATTGGTTCTTCCAGAGCGTGGTACTTTCAGCATTTTTAACCGATCGTACTACGAAGAGGTATTGGTTACGCGAGTTCACCCGAGCTATATATTGGGACAACGCATACCTGGCATAAACGACCTGGATGACGTAAACGATGCTTTTTGGGCCAGACGGCTTAAAGCCATCAAGGACCATGAAGAACATCTGGCAGATAATGGAACCATCATTTTGAAGTTTTTTCTAAACGTAAGCAAGGAAGAACAGAAACGACGATTTATCAGTCGAATTGAGACACAGGAGAAAAACTGGAAGTTCAATATAAACGACCTTAAAGAACGCGCACGGTGGAATGACTACCAGCATGCCTATGAGGAAGCGATTCGAAATACAGCCGTTGAGCATGCTCCATGGTTTGTGATACCTGCTGATAATAAGTGGTTTATGCAAGCAGCGGTTTGTGATATCATAATCGGGGCTCTGGAACAATTGAACCTTACATACCCAACGGTAGATGAACAGGGTAAGGCAGATTTAGCAAAAGGCCTTTCGATTTTGAACTCTGAGGAGTAACCAACCTTGCAAGAAGGTAAGTTTTTTGTAATTTAGTAAGCTGCTTCCATTGGATCTCACTTTTCCGCCCCCGGGAGCAACCAAATGACAATCAGTAGTAACGAAAATTATGAAACGAAAACTTATCTCACTTGTTTTGGGCGTTTGCGCAACGGCTATTATTGCGAATGCCCAGTGCGTGAGCACTTTCCCGTATACGTACGATTTTGAAAACTTTGACAGCTTACAAAGTCAGTCAAGTTGCGACCTGGCATTTAAAGGGGATACTTCCGACGGTTGGTTGCAGGATTTGTCTGATCAAGGGGATTGGCGAGCAGATTCGGCAGGAACTCCTTCAGTGGGGACCGGGCCCGGAAGTACGGCAACTACCAATGGTGTTGGCGTAGGCAAGGATTACTCGCCCGGAACAACGGCAGGAACTTATCTTTACGTGGAATCGAGCGGAACATGTACGTTCTCTGAAATCAACCTGTTGAGTCCGTGTTTTGATTTTTCAGGTAAAAGTTATTATCAACTTGAGTTTGCTTATCACATGTATGGTGGAAGCATGGGCTCGCTTTCCATTGATGTATACGATGGAACCGATTGGGTGAACGACGTGTGGAAGACAACAGGAAGTCAGGATACTGCCTGGAAAATTGCTAAGGTTGGTCTCGCCCAGTTCAACACATCATCGGTTCAGATTCGCTTTAGAGCTGTTACGGGAGCAAGTTTTACCAGTGATGTGGCAATTGATGCCATTAAGATCGATACCTATACTCCATTGGACTATGATGCACTTGTGTTTGATGTGAGTCTCAAACAGAATAAGGACGGGTACTACTACGTTCCAAAGGGGCATATAAGCGATTCCATTGCCTATAACATGGAAGTTCGCAATAGCGGCATCAAGTCAATTACCAATGTCAAGGTATACGGAGAAGTTAATTCTGGCAAGGATACCGTAGATATTGGAACCATGACGGCACATCAACGTGATACGTTGACAAATGAGTTTATGTATTGGCCAAAGAATGGCGATGAAGATCTAAGTTTAAGAATTGGTTTAACCGAAACAGATGGAAACACATCCAACAATTCTGTAAAGATTGAAACTGGTTTGAATGATACTGTGTACAGCCGCGATGATGGAGTTTATGTAGGTGGAGTTGGAGCTAACACGGGTACTGTGGAAATCGGTAACGTGTATGAGCTGTTCACCGATGATACCCTAACCTCTGTTTCATTCTTTACAAATGGAGGGAATGCAGGTGATTCGGTTCGCGTGCATTTGTACAACTATTCGGGTACTCCGGGAAGCGTCATTTCCAGTTCCGATCCGATCGTGATGGATGGGACCGCTCGATGGTATACGACTAAGGTGGGATGCGACCAGGCATTGAGCAAGGGAGATTATTTTGTCACGGTTGAACAACTGGTTGCGAACAGCAATATGGGGCTTGGTTACGACAATAAGTTTTACCGCCCGAATGTATGTAAGTACAGTGGCGCGGGATGGCCTCAACTCAACCTGGCAGGGGGTGAAGTTGCTTTAATCCGAATCAACTTTGGACCAACACGTTACCCGCAGATCACCGTTGATCTTGATGACTCAATTTGTAACAACCAACAGTACATAGTGGAAGTGGAAGGTGCCAGCACCTATGAATGGGAACCATTCGGAATTGTTAGCAGCAAAACTGGTAACATCGTAAAGGTACAATCCGATAAGAATTTTACCCTGAAAGTAACCGGCACGAACACCTGTGGAGTTAAAGGAGTGCTTGAAATGCCAGTGGTAGTAAAAGCTGTCCCGAAACTAATTGTAAGCAACGATACAACGATTTGTGAAAAGGAAAAGGTTACACTCAAGGCAAAAACGGGAAGCGACTACAGATGGGTTGGAGGTACAACCAACGGAGACTACGATGTAAGCCCAACCAGCACAACAACCTACTCGGTTATAGCCGATTCAAGCAACGGGTGTTCCACCGAAAAGAACGTAGTTGTTACCATAAGCAAACCTGTACCTTCGGTAAACAACGATACCACGGTATGCGAGGCTCAACCTATTGAGCTTTTGGCTTCCGGTGGGGCAACGTATCAATGGACAGGTGGCCCGAATACGGCAAAGTACACGGTAAATCCAAGAACCGATCAGATGTACATAGTTGAAGTGATTGACGCATTCAAGTGTAGCGCCTTTGACACAGTAAATGTAATGGTGACAAAAGGACCAAACCTCTCTACGTCGAATGATACGGCGGTGTGTTTTGGCAATAGAGTCAATTTGATGGCCTACGGAGCTGATTCCTATGAATGGATTGGTGGTCCGAAAACAGCCAACTACAACGCTTTACCGATTTCGAGTAATACATATTACGTGAAGGGAGAAGGCAGCAATGGCTGTTACCTGATTGATAGCGTTCAGGTAACCGTAGCCCGAATACCGACAGTTGAACTGAGAAACGATACCAATATTTGTGAGGGTCAGGGGCTTGATCTTAAGGCAGAAACGGCTGATGATGTTGACTTCGAATGGAACTCAGGTCAAAAAACACAAACGATCTCGGTAGCACCTAAGGTAACTACCATGTATAAGGTGGTAGTGAAGAACTCGGTAGGTTGTAGCCGTGAAGATTCTGTAAGAGTACTGGTAGACCCATTACCGACATTGGACTTCAACCTAACACAGACGCACAAGAACATCAGTATTCTGAATTACTCTGACCACGGCGATAGTCACTTATGGAAGTTTGGCGATGGAGACTCAAGCACTGATAAGAGTACCACCCATCGGTACGCGGTTCACGGAAGTTATACGTTAACCTATACCATAACCAACAAGTGTGGTTCGAAAGATACATCGCTCATTATCGATGTAGAGAACCTAAGCGTCAAGGACCAGGGATTTGATGAGTTTCAGATCTATCCAAATCCAACGTCCGGTTTGGTTTGGGTAGCGCTAACGAACAGTGATTATGGTGCAGTTACTACGGTTGTAACTGACATAAATGGTCGTGTTTTGCATACCTATGTTGGAGAAAAATCGTCCACGGGTTACGTTCATAATCTTGATCTTGGCAATTTTGCTTCAGGCACCTACCTTATCCATGTTTCGAGTAGCTCGGGTAATGCGGTGAGGCGAATCAACGTGAAATAGAAGAATAACTTAAGCCCGATGAAAACATCGGGCTTGTTTTTTGAGTCAGGTAATTAAATTTTCAGAAATTATTGAAAGTTTAGTAAATTGTTCTACCTTTGTCTCGTGAAATTATCAGAAGCACAACAAAAATTTATTCAAGGTTGGGGACAACTTGGAGCGAGTTGGGGCATCAACAGAACGATGGCTCAAATACAAGCAGTGCTTTTGTTATCACCAAAACCGCTTTGTACAGACGACATCATGGAGAGGCTACAAATCTCCAGGGGGAATGCAAATATGAACATTCGCGAATTATTATCGTGGGGAGTGGTGTATAAGAGTTTTATTCCCGGAGATCGGAAAGAGTATTATTACTCGGAGAAGGATATGTGGGAGTTGGCCAAGAAAGTGTCGAGGGAAAGAAAGAAAAGAGAGTTGGAGCCGTTGGTTCGAATTCTGGGAGAGGTTAAGTCTGTCGAAGGAACAAGTGAAGAAGTCAAGGAATTTAGAAAAGTGGTAAAATCAGCCGGAAGCATGGCCAAAAGGGCTGAAAGCGTGTTGGACCTGGTAATGAAACTGGATGAAAACATTTTCTTTAAATGGATGGGAAAAAAGAAGTAAAATTTTTTGTTTCAAATTTTCAGTATTTATTGAAAATACAATATGTATAGTTTGATTTAAAAATCATCAAATGAACTTCAATATACTTGGATACAGCCTGTTTCTTAGCACCACCATCTATGTTACGGTGGTGGTGGGGTATGCGTTTTATAAGAACGGATACTTCCTCATACTTAGCCTGTTTGGAAACAACCAGGAGGCCGCCACCGCCCTGAATCGCCTTTTGTTGATTGCCTATTACCTCGTTAACATAGGTTACATGGCTTTTTCCATTCACACCTGGCCAACGTTACCATCGATGGCAGAAATGTGCGCTGTGCTGTTTCAACGGGTTGGTACCATCCTGTTAGTTTTAGCTGGCTTGCACGTCA
>JAEPQQ010000039.1:6510-31739 GCA_017640445.1 Bacteroidia bacterium | reverse complement strand
TAGAACTGCTGCAAACCCATTTGTGTTAAACTTTCGAATTGTTCTGAAGCTAAAGGCCTCAGGCTGGTCTTTGTAAGAATCCGGATACATAAAGACCCATAGGTTTTCCCCTTGAATTTGACCACATAAGTATCCCAACCCATTCCTGATAGCTAAGGCCAAATCAATGAACTCCTCGTATTCAGTAGCTTCCTCGTGGTCTATTATCAAATAATGTTGACCATCGGTTTTAAAAGGATAAATACGGAGGGACGCGTTATCATAACGGCCTTGCCATCCTCCACGGTAATGCATGTTTCCAATCGAAAAAGTATGATTATTCTCTAAAATCCAATCAAAACGAATTCTAGACCTAACAGGTATCACCACTCTGAGGTACTTCCCCGTCGTAACCTTTTCCATTTGCATCTCGCCACAAATTCCAGTGACCTTTTGGTGGTCCTCCACACCAACGTGGTTTGTAAAGTTAGTCAGAAAGATATCTGGTAAGTATAGATCGTGCCCCTCGTAGGTCAGCGTCCCGGACTGATAAACCGTATCGGTACTTATTCTATCACTTAAATTCAACGCAAATGATAGGGTGTAATCTCCTCGCATTTCATTGTATTTAAGTTCAGTATCATGGGTTTCCACAGCTCCATCTGTTAGTTCAAGCCGAAGTTTTCCACTCACCGGTTGCTTTAGATTCTCGATGAAATCGAGAGTGGATTTGAGTATTAACAGCGCCGGTTTAGAGTTGCGTTTAGTCATTGTTCAAGATGCTATGAACATCTAAGGTAATAAATAAAATGTTGACAGTAAATACGAAGTGGTAGCTTTGTTCAGTTGAACAATTGAACATGTTTATTCTTCTTTCGTTCTTGATTTGTGCTACGGAGTTTGGTATGGATGATGACAGAATTCAGCCATTTATGTAAGAGTACATATCTCTGGCAGCGAAGAGGTCAGCGGTTCCATCCCGCTAGGATCCACCAATATTTCCAGTGACTTGATAATCCTGGCACGAACTGGTCAAAGTGTCCAATTCGTGTTCAATTTGAAAACACAATTTGTTCACATTTTGTCCTATTCTGAAGTTTTAAGAGTTTCAGTTTATTCTAGGTTGCTGAAGGCTAAGGTTGTGAGACTTGAAGGTCAATAATATCCAAAGTTACATCAGGAGAACCATCCAAGTTAAAGACATCATCCAGATTTAACATCTTCCCATCACAATCATAAGCTTGCATATATAGTAATTGTGTCAATTCATGATCGCCTTTCGCGAATTCGAAGCAAACAGCATAGCGTTCTAATGATAGAGGTAAGTCCAAGATTTCGGGATTAAACATCCATTTCGTAAATAGTACGCTTTGTTTAAATGCCTCGGCCAAAGGTAAGCTACTCCTTGGCTCTCTCGTTGCATTTAGCTTGATCAACCTATTTATGTAATCTTGAGTAGTACATCTTCTCAATTCTTTACTCCTTTGATAACTTTTTGTAGTCATAGCATCTTTTACGTTTATATGGCAAGCCTTAACCTTCTTAGGTTTAGCTTGAATTTTTTTCTACCTATTTTTCCTTCAATTGCTGAGATGATATGATCTGGAAACACACTAAAATCATTATTATCAACCATCCATAATATACCTTCTATGTGACTTTCAATCATTTGTAAGTCCAGTCTGTGTTTAAACCCCCTTTTTAAAACCTCTTTCCACAATTCCTCAGTTATTCCATTTATTTTATTGTTCGCATTTGGGTATGAAATAATCTTTGCTGGTAGAACGACTTGATTCCGATCCAAATAATTAGTGACCTCAAAAAGTCGATTATCAATTATTACATATGTTGAAGTTTCGGATGCCTCAACTGCAGCATATTTGACTTTTCCTTTATTGGTACCGGTCTTCCTAGCAAGTCGCACCAGGTGCTCCAAAACCCTTGGGTGAGACCCCATAAGCGCATATCTCTGCATGTTCTCACTGGTTTCAAAGAAGTCCACTTTCATTGGAAGTTTCCCAAATCGGTAGTATAGAACGCCTCTCTCCACGGCATCTTCAATCGCATCTAACCACTCTTGATGCCCACTATGTATACCGTCATCCTTATTGGTAACATGGACAACATTCTCCTCCAAACGGGCAATAAATTCAATGACATAAATTCTTTCTTTAGCTAAATTGGCACAATGCACCAACTCCTTCAAATGGAGTTTTGCCAAATTCGGTACCTCAAGATTTGCAGGAAAAATCACATCGACCTCTCCCCTTACTAATTCCCAATTCTCAAATACCTCTTTGGTCTTATTGTCGGTCAACTGTAGATAAACACTTGGCTCCCCGATTGTGGGGTAACCATAAATTGCCATCAGTTCTTTTCCCGATAACGGTCGACTTCCGTTGTCAAAGACTTGAGTTATGATTTGATTCCAAAGAAACCTTCGTATATCCGAATTTTCCGAATACCCTTTTTCAGGATCGAAGAATAACAATAAGTCATTACGAGGATACTTTGATGCGGCTAAGGCAGAAATAAGCCTTTTCTTTAAATCTTGCCTTATTCTGGATTCTGGTGGATTATACATAAACGAACCGTAGGTTCTAAATTATGGATAATACGCGAATCGTGGTTTGTCCGAACCAAAAAATACCAAAATGTAACTAGTAATTCGGTGGTCTAGGTCATTCATTGCAACACATCAGCTGCTTTTCGCAAATAACCAGTTGAATATCTTGCATATACCCTGTATGTAATGGCAGGTGAAGAATGACCCAGATATTGCGCTATTTCGTCCATGGACACGCCTGCCTCAGCTATCCACACGGCAGCAGTATGTCTTAGCACATGAGGTGTGACATCACTACCTAGTCCTGCTCGACCTCTCGTTCTTTCAAAACTCTTTCTGGTTGACTTTACAGGCTTTGATCCATATTAAATCACATTTAAACATGATCTGTAATCATATGCCTCTTGTAACGCAGCTAGGGCTCTTTCATTAATTGGAACACGAGCGCGCTGTTTATTAGCAGCCCCCTCAGCGAGATTAATAATTTTTCTACCAAAATCCACTTGGGGCCATGTCAACTGTAACAATGCGGTTGTCCCTGCCCCTGTTGCCAGAGCCAATAGAATAAAGAGTTTTTAAAGGCTTTACGAATTGTCGTAAGGCCTTTTGTTTTTTATACGTGCCACAAATACTTTTTATGATTAAAAGCTGAAGGGTCGCTTACTCTGCAGAATAGAGATCGGCATTGAGGTATATGGTTAGTTTGTGTCGGTGCGTTTTAATTTATTTCTTTTCCTTTTTTGTCAATATAAAACCATTCGTCAGATGCAATTCCGAAATGCTCTTCATATTTATCTCTAATTTCTTTTGCTTTATACGTGACTTTGGCTTTTCCGTTTTCAAACCACCAGGCAAAGTCATAGGCACAAGGAATCGTTATTCGACCGTACTCATCGGCAAACCCCATTTTCCCATTCCTCTTTACCCGAACTAATCCTTCGCGAAAATCGTCAGGCCCATTGTCGAAGAATACGAGATCATACAGTGTATTTTGATTTCTGTCAATTGCAATCCACCTGCCGTATGAACTATCCTTTGGATATTCTAACACATTAGCAAAATGTGTCAAAGTATCTGTTCCTAAATAGGTATACCGGTTAAAAGGAATGACGGTGTCTCCTGTGCTATTAAGGTAGGCCACTCGTGAACCATACTGACGAAACTCTTCATCGGTAACAGCAATCAATTTTTCCACTATTGCTGTGTCTGATGGTTGCTTGTCGTAGTATATATTATTAGAAATTCCAGTTATTGATTTCTGACTACAACAACAAATGCAGGTTACGCTAAATACTAATATGATCAGACTGATTTTCATTTTTATCTAATGTACACGACGCCTCGCTTTATGTAGTTGTGGGATTTTGATTGGTTGCAATTTATTGCACAACCCAATAGCTTTATTTCATATACATTCTTACCTCCAGTTTCTTTTAACCACAGCCTCCGCAACCACCGCATCCCCCACAGCCTCCACAGCTACTACACCCACTATCACAAGAAGAACAGCCAGCTGCGTCAAAATCGGAGTCAAAAGAATCGACTGTATCATCAAAGTCGTCAAAATATGAGTCAAATGCATGGGTGTCATCGTAAAAATCAAAGTAAAACCACCAACCATCGGAAGCGTCGTATGATTCGGCATACATCGATTTTTCCGTTTTGAGTAATTCTTTATCAATTTTCTTTAAAAGGGAAAAGTCCAAGTTGTTAAGGAGAAAAATATTCCCCCCTAGGCTAAGCAAAAGTTGAAGTGCTTTCCTTTTATCACCATTAAGGAGATTATGTATGCTGTCGTCAATAGATTCTAGGTATTTAAGAATTTCATCCTTTGCACTTTTCCCTTCTGTTGTTAACGACATTCCTCCAAACACCCGTTGGAAAAAACTCACCCTTAAAAGTCCATCTAAGTTTTTGGAGTTGAGAACGGAACTTTTATACGACCTGCTACTCCCCGCATTTTCGTAAGCCGTTTTTACAAGATGTTTAAACAAAATCTTGATTGACGAGCTTTTTTGATAAGGCGATAGAAAAATCAGTTCATGTTCTTTCGGGGTGTATTCGTTGAAGTTCTTACCTTTTATTACGTAGTTGTGGGATTTAATTACTTCAACCTTCTTTGCATACTTGTCTCTTGTGAGTACTCTTTCGTTTTCAACCTTTATTTCAATTACTCTTTTCAAGAGCAAATCCATAAATGTAAATTTCATCATATCCTTAAGTGAACATGATGAGTCTGTAACAAGCATTGTCTCAGCGGGGCTAAGTGCTGATAGTAACTTCATAGGTTAAATTTAAGTTTAGGTATTACCCAATGACTATGTCGATTTACCCTTGAAAAGTGAATTTCAGAAATTCTCTTTTGTGGGTTTGGCCAGATATCTTTTGGTGGTTTCTCGTTAAATTTTTGAAAATACTCTTCCAATGTAGAGGAATATTGATCTTTAAACAATCCCCGTTCTTCGACTCCTTTCGTTGGTCCATGGTGTATTTCTTTGTTCAGCAACCCTTTACAGAATTCCGTCCAATATGATCGGGTATAAAGTAGATGAAGGTGCCAAACTTGATCTACTTGGTCTGATGGAGTTTGAGCGTTCTGGGAGGTGCAAATAAGAAATATGAATTTTTTATATTCGATTACAGCTCTAAGAGCATACTCCATTGACCAGTCATTCTCTCTGCATAGTCTATCTGTGAAGGTGAATGATGATTCGGGGTCATCAATATTGAAATTCAATATGTTATTCCATAATATTTTTTCTTCTTCACTCATTTGCTCAATTAGAGGTAATGGACGCCAAACGCAGTTTTATGTACGATTTTGTCTGGTTGCAATTTATTGCAAAACACCGTAAAGGCCAATTGTACGGATTCGAATGGAGCCAGGGTGTTGGCCGACGTTGAACAATGAACGCAGCACTTAAAATCCTTTGGCCTTTGTGGTCGTAAGGGTTCGCCCCCGCTTTAGGTACAACACATACGGCCGATTCGAATGAGACGTCCCTGTTATTCATTTTTCTTATTGCAACTTAGTTGCAATAAGAAAAATAAGTCTACCTTTGCCTCATTATTTCATTGCAATCCATCGCATTGGAGAATCATATGAAACGACGTGAATTAATCAAATACATGGGTATGTCTGGGCTTGGAATTGCCCTACCCACATCCCTCACAAGCTTCTTAACTTTTAACTCTATGACAGATACGAAACAGTTCGACGTCATCATCATTGGTGGCAGTTACTCAGGCCTATCGGCTGCAATGGCCCTGGGCAGATCTCTACGACAGGTACTGATTATTGACGGAGGAAAGCCATGCAACCGCTTTACAGCGAAATTAACGCTCTTGCTAAGGAACAAACGCTTAAATACGACACGGTAACGTTCATCGAGGACCTCGCCACTAAAGGCGTTAAATCAGACTCTGGGTTTCAAGTTACCACTGCCTCGGGAAACGAGTTCTTCTCTCAAAAACTCATCTTTGCCACGGGCATAAAGGACTTACTTCCTGATATAGAAGGGTTTGCTGCATGCTGGGGGAAATCCATCGTTCACTGCCCTTATTGTCACGGTTACGAACTTCGCCATCGCAAAACGGCCATTTACGCCGATGTTCATAAAGCCATGCACCTCGCTCCCCTTGTACGAAACCTCACCGACGACTTAACCCTGATCGTTCCACCCAATTCCACCTTCGAACAGGAGGAATTACAGCTGCTTGACCGAAACAACATTGTGGTTACTGACGCTGAGATTCAGAAAATAGAGCATCAAAATGGCCAACTCCAAAGCATTGTCTTTTCAGATGGTACAAAACAAGCCTTTGATGGTTTGTATGCTGGTCTCCCATTCGAACAACACTCCTCGATACCAGAAGACCTGGGCTGTAACTTCACGGAACAGGGTCACATTGAAGTAGATGCATTTTGCAAAACTTCCATTGAAGGCCTATACGCCTGTGGTGATAATTCAAGCATGATGCGGTCTGTTGCCAATGCTGTATACAGTGGAAACATTGCAGGAGCCATTGTCAATATGGAATTGGCAAATGAACGTTTCTAAGGAGTAATCTAGTTCGCTAATTCCTCTATTCGCGAAGAAACCGACCCCTTCTCTCCTATCCGCACTACACTAAGTATCGCGTTAACAAGCCATCCTGGGTTACCAATGGTTTGACCAAAGCGTGCTACCTTCTCATCCCGAAGGCGTATCACATCAGGCCATTGGTCTTGCGGTTTACCGGATAGTTCAACAGCAAACTCCCATGCTTTATCACGTGCATACTCCATATTAAAGTCGATTAAGAAATTGTCGACTTTCCTGGTATAGCGCAACAACACACGCAGCGTGGGCCAAATACGGGAAAGATCTTTTTCTACTTCTCCCACCAACGACGATAACACACCATTGATTTTGTCAAAGTCGTTCTTCAGGTCGTTTATATCCTTGCCCACCGACACTTCTGCCGCCGCAATACCCAAATCAAGGGCAATGTGAGCGTTCATACCAACTAAGAGATGTTGTAAAACAATGGGCCAATATTTCTCGGAAAGAGCAAACGCAACCTGCCAGGATTTTGTATTGGCCTTACCCGATTGATAATTTAAGTAAGCTTCAATGTACCGGTTCGCAAAAATGACGTCAAGCCGCTCCATTCGGGGATTGTTATCAAACTCGTGGTTTTCAATGCCCTTTTTCACCTGCTCCGTCACCGTACGATACAACGCAGCGAAATAACCAATTGGACTTTGCTTTTCTTTGGAGTCGGAAATGATTTCATCCAAGATGTCTAGCACCTCCTGAATTGTGTTTGCCTGTTTCCCTGCCATACCTGCTTGTTTCTAAACCAATTTGCAGGCGGAAAGATACAGAACCAACGCACAACAAAAATGACCACATATGGTGATTTTACTACTTGATTTACTACAACCCTCGTGCATACTATTTGCCACTGCACATCCGTTTAGCCTTATATTGGCTCATTAACCTAACCTCAAGTAACATGAGAATAGCAACTGTACTATTTTTCTCCGCCCTTCTGATGGCATTTTCTCAGCCAGACGAACCACTCGATTCGTTTGTGAAGACCCAACTCGAAACCTATGAAGTTATTGCGCCAACCACATCATTTAATGTGACATACGCATTGGAACGGTACCAACTTCACCGTGAGAAAACCAGCGCGGCTTTAAAGTCGCTGAACTCTCATTCTAATGAGAACAGCTATAACCTAACGGTTTACTCAAGGATTTATCTGTGGCAGTTCGACTTTAGCTCCAACGAACGCTGTAGCCAGGCAATCGATTCACTTATGAACTGCTTCCCCATCGATTGTACACCAATCGAAAAATACGAGAACACTCCAATGAAGACTCCACCATCCATTTGGGTACTAAATAAAAACAGCATCTACATCGCGCAAACGGCCTGCGAACAGGTCGACTCCAACTGGGTGACATTCAAACACGAATTTGTGGAACGTCTCGCAACTGATCAAGCACCGGTGATTGTAACCGATTGTGGCAGGTTGAGTTGGACCACCAAGGAGGGATTTACTCGAAACTAGAACCCGAAACAAAATCAAGCTTGGACTTGAGATCTCACGCTTCGGGCATTACAAAAAAGGAATATATTTGGTTCGGGAATAGAACAACATTTATATATCAGCTCTGGAATCAAACATCTTAGAAAATTTTAGGAAGAACGTTAGTCTAAACAAGGAGCAGGAGGACCTAATCCTCTCTTGCTTTAAGGCCGAATCTGTAAAAAAACGTGCACATTTGTTGCAGAACAATCAAATCTGCAAGTATTTATACTATGTACAAAGTGGAAGCTTACGGGTTTATGGTATAGACGACCACGCTTTAGAGAACAACGTTTACTTTGCCATAGATGATTGGTGGGTGGTTGACCTGCGAAGCTTTGTAGAAGAGACACCTGCCCGATTTAATATTCAGGCGCTAACTGATTGTCGACTCCTATCCGTTCATAAGTCCAAATTTGATTATCTGTTGGAGCAGATTCCGGTTCTCGAAAAGTGGTTTAGGATTTTGTTGCAAAACGCCCTCATATCATCCGAAAACCGGATCAACAATAAAATTGCACTGACTGCTGAACTACGTTATCTCGAATTTCTGAAAAAATACCCAAACCTGGAGCTGCAAATTGCTCAGAAACACATTGCATCCTACCTGGGTATAACCGCTGAACATTTGAGTAAAATAAAGTCTAAGCGCATACGGTCAAAACCTTAATCTAGTTCAAGATTTCCTGGTAATACCCAAAATACCTTTGTACTTAAACAGTATTAAATAACAGGTTATGTTACAGAAAATCTTAAGTACGACAGACAATTTATCAGGCTTATTACTTCGTTTGGGGTTAGGTATTGTGATTCTACCACATGGGTATCAAAAAATAACGGATTTCGGAAATCTGATAGACATTTTGGGTCAACACTATGGCCTACCAGCCTTTATCGCCGTGCTGGTAATCCTAATCGAGTTTTTCGGCTCTTTGCTCCTAATCTTAGGTGTGTTTACACGGATAAACGCCGCATTGTTGGGCATTGTTCTTTTCGGAGCATCCTTCTATCATTTGGAACATGGTTTCTTTATGAACTGGTTCGGTAATCAATCGGGCGAAGGCATCCAATTCAGTTTATTGTTTGTATTCTCTGCCCTGGCCCTGGTGTTCGTTGGTGGAGGCAAATTATCCATTGACGGAGTTTTACAACGAAAAATTGGTAACTAGGCTGAATGAAGTGAGTTATAAGAACCATCGGAATTGTATTGGTTTGCTGAAGACCGAGTTGGATGCTGAGGCAACCATCCTGGCCAATTTCACATGTTCATGCAAGACACCTCGTTGGTTTAGGCTAGTTAACTATTGGTAAAAAGCGGATTTCTGATGAATTAAGACGTGTGTCGTTTGGTTGTTGGTGGTTGTTGGTTGTAGACTTACATGAGCGCTCTCTGTTCAAGCGAAGCGCATTTGTAACTAAAATATATTAACAATGACCGCAACACCTCAATCAACGCCGTACACTGCACGTACGATTAACGACAATGACAAAACTTCAGCCCGGCCTGCCGTTTGCATGTTCAATGGAAACATGTATGTTTTCTGGCAATCGGAGAACTCAAATGACGACATCTATTGTAGTAAATCAAACTCAGGCACTACCTCATGGCCCGATGGCCACGTAGTAGTTTCCGGAAACGCAACTTCGGCTCCTGCTGTAACCGTTTTTGATCAGAAGATTTACCTGTTTTGGACAGGCGAGTCTCAAGGCAGCCCCGGTTCTTATTCCACCTGGTGTCAAACCAGCAACGATGGTTCAAACTGGTCACCACGAAAAGAAATCTCGGTATTTGGTCTTGCCATTAAGGATCAACCACCGGCAACTTGTACATGGAATTACCAGGGAATAGAGTGGTTGGTTCTGGGAGGAACGGACACTCTTAACCGCACTGGCGTTCTCTTTAGCCAGGATGGTAACTTTCCGTCAAGTCCTGGTGTAACCGCAAACACGAACCAGGCACCTGCTTTGTTCATTTGGAACGATGAGCTCTATCAGATGACGGTGAATCCCAATTCTCCCAACCGTATCGAGTACAGCACATGGAACAGTCCTACTTCAAATCAGGGGCCAACGAACGAAATCAACTCGGTTGACAGCACGGTAGCCTCACCTTGCGGCATGGCCTGGAGCTCACAGCGAATGTTGGTAACCTGGCGTGCTCATGATGATTCAGGATCTATTTTCGAGACGGTTGGAGGCAGCTTCCCATTACCACATGGAAATTCGGTTCCGACTCAGCTGGGATTGGCTCAATCGAACTATTCCCCTGCGTTGTGTAACCTCACTGACACAAACACCTATCTCTTCTGGACAGGTAAAACGGATAACAAAATTTATTTCATCGACAATTTTGATGAATAGATAACGTCCGACACAACTATATACCCCCGATGAAGCAAGTTTCGTTGGGGGTGTTTTTTGTAGTTGTATCCGTATTAAATGGAACAGGCGTACCAGATTTACCCCAATTTACCTAGACTCACCTGGTGCAGGTTGCCTTAGATACCCTTTCGACAGGGCCTTATGGATCAAATGGAGACTGTTTCGGGCATCAAACTTTCCCAGCAAATGCTTTCGATGTGTTTCTACCGTTTTGGGACTAATGCATAGAATATCAGCAATTTCTTTGGCCGTATGTCCCCGAAACATAACCTCTAACACCTCCTGTTCCCGATCGGTAATATCAATATAGTTCTCCCGGTATCGTTTCATGTCCATGGCTAACTGCGGAGCAATCTCAGGGCTAAAGTAGTGCCCCTCTTGATGGAGATAGCGAATTGCACGTACTATGTCGAACCTCTTTTCACTTTTAAGCATATAACCATGCACTCCGGCTTCCACAACCGGCACGATGATATCGGGTGATGTATGCATGGTTAACATCAGTATCTTAATGTTCGGATAGGAATCCATAACCTCTTTCGCCACATCAAGTCCGGTTTTCTCCTGTTTGTGTGGATCAAGACTGTAATCAAGCACCAGCACATCGGGTTGATGGTCAACCAATTGAGCTAATCCCGACCTCCAGGAAGTAGCGACTTCAGAAACTAAGAAGTCCTCCTCTAAACCGAACACGTGGGTAAGCCCATCGGATACCACCTTGTGGTCATCAATAAGGTTAATTGTTATCATTATCGTTAACTATTTTTAGTGTACACTTCATTCCTACACCTTTTCTACCATCAATTGTCAATTGTCCCCCTATCGCTTTGGCGCGTGCACGAATGTTCTTGATGCCTATTCCCTCGCTAAACTCACTTTCTTCTTTTGACCATCCAACACCATCATCTTCATAGGTAAACATAAATTCAGCCTCATCGTAATGGATCGCAATGCTTGCTACGCTGGCCTTAGCATATTTCAGGGTATTGCTCAGCAGTTCTTGTGTTATACGATAGAGATCCTTCTGAATGGCCACGATCATGCCTGGATCAATACTTCCATCATCAAACTCAATACGAATAGAATTGGTAGACTCAATGGCATTGATGAGCTGAACTAAGGCCGTTTTATATCCAAACTGAGCGAGCGAGCCTTCATACAGGTCGTGTGATATTCTCCTCACCTCATCCACTGCCTGATCGAGAAGGCCATGTACCTCTCCATGCGACACCTGATTCTGTTCTAGTAACGAGGTTACCTGTTTTTCCATTTGAGAGTAATGAAGCTTAGCGGTAAAAAGTAGACTCCCTAAACTGTCGTGGAGTTCCCTGGCAATCCGCATACGTTCTTCGTCCTGGCCTTGTAAAAGAGCATTAACACTTTCTACTTCGTGCCTTTGTAGCAGACGGTCCACCTCTACCATATGAGCCCTCCTTTCTTGTTCGGCGGCCAGCTTCTTCCTTCGATAGATAAGAACTAAGTCTACCGCTATCCCAATAAGAATCATGACCACAAGTGTGGTCGCAATAATCAAAAAGAGAATATATTTTTCTTCAATTTCCATAGTATTCCAAAAATTATAAGTAAGGTCCAAATGCTGTACGCAGTATTTTTTAGGTTCATGATCAACTGCCCTGTATCTCGCTCCAACTGCTGAACAATAGGTTCCGCAGCGAAAATGGACACCGCCAACGCGTAAAAGAAAATATTGGCAACGGCGAACCAAAACACAAGCGTCTTAACCTCTCCTTTTCCGAGTATCGTAAATCGTAAAAAGAAGTAACTCACTACCACCAGTCCGAGACACCCAACGGTGTAACTCATCTCATGAAAATCGTGCCATCCATCAGCTGTTAAGTAATCATAAAGAACCAAAGTAAGAAACATGATCATTAACCATTTCAGAGCCTTCTTAAGGCGACTCCCGTGAGAAACCATTTGATATATACCCAGGGTCAAGACAATTTCTATCGGAGTAATCGCATTATAAACGACAATGTTCTTATTCGCTGTGTTGTTCATATAATTTCCCAGGAGGTCCATGAATACATTAATCCATAAAATTGCAATGACCAAACGCTCTACCTTTGACATTCGGCGCAAAAAAGGTAGTCCCACACAACCTGCAACCAAAACCAGGTAGGTCCAAAGAGGTAATTTGTAAAAAATGTCCTCCAACATCACATTTTATTACATTCAGGTGGACAAAGTCGCCCAACGTCAAGAGCCCGGTTGCGATAGGGTTGTGTATCAGAAAATGCTCCACCATCCATGTAGATGGTGCCTTTTTGATTATCAGCAAAAACCAAGATTGGAACTTGCACATCCAAAGTATCTTTGTGACCTGAGGAGAGCACTACGTCTTCATTGTGAACCGCTCCGTTAAAAATATGTAAATCGAGGTGTTGAATATTTCTGCCTGAAATATTCTGAGTAAAAAATGCCTTGAGACTTTTTCCCGAAAAAAAACTAAACGTGGGATGCTCAAAGTCTTTAATGTGAATTACACTATCCTTTGGATACGTATCCTTAACCTTGATTTGTTGAAGATAAGCCGCTTTGAGAACGTCCATTTCCTTATGCGTTATAGGCTCTATTCCACCATTCTCCTTCAACCAAAAGTAGCTTTTATTATTCCCTTTAATTGTTGGGAATACCGGAGGGTCTTTGGTCAATAAAGTGGCGGCACTAACAACATAGGAAAAGTACTTCTTCCCTCCCTCGTCTCTAAGAACATAGTGAAATGCCACTCCTTGTGAAGTTGCATCACCAAACCTGGTGAACAAATTATCTCCCATCTCATGCAAGGTTTTGAGGGGAATTTTGAGAGTAGAATCGGCCCATTGACTATTTATGCTATAGGCTTTTTCAAAATCCTGAAACATACCCTTTGCAATTATGGTTGGTAACGGGTGACCACCTATGTACTTGTTCCCTTTGAAAAAAAAATCATAGGGGTCCCAAAGAAAGAAGAGGAGGATACTAAGTAAACCTCCATAAATGGTACGGCGCAATAACAGGTTCTTTTTCATTTTTCTGGTGCTAGGGTTAAACACATAAATCTGAAACCAAATTTCAGTTATTTCACCACAAATTACATCGCAAAAGGTAGTGATACTGAAGGTTTCAGATTTACGTACCGGATTAGCCGATTAAGCTAGTTCGGTTTGTTACACTCGGGCGGACAAAGCCTTCCTACGTCAAGCGCTTTGTTCTCAAAACTTCCTGCTGGACCTTCATCGCTCAATTGCCTAACACCTGCCTTGTTACACACAAGAATGGGAGAATGAACATTAAGACCATGGGCATTGGCCTTATAAATTGCCCCGTTCAACACCTCGATTACATCGTTGTTTCCCATGGTGTTATCGTCTAGCATTTTTTTGAAATTTTTACCTTCAAAGTAACAGGCTTGGGGATGTTTAGGTAATGTTTTTACCAAAATCTCCGCCCCCACTCCATTCTTGACCTTAAGCGTATCACTCTTATGATACGTTTGCTTCTTGACCGCCAGGTTGCTAAAATCATATTCATCCGTTCCCTGGTTTGCAGAACGATTTAGAATTCGAAGTTTGTTGTTGTCCAATGGTACACCTGTAAACTCGTTGTTCTCATATTTCCAGGCTGTCACCGCAAAGGAATAAAAATCCTGACCACCCTCGTTTTCAATCACGTGGTGGAAGGCAATGCCCCTGCCATCCGTAGTCAGGTAGCCAGCTGGAATTACGCTAAGCAAGTCAATCACTTTTACTTCCAATACCTCGTCTTCGGGATTTGGGTTTCCGAAGTAATTGTACCTTTCTTCGAAGTTTTGTCTTAGATCGCCAAACAGTGTTAGATTCACTGCAATGTTGGAAAGAATTTTGTTGTCAAAGGGGTTTTCTTGTAAATTAGATTTCTTAAGCATGTTCTTGTTATTAAATATTATGAATGAGTTATGCTGTTAAACAGCTTTTGTTGGACAAAATTGAAGTACTGAAGAAGTAAGGAAGCCACTTCTTTCCCCTATTCTTACTCAGTAAATCACGGTATATCGACCAATACCCCCCCAAACCAAAACACCTAAACCCTTGTAAACACACGAATTTGCCATAACTTAAAGAAAGACCAATTGCCTTACGCTGAAGTGCTTATCACCGGCCTCTTCTCCGCATAACCCCAAAAATTTTACGCATAAGTGTTAAAAATCATTAGTTTTGGTGATGAATTTGTCCACGGAGTGTGGCACTTTTGAAACCGCTAATTACCCAAAAAGGTCGTCGTGTTATGAAGCCTGTTTCGTCAAAAATCCCCTCAAATTCCAAACCTTGGTCATTAAGCCAATATTATAAATATCTTATCATGACTAAAGCCACGCGCTATGTGGACGAATCAAAAAGGGATTCGTGGAACCAACCTTCTGAGATTATGAAGGAAGTCGTTTCTGAAAATTAAACCCCAAAAAGATACCTAGATTGTAGCCATTGCATGAACAATGAGTTCCTCCATGGCCACATTAAAATCGGTACGTTGATTAGGACAAATCGATAGTAGTTCGCGCCTGTGCTTCACAATAAACGCATAAAGCCTGGAAGCCGGCACCAGTGTTACGCTGTCAATCTCTTGTTGTAACCGTTTTACCAGTTTCATTTTATCTCGATGTTGGCTTGGCGCCAGACTGAAGACCAAGTTCCGTTGGAGCAAAAGCACTCGCAAACGTTTGACAATGATATGCGCCTCCGCCATATCAAAACTTTTGTCCTTACCCGATGGTGATGTAACAAACGACACTTCCTCTCCCAATGCCCTAACATAGCACCGGAGTCCTCCCTTCCCATCAGGTTCAACCCAATGTGAAAATCGTATTTTCATGTTTAGCCCTGTTCTTGTTTCGATTCTTCAAAGGCGTTGGCAGCATCAACACCAAAACGACATATCGTATGCAACAGAAATTGAGAAGCCCCATCTAAACCCGGTGTTTTGAAGCTCAAAAAGAGAAGTTTATGTCCGATAATCGTCATGGCAACATATTTGACAAAAAACATACGCACACACCAAACAGGCAATTCCAAAAGGAACCCACAACATCAATCCCGATATTCTTATGGTCAGATTGTGTTTCGTTTGTTTTTTGAGACCATTCTCAATAATTTCAGATAAAGAACGAGAGTTTCTCAACACAAAGTAATGGAAAAATCCAATTAGTTGCGAAATATCGTTGCAAATATTTTCTGTGCAATGGCTGAAGACTTAACATACGGTAGGAAAAACGAAAGTACTTTCTTGTCAAGACTCGACTTGTTTATTCATCAGGAATATGGGAGCCGGGTTAAATTCTGTCAGGCCATTGGAATGCCTACTTCCACCCTGAGCAGTTACTTCTCAAAGAAAAAAGCGAAACCCACACTCGACTTCTTCGAAAACCTTGCATCCGTGCATCCCGAACTCGATCTGGCATGGCTTATTTCCGGGCGATCTGCCAGTGTTTCGTCGTATAGACCCACCGGAATGGGCATGGTTAATGAAAGTAACGAAGAGTATAAAAACCTTAATTCCATTCTTTCCGAATTAACCGAAGCCATTCAAAACTCAAACTTCAACGAGTTAACCGAAGCCATTCGCGATCTTTCCCGTAAGTCGGGTTGATTCATTCTTAATTACGTCTGAACTTGCCTTCCTCTGCGCCAAGTGATAACTTGCGCTCGAATTCTTCGAATATGAAAAAGCTATTTGTATGTATTGCGCTTTTTGGAAGCCTATGGAGCTGTCAACAAAGCGACAAAGTTGAAGGTCGGTACGGCGATGAATCGTGGCAAGCCACTAACGCCATGTCTGGTGAACAACTACTAGCAGAACTGGAGGGTAAAGACTCTGTTCAGGCTACCGTATCAGGCACTATTTCTGCCGTATGCCAGGCTAAAGGTTGTTGGATGAAGATGGACATGGCCGGTAACGACATGCTTGTCAAGTTCAAAGATTACGGATATTTCGTACCTATGAACAGTAGCGACTACAGTGCAACGGTTAAGGGTTGGGCGTACGTCGACACTTTGTCCATTGCTGACCAACAAGAGTTGATTCGTGACTCAAACAAGTCGGATGAAGAAAAAGAAACGGCAATCGCCGAGGTTACATCGCCCAAAGTGAAGCTTAGCTTTCTGGCAGATGGCGTAATCATTGAATAAATGAAAACCGTTAGCCTTTTCTCCCTCCTTCTTATCCTGGCGTCTTGCGGAACAAAACAGTCAGGCGATGCAGATATGTACGAAGCTTCGGAAATGTCTCAATTGATGCGCGAAATGGTTCGTTTCTCAAAAAAGGCCAAAGCCAACCTCGAACAAGGAAAACCAACTCCAAAAGTACCTGAAGCCATTTGGGAACTTCAAACGGCCGAGGGCACGAGAGATGAGCATCTTGAAGATCCGTTTCAGGCAATGGCTGTGCCTTATTTGTCAGCACTTAGAGGCATTGAACGAGGCGATTCTCAAGCGTATTTCTACTCGAAATCGATTGATGCCTGTAAATCGTGTCATGGAACGTACTGTGGCGGCCCCATGGCGGTTATTAATACCCTGGGATTGGAACAACACAACTAGACCTTTTCACCTTCTACAAACCGTTGTTTGCCTTGCATATCTGACAAGGCATTCACATCTTTATACCCATTACTTTCAAGCAATTCAACTACCTGGCTGCTTAGTTCCTCGTGAATCTCAAAATAGAGCCTACCCCCGGTTACAAGGTTGTTTTGCGCATAATGCACAATCGCTTTGTAAAACAACAGAGCGTCGTTGTCGGAAACAAACAAAGCCATATGTGGCTCATGGTCAAGCACCTGCCTGGACATTTCCTGCTTGTCTGATTCCAACACATACGGCGGATTGCTTACAATGATGTCCATTGGCTCTGCATGTTGGGTAGACGCCTCGAGAATATTATCTCTGTAAAACCGCACCTCAGAATACTTGACCAATTCCCTCGCGTTTCGTCGGGCAGTGATCAACGCTTCGTTCGATACGTCGCAAGCCCATATTTCCCAATTCGGGCGCTCAATGGCCAATGAAATAGGAATAATGCCGCTACCTGTTCCGATATCAAGCAGGCGTTGACTTCCCTTTCCATGTTGGTGTAAAATGCGCTGTACCAATTCTTCGGTTTCTGGTCGGGGAATCAACACCGAATCGTCAACGTAATACGTATTTCCCATAAAAAAAGACTGATTATCAACGTATTGTACTGGCTCTCCCAACACAAGCCTCTCCAAACATGCTATCAGTTCCTGGCTTTTTTCTTCGGCCAAATCTGAATCGTAATTCAGTACCAGCTCCGCCCTATCCATTCCCGTTACAAACCGTACCAACCGGTAAAAAAGTTGATCAACCTCCCGTTCGGAGTAAGTTTCTGCAAGTTCTTCCTTAAAACGGTTCTTAATGCCCCTTAAAGTTAAATACATTTGCGGTCGAAATTAAGTGGTTTGACGCACAACATACATACATCATTTATGCATCGGTGCCTTGAACTGGCACAATCCGCCTCTGCCGATGCACACCCCAACCCCATGGTTGGTGCCGTAGTTGTTCATAACGATGTTGTTATTGGCGAAGGGTTTCACCAAGCCTACGGGCAACCCCATGCAGAAGTAAACGCCATTCTCAATGTGGAAAACGCTGATATGTTGAGGGAAAGCACGCTATATGTTAACCTCGAACCCTGCTCCCACTACGGTAAAACTCCACCTTGCGCCGACTTAATTATTGCCCGAGAGATTCCTAAGGTTGTAATTGCTCATACCGACCCTCACGATAAAGTTGCAGGCAATGGAATAAAAAAACTGATGGACGCCGGTATTGATGTAACGTTAGGAGTTCTGGAAAAAGAAGCGGAACACCTGAACCGTGCCTTTATTACCCATCATAAACTCAAACGTCCGTACGTTGTACTTAAATGGGCCGAAACCTCTGATGGTTTTATTGGGCGCCTGAGCAACGACAAAAATCAGGACCCTCAAATTAGCGGGCAACTCGCCTCAAATTACACCCATAAACTACGGGCTGAATCAGGTGCTATTCTGGTTGGTACCAATACGGCACTCCTCGACAATCCCAGTCTTACCACCCGTAATTGGCCCGGGAGAAACCCGTTACGCGTAATTCTTGATCGAAAAGCCCGTATACCCATGAGTCATAAATTGTTTCAGGATCGCTACCCTGCTCTGGTGTTGGGGCCAAAACGATCAGGCGCACCTAACTCGGTTGAATTCCTGGAGGTTGGGGCGAAACAAGAGGTAATACCAACACTTCTCAACCACTTGCATACTCTTGGTATTTTACAGCTAATGGTAGAAGGTGGAGCCGAACTGATTCAGCAGTTTATCGATACTAACACCTGGGATGAATGCCATAGAATAATAGCACCGACCAACTGGGACAACGGCGTTGAGGCCCCCTCCTTATCTAACATAGAACCAACAAAGGAATTTCAGCTTGGCTTGGACCTGATAAACGTTTACTCCCGTTGATATGTACCTGTTACTCAGCATATTGTGTTCATCATTGATCAACCTGATCTTTCGTTATTTTCCAACCCATTCTGTTGACAACCAACAAGCCATTGCAGTCAATTACTGGGTATGCGTGGGAACGGGCGTACTTACTTCGAACGTAAACGAATACCTCACACCATCGATTTATGAACATAGTTGGGCGCAATACTGCATAGTACTTGGGCTTTTCTTTATTACGGTTTTCTTTGGTATGGCGGTTACCGCTCAAAAGTTTGGCATTAGCGTTTCAGTGATTGCAGCCAAAATGGGTGTGGTCTTTCCCGTATTGTATGCTTTTATCTTCCTCAAAGAAGAGCCTACAGCAATGCTCTTAATTGGTATTGTGGTTAGCTTATTGGGTGTTTACTTCGTAAGCAAAAAAGATCGCAACCAAATCAAGATCAAGTCTGGCCTCTGGGTAATTCTATTGCCGGCCTTAGTGCTCATAGGTAGTGGGTGTATCGACCTGTCTTTAAAGATCATCGAACTAAACCTTAATGGAGTTCCAGCAGAAGTACCCACCATCTTAATCTTCTTTTCTGCGGCCATTCTGGGAACCCTGGTCACAACCATTCGAGTAGCCAGGAAATGGACCCAACTCAAATGGAAAAACGTTTTTGCCGGCATCATACTGGGCGTACCAAACTACTTTAGTATTTTCTTCATATTTAAGGCTCTACAATCCAATATTTTCCAAACCTCTCAGGTATATCCACTCAATAACATTGGCATTGTCCTGCTCTCTACAATCCTTTCCGTAATCATATTTAGAGAGCATTTAAACCGCCGAAACCTCATCGGAATTTCAATGGCTGTGGTGGCCATTGTATTAATTAGCTGGCCATTTTGAACAATTCGCACTCATACATCACCATCGATCAACCCACCGAGTCGTTTTACAAAGAGCGTGGTTCAAAATTCATGGGATATGCGTTTCCGGTTTCTTCCAAAATAGACATCAAGGAACGACTCGACGCGCTCTGGAGCCAGTATCCGGATGCAACGCACGTTTGTTATGCCTGGGTTCTGGGTGTAGGAGGTGATGAATATCGCGCCAACGACGATGGAGAGCCGGGGAACTCGGCTGGGCAACCGATCTTAAGAGAGATCCGATCAAACAATCTCACCCATGTGCTCGTAGCCGTTGTTCGGTATTACGGGGGAAAAAAACTGGGAGTCTCTGGCCTCATTGAATCATATGGTATGGCCGCTAAACTAGCCCTCGAGCAAGCTGAAGTTCGAACTGAAACATTGAAAAAGAAATGTTGGATCAGAGATCTTGGTGCCAACGACTATAAGGTATATGAATATGCCGGTCGACTTGGGTTTGAGATCATCTCCCCACCTAAGAATCCAGGAGGTTACTTCGAAATCGTTATGGAACTAAGCCAATTTGAACCGTTGGTCAAATCGTTGGAATCATTACCCAATTTTGATCTAAGGGATGAACAATAAGGCTCTGACATTGACTATCTTTACATTATGAAAAAGATCGCGTTGGCTTTTTTACTGATTACCAGCTCACTTACCCGGGCGCAATACATAGCTCCATCTGGTATTTCGGAATTGGTTTCTCATCAAACGGTTGCCTACAAACGGGCTGATCGTCTAACGAGCTCCGACGAGGTCCAAAAGCTCTTTCTTCAGGTACATCCAGTATTGAGTCAACCGGATTATTCACTTATGGAAATAGCTGTAAGACAAAGTCTTACAGGAATTCACTACACCTATGACGTTCTAAAAAACGGAATACCCGTTTTTGACACTGAACTACGTGTGCATACCAACCTTTCAGGCGATGTTGTATTGGTTCAGGACAATGTTGTAGCAGTAGACGCAACGTTAACCAGCGACCACCTCGGCAAACAATCCAAAACCTGGGTTGAAACCTATTCGGGTTGGCAACTGGCCGATGTAATTACCGACGACAAAGGTAATTGCAAGCTTTTACTCGATAACTGGGAGGTTCATTCTCAGGAAGCCAAACACTATTATCACTTGCCAGACAGCCTGGTGAATGCACAGGTTTTTCTCATAAACCCGTTAAACACGGCTGAAAAGTCTTACGGAAGTCCATATATCGATTCAAACGATCTTGATGTTCCGGTGATCAATGCGGAGCGAAAATGGGTAAAAATGAAAACGTATTACGAAAACGATACTTTTTGGCTAAAATCTGACCGCTACTACTTTGGTCAGGTGAGCGACCCTGTAGTGCCTCAAACCTATTCTACCAATGATACATTTTCGTTTACGAGAAGCCAACGTGCCTTTGAAGATGTTAACGCCTTCTACCACATTACTCAAATGTCGGATTACGTTGAAGGTCTGGGGTTTGAAACGGCTTTACCCGACACACTGGAGATTGACGCCCATGGTTATAACGGAGCAGACTTCTCGTCGTTTAACTACGGTGTACGGCCACTTCAACTGGAGTTTGGCGAAGGTGGGGTTGATGATGCGGAAGATGGAGAAATTGTTGTCCATGAATTTTCGCACGCACTTTCCCACGTAGCCGGTCCGAATTCATTTTCGAGCACCAGGGACCGCGCAGCTATGGAAGAAGGAAATGCTGATTACTTTAGTGCTTCTTACTCTAAATCGTTTACCGACTTCGCCTGGCAACTCATGTTTAACTGGGATGGACACAACCCGTTTTTTAGCGGTGTACATATCGGAGATAAGCTGATTTATCCAACCGACATGACCAACAATACCAACCACGATCGGGAACTATGGTCCACACCTTTAATGTGTTTATACGACAAAATCGGACGCGGACCGGTAGACAGCCTGGTTCTTGAACATCTCTACTTTCAGGCCAAAGGAGCCAAACTACCTGACATGGCCAATGTACTGCTCAAAGTAGATTCTATGTTGTGGAATGCCAGATACCACCACGACATACGCAACTGTTTTGCAAAACACGACATCCTCGCCTCATCAGGACAATCCATCGAGTTTCAACGCCTGTTTTCTGCACTAAACACCACAGGTTTTAGTTTGGGTAGTGAAAACGCCATCATTACGTCGAAAGACGGAAAGCAGTTTAACTATCTTGTACACAATAACTTAGGCCAAACCATTGAGCAGGGAAACGATGTTACCAAAATCATACTCGATCCAAACGACTTCCTATCCGGGATATATTTCGTAGAATTGAAGTTAGGTAACGCCTCTACCTATCTGAAAGTTCTAAAGAAATAATTATGGAAATCTGGAAAGAAGAGAACAATCGATTAACCAAGACTTTTATTTTTAAGAACTTCCTCGATGCCACACGATGGATGTTCGATGTTTCAGAAAAAATTGAAGAACTGAATCACCACCCCAACTGGCAAAACGTGTATAACAAAGTACATGTTGAACTGTGCACACACGATGCAGGAAACATAGTCACTGAAAAAGACTACAAACTGGCGGAATTACTGGATTCAACATTTGCAGAGTTCAGGTAGATCGATGGATAAGCTTATTATCTATTCCGAAAAAGAGTCTCCGCGGTTAACATATATCGCCGACCTCGTTTTTCACAAGTTATTGGGTTTTCATGTAGATGTAACCTCAAACAAAGACACGTACAACGCCGTTTCGAGGGTAAAGATTAACTACTCTGACAACCTCCAACTCGATGGCTTTCACATGGCGCCTGATGGCTTGCTGTTTGAAAAAAACCTGGTTGAGAAACAGGTTAGGCAGGGAACTCCATACCACGGGCTGCCCACCTTGCTTGTAAATCCTTCCGAATCATTCGACATTTTGGGCTCGTCCTTCTTCTTGGTAAGTCGTTACGAGGAATACCTCGATTATGTACCGGACGATCACAACCGATTTCCCGCCACGGCCTCTTGCCTGGTACAATATGATCTGCTCAAACGCCCTCTGATTAATGAATGGTGTTTAGCGCTGTATACCGAACTTAAACGTGCGTATCCCGAGATATCGACACAACAGCCTGACTTTGACTACTGTTCTACCCTAGATATAGACCAGGCCTGGAAATATCGGAACAAAGGTATCGTTCGAACGATGGGCGGAATTGTGCGAGACATGTTGAAATCAGACTGGCAGGAAGTACGTGACCGAATACGTGTATTGATCGGAACTAAGCACGACCCTTTTTACAATTTCGACTGGCAGGACCAGGTTCACGCCAACCACGGCACCAGGGTGCAGTATTTCGTCCAAATTGGGAAAAGCGGCGAGTTTGACAAAAACACGAAGTTTGGCAATCCAGAGTTCCAGCAACTTATAAAACGACTCGACGATACCCACGCTGCGGATATACATCCCTCCTATCAGTCGAACAAAGACTTTCCCATTGTACAACGTGAGGTCCATGCATTGGCCAACCTATTGGCCCGCGACGTTCATGTGAGCAGGCAACACTATCTTATTATGAGCATGCCCAAAACCTACCAGAACCTCATTGACCTCGGTATAACATCCGACCATACTTTGGGTTATTCAACTCATACGGGTTTTAGAGCAGGTATAGCAGTACCGTTCCAGTTCTTTGACCTGGAGCGAAACCGTTCAACACAACTGAAGTTGGTTCCATTCTGCATGATGGACATTACACCATTGCACTATGATGGGCTTAGCGCTGAACAAGCGAAAACAGCTATTCGCAAGCTTATGGACGATGTTAAACGTGTAAATGGCACCTTCGTAAGTTTGTGGCACAACGAATCACTCAGCGAAAGTGGACGTTGGGTAGGATGGCGTACCGTCTATGAAGACATGATAGCCTATGCGCAGGAAATAGGATAAGGACTCCCGATCGAGAATCTTTATTTGCTAAAAGAATCGGAAACCACAAGTTCCTTGGTTCCATGGGTCCAGCTGTAAAAACCTTCTCCCGATTTCACCCCAAGTTTACCTGCGTTCACCATATTAACCAACAACGGACATGGTGCATACTTTGGATTCCCGAAGCCATCGTATAACACTTCAAGAATAGCCTTACATACGTCCAAACCAATAAAGTCTGCCAATTGAAGAGGCCCCATTGGGTGCGCCATACCAAGCTTCATAACGGTGTCGATTTCTTCAACGCCACCTACTCCTTCGAACAAGGTATAAATCGCTTCGTTGATCATTGGCATCAGTATTCGATTGGCGATAAATCCAGGATAGTCGTTTGCCATTGCAGGAATCTTTCCAATGTCTTTTGAAAGCTTTTCAATGGTTTCCGTTACCTCTTTGGATGTGCTGTATCCATTAATGATCTCAACCAACTTCATTACCGGTACCGGATTCATGAAATGCATTCCAATTACCTTCTCAGGTCGCTTTGTTACAGAAGCCAACTGCGTAATCGATATGGAGGAAGTATTAGAAGCCAAAATGCAATGTTCCGGGCTGCTATCGTCGATTTCCTTAAAGATCTTCATTTTCAGATCCATCCGTTCGGTGGCCGCCTCAACAACCAGGTCGCAATCTCCAACACCATCAACAATGTTTACATAGGTAGAAATACGGTCGAGACTGGCTTGCTTTTCTTCTTCGGTTACCCTTCCCTTGGCTACCTGTCTGTCAAAGTTCTTCGCTATAGTTGCAAGCGCTCTTTCCAGTGCTTCCGGCTTAATATCAATAAGGTTTACGTTATAACCGTTTTGAGCAAATACGTGTGCAATTCCATTGCCCATTGTACCCGACCCGATAACTCCAATTTTCTTCATTTTTGATGCTTTTTTAAGGTCGGCAAATATAAGGTCTAAATTAGAAGCCTCATCGCTCGGAAGACCTCCAATTAACACACGTGTGTATAGATTATTTAGTTAGAATCGCAGGCTGAAACCCAGTGTAGGTTGAACCCTCCGGTTTTGCACCATAAAACCTGGATTAGGCTTTATGGCCAGATCCTTGTTCACTTCAAATTCCCTGAGATGCGCATCAACGTTCGCGTCAATGATCTGTAAAGCATATAACAAACCAGCTCCCAAAATCAGTCGATCCCGGTTTTTACGGTAAAAGTTTCGTTCACTTCGAATCTTGTCCACGCTTAGGTAAGGATACCAGAGATTTTTGGTAGACGTATCCTCATCCAGTTCAGCGATCAATGCCTTCTGATAGTTCTTTAACGAGTCCATATTGTACTGAATCCCGTATCCTATACCAAAACCAGCCGCATAGATCAAACCTACCTTCCAGTATTTCTTGTTATAAATCTGTCCAAGACCTGGGATTATGGCC
>JAEPQQ010000039.1:0-6500 GCA_017640445.1 Bacteroidia bacterium | reverse complement strand
ATAATGGTTGCCTTTCTTGGGCTGTGATACTCATTCGAATCTTTCAGCGGGGTATTTGTGTACGACGATGTGATGTCCAAACATGCCTGTTTAAAACTGAACTGAGCACTGGCGCTGAACGACGTTATGCTCAGAAGAAAACAAATAATGACAATGGGCCGCATTATAAATTGTTAACGCAAAGATGTGGTTTTGCGTTTGTAGAACCTGAAAATCTCGATGAGTTCTTGTAAACTTTAGGTCGTACTATATTTTCCGGAGTTTCTCCAGAATATCGGTAAGATGTGGTTTATCATCGAAATGGATGATGATCTTACCCTGTTCGCCTTTGGTAGAACTAAATTCCACGTTGGAATCAAGTCTTGTTTTCAACAAGTCGCGGTAAGGCTTAAACTCTTTGAAGGAAGCCTTTTCCTTTGACGTTGATGTAGTGGTGGTAGTTGTGGTTTCGGTATTGCCGTCAGGTACAACACCTGTAGACTGATACTCCTTTACCAACTCCTCAACCTTTCTTACCGAAAGACCTTCGGCTACTGCACGCTTACAGATATAATCCTGAACCTCTACTTCTTCTATGTTGATCAGCGCACGTGCATGTCCCATAGATATCTCACCTTTTTGAATAGCCAACTGGATACTATCAGGCAGTTTGAGCAATCGCAGGTAGTTGTTTACTGTACTACGTTTTTTGCCAACGCGTTCACCAAGTTCTTCCTGACGAAGGCCACATTCATCCAATAGTCGTTTGTAACTAAGGCTAATTTCAATGGCATTCAGGTCTTCACGCTGAATGTTCTCGATCAGTGCCATTTCCAGCATTTCCTGATCGTTGGCCAAACGGATGTATCCCGGTATTTTTTCAAGCCCGGCAATTATGCTTGCCCGGGTCCGACGTTCACCACTTATCAGCTCGTACTTTTCCGAACCAATTTTCCGAACCGTAATGGGCTGAATTACCCCATGAATTAAGATGGATTCAGCCAGTTCGCTAAGTGCTTCATCTTCAAATTCCGTTCTGGGTTGAAACGGATTCGCAACCACCTGACTAAGTGGTATCATTGCTACCGAATTTGGTGTCCCTTCTGATTTTGTCGAAACGTCGTTTCCATCATTCTCCAACAACGCTCCCAGTCCTTTTCCTAATGCGTTTCGCTTTGCCATTACTGTAAGATTTTCTCGGCCGAAGCCATTTTAGTCATTCCGTTTTTCTGTAAGATTTCACGTGCCAGGTCAAGGTAGTTTACACTTCCCCTCGCAGTTGCGTCGTGCTCCAGTACCGGCAGACCAAAACTCGGAGCTTCGCTCAGCTTCGTATTTCTCTGAATGATGGTCTCAAATACGAGATCCTGGAAGTGAAGTTTCACCTCGTCAACCACCTGATTCGATAGCCGTAACCGACTGTCGTACATGGTTAACAACAGGCCTTCTATTTCCAAATTAACGTTTATGCCGCGCTGAACAATCTTGATTGTGTTCAATAGCTTGCCCAGGCCTTCCAACGCAAAATACTCGCACTGTACCGGAATAATGATGGAATCGGAAGCAGCCAGTGCATTGGTGGTAATAAGCCCAAGTGAAGGCGAACAATCAACAATAATAAAATCGTAATCTTCCTTCACCTTTCCCAAAATCCGACGCATAAGTTTTTCGCGATTCGGTAGATCAATCATTTCAATTTCAGCGCCTACCAAGTCGATATTCGATGGTAAAATGTCAAGATTGGAATTGGTCGTATTCAAGACAATGTCTTCCGGACTAATATCCTGCACCAGGGCCTCATACAAACCAATTTTTATGTTCTTAGGGTCAAATCCCAGGCCAGACGTGCTGTTTGCCTGTGGGTCAGCATCTACTAATAAAACACGATATTCGAGGATGGCCAGACTGTAGGCAAGGTTAATCGCCGTAGTTGTCTTCCCTACTCCCCCCTTCTGATTGGCTACGCAAATCGTTTTTGTCATTTGTTTTTCTTTTAAAGTTCTAGTTTTTGGCCTACTTCGGGCAGAACAAGTTCTACTCCCTTCTGCTCAAATTCATTTTTTGCCTGTTGGTGGTCAATTTCAATAAAACCAAATGTATCGAAGTGCATTCCTACAACTCGTTTGGCTCCACAAAACTCAGCTGCCCTGGCGGCATCCCTGGGCCCCATGGTAAAATTATCTCCCACCGGCAAAACAGCGAGACTGAGGTCGAATTCATCCTTGATCAATTGCATATCAAGTGTGAGTCCCGTATCTCCAGCATAATAAATGCAATCGGTTTCCCCCGAAACAACAAAACCTCCCGGGTTTCCGGCATATGTCCCATCGGGAAAAGAACTACTGTGTGCTGCGTTTACCATTTTAAATGAAATGCCTTTACACACATACGTTCCACCATGATTCATTGGACGGCTTTTGTCGTATCCCTGCTTCTTTAACCACTCACAGATTTCATAATTGGTGATCACCTCGGCTCCGGTTTGTTTTGCCAACTCAACCAGATCGCCAATGTGATCGCCATGACCATGTGTTACCAGTATGATATCGGCATTCACATCTTCAATAGACAAGTGCCTAGCCAGCGGATTGCCAGTGATGAACGGGTCTGTTACAACCTGTACTCCATCAATTTCAAATTGAAAACACGAGTGTCCCAAATACCATATTTTTGCCATGTCTCTGAAGCAATCTTTAGGCTCAAAACTAGGTTTAAATAATTAGGATAAATGAACAGGATATTGGTACTTATTCACATCGCAATACTGTTAATATCCTGCAATGTGTCTAAAAAAGAAGAAGGCAAAACCGTATTTCGATACAATTCGGAAAACGGCATTACCTCGTTGGACCCTGCTTTCGCCTCAAGTCAGGATAACATATGGGCTGTAAATCAAGTATTTAATGGTTTGGTACAGCTCAACACTAACCTCGAACCGATACCCGCCATAGCCAAATCATGGAAAATCAGCGAAACGGGAAAGATATACACATTCACGCTTCGTTCAGATGTTTATTTTCATGAATCAGAATGCTTTGAATCGAAGGCACGCAGGGTCGTTGCCTCGGACTTTGTTTTCAGCTTCAACCGGTTGATGGACCCCGCCACCGCCTCACCGGGCGCATGGATTTTCAACGACAAAATTGCAAATGGAGGGTTTAAAGCCATCAACGATTCAACACTTCAAATTGAATTGGTACAGCCTTTTGCTCCCTTCCTTGGTATTCTCTCAATGCCCTACTGTTTTGTTGTCCCAATAGAGGCGATTTCCTTCTATGGAAAGTCCTTTGCGCAACACCCGGTTGGAACGGGTCCGTTTCAGCTCTTTCTATGGGAAAAAGACATCAGTCTGGTCTTGCACAAAAACCCCACTTACTTTGAACAACAACAAGGAGAGTCGCTGCCCTTTGTTGACGCGGTTAACATCTCGTTTGTGGCAAACAAACAAATGGCTTTGCTTCAGTTTTTAGAAGGCAAACTTGATCTGTTTAACGGCATTACAAGTACGACAAAAGATGTTATTCTCGACAAATCGGGTGCTCTCAAAAAAGAGCAATCCAACCAAATAACACTGGAAAAGAAGGCCTTCCTGAACACGGAATACCTGGCCATTAACCTGGATAGTGGTTCAGTGTCGTGGCCGTGGAACAACGTCCATTTCCGCAAGGCTGTGAACTATGCTATCGATCGAAAAAAGATGTTGCAAAACCTGAGAAACAACGTAGGCCAACCTGCCGAGGGAGGCTTTGTTCCCATTGGTCTTCCGGGCTACAATCAAAACCAACACTACCATTTTCAGTACAACCTTGAAAAAGCCCTGGAAGAATTAGAGCTAAGTGGTTATGCGTCGAACCCCAAACCGATTCGACTATCTACTACGAAAGACTATCTCGATTTGTGCATTTACATTCAAAAACAACTCGATGATGTAGATATTGTCTGTGAGATAAACGTACTGCCTTCATCGGAGTTAAAAGAGCAAAAAAGAAACAACAATCTGGAGTTTTTCCGGGCAAGTTGGATTATGGATTATCCCGACGCAGAGAACTACCTTTCGTGCTTTTACAGTAAAAACTTCTCGCCCAACGGCCCGAACTACACTCATTTTTCGTCTTCACCGTTTGACCAACTGTACGAACAGGCATTGGTGGAACCATCCGATTCGATTCGAATGAAGCTTTATGAGCGAATGGACAGTGTGATTCTGTCAGACGCGCCAATTGTGGTGTTGTTCTATGATCAAAGTGTGCGTCTGTTGAACAAACGGGTTTCTAATTTGGTTAACAACCCATTGAACATACCGCATCTTAAATACGCGCGCATAGAACAACTATGAAGTACACCAACGAAGACATTGTAATTGTTGAACCAAGTGATATTTGCTCGATGTTCAACTTCATCGAAAATAGAATGGGCTATCTCTGCCCTTCTGGAACGATTGAAGAACTAATGGGCTACATAAATGGTTATCTGAGTCGATATATAATGAGCAAGGAACAACCCAACCCCTGGGCAGATTTCGAGCAATACAAAGCGTTACTTTCCCAGCAGTATAAGGAGCTGTGGGACAAACATAACGCATCTCTTATTGATGTCTTCCGCGATCTTGCCGCACCTGGAAACTATGAACCGGTTGCGGTATTTTGGGAGTTCTGGCGAAGCTACCGAAACAACACCTACCCAAAGTGGAATCCAAAAAATACCCGGGTTCACACTCGAAAGTGAATTGTCAGTTTCGAAAAAAACAGAAGACCGTTAATAGAAAAAACAGTACGATGGAACAGAAACACCCACTTCCTCCTTTTACTGAGGAAACCGCAAGAAAAAAGATTCAAATGGCGGAAGATGCCTGGAACAGTAAGGACCCTAACAAAGTCTCCCTGGCATATACCGTTGATAGTGAGTGGCGAAACCGAAACACGTTCATACTGGGAAGAGACGAGATTGTTTCCTTTCTAAAAGACAAATGGGCCACTGAGCTTGAGTACAAGCTAAAAAAGGACTATTGGGCTCACGGTGAGAACAGAATTGCTGTACGGTTCGAATATGAATACAAAGACAGTGAAGGTAACTGGTGGCGAGCGTACGGCAACGAAAACTGGGAATTCGACGAAAACGGATTGATGGCCAAGCGATTTGCATCCATCAACGACTTGTCTATTGATGAAAAAGACCGTAAACTAAGATAGATCAGCAATGTCCGATCACCGCCACTTTGTTCTGTACAAACCATATGGTTACCTCACTCAGTTTGTGTATAACGAAACCCGACGCAAACGGCGAAAACTCTTAGGAGAACTACATGCGTTTCCTGAAGGAACCATGGCCATAGGCAGGTTGGACGAGAAATCGGAAGGGCTTTTACTACTCACAACAAACGGTGCCCTTAGTCAGCTGGTGCGGGGCAACAGCATCGAGAAGGAGTACATAGTTCAGGTAGACGGCACCGTAACCAAACAGGCAATTGAACATCTAAAGTCAGGGGTAACCATTGGTATTCACGGTAAGTCGTTTCACACGGGTCCGTGCAAGGCAAGAATTGTTGATTCCCCTGAGTTTCCGGATCGGGGTAAACCCATTCGAGACGACCGGCATGGTAAAACCAGTTGGGTGTCAATTACCATTACCGAGGGTAAATTCAGACAGGTTAGAAAGATGACGGCAGCTGTTGGTTTTCCAACCCTCCGGCTGATTCGCATACGGATAGGGAACACACACCTGGGACAAATGCAGCCCGGAGACGTACAGGAGGTTGAATCGTTCGACCTAACATAAAAAAAAGCGGATGGTACACCCACCCGCTTTCGTACCTAAGCCCAACGGCTACTCCTTACATATGTGTAATTCGGGTTGAAACGAGTTCACCACCAACAGTTGTAAAATGAACGATGTACATTCCTTTTGTTAATTCTCCAAGGTCGATGGTTGACGTATTACTATAAGAAGCCACCTGCATGCCTTGTAAATCGTAAACCGTTATGGTTTCTACCTGCTCTGAAAAGAACAATGTGCCCGAGGTTGGGTTCGGGTATACGGAAACCAAACGAGCTTCAGGCTTGGTTATACTTGCTGTGTTCGAAACTTCAAGGGCATAGTCTTCACATTCTCCATGCTGTCCCAGGCTTCCGGCATAACCACACGGCGTGGGCTCCTGATGCCCATCAGAAACCAGCATATCTTCGTAAAACCGCATCCGAGTTGTACCTAGTTTAGCCGTTGCCGGAACCTCTACCGTAAACTCTGCCTGTACGGTTCGGTCGCTGCTGGTTACAGAGGCACAGTCTACCAACTTAGATACGACCATTTCTCCTTCGTCTTCGAAATCAAAATCCTGATTCCAATCAATCCATAACCTATAGTCTACCTTACCCGAGAAAAAATCCAACATGGTCGGATCGTAATAAACCGTTGTTTTCAGGGTGTAACTGTTTCCGGGCTTCACCGTGGCATTTTTTCCGTTATCGGTAAAATCCTCATATCCATCATCTGATGGAGTTGCATTGTCCAAACCTGCCATGTTT
>JAEPQQ010000038.1 GCA_017640445.1 Bacteroidia bacterium | reverse complement strand
GATAAAGGCACCCAATCCGTTGTTAATGTTGTTGTGTACAATGATGGCGCTACCAAAAGGCCCAGCACGCTGAATATCGTCGTTATCCTTGTACTGTTGCAGAGTGGTGTGGTAACGGTAGTAATCTTCCGTAACCGAACGAAGCTCAATGAGGTATAGTACATCTGGATTGTTGGCCACCAATCCTCCTGGAGGAACAACGCTTATGGTCTTTTCCTTACCGTTAAACAAAGCATCATTAAACAAATAACCACCGTCTACCAGTTTTACCGTCTCAGGTGCCGATAAAGTCGGGTCATTCAACTCAAAATCAAATGGAATAAACAGATCGGCTGTGGGACTGTAGTAGTAGAAATGAACGATATAATAGTTGTTACCCGCTACGTCAATCCATTTTACCGAGAGCAAGTCCGACGGGCGACCATCCATGTCGGTGCCTCCGTTTTCGATGTAGCCGATTTCCTTATCCAATACCTGTTCCGGCATTACACAACGAGATGTAACCGTTTGCAGGTTCCCTCCGGTGTCAACTACCTCAAGCTCGTAAGTAACTCCTGGTTCTGCAGGATTGGAAGCCACAAAACTATTGGTAAGATTGCTGTATGTAAACGGTATCTCAATAGACGACCCCTGCTTACGCAGTGAAATGGCTACCGATGTATATTCTTCCGGTAAATCATTGGTATACGCTCCGGCGGCATGACTGATCTTCATCTCCATCGGATTGATATTGTCCAGTGAGGCGTTTACAACAATCTTGTCGGTGAAACCTGGAAGCTCACCTTGCGGGATTGGCCGGTCGATACCACAACCGTAAAGCCCTCCAAAAAGGGCGATAAGTGCTAGAAATATATAATTCTGTTTCTTCATTATTCGATTCTTAAACGGTAGGTAACAAATGGTAAAAACACGAAGCTCGATGAGGTATACGCAATGTACCTGCTGTTGGTTGAAGTATCGTCTCTCTGACTGTATATGGAGCTGATGTTTCTATTCCCAAGCAGGTTGTAGATCATCAGTTCTAAACTCTGAACACCGTCAGAAAAGAACCATTCAATTTTCAAGTCAATTCGTTTGTGCGCATCGGCGCGATAGTTATTGATTTCGTCGTATGCCAGTACAATGCTACCGTCAATTGCTCTGTATTTCGACGTTGGCAGTGTAAACGGATTTCCGGTTGCCAAAACTCCGTTCACCGAAGCAATAAAGTTGCCTGAACTCATTATAAAACCAGCCTTTCCAACAAAACGTCGGTCATAGTCGAAGCTAAAGGCGTCTCCCCTATTCAGTTGGTCGTATTGCCTGGTTGCTCTCGACACGGTTCCGCTTACGTAAATAACCGATCGTTCATCTACATATCGTAGGCTGTTTTCCCAACCAAACACCTGCCCGGTTCCCACCAATGAGTTAGCTTCTATGTCGGTTTGATCAAACAAATCGGCCGAATAGAAAATTGGCTGGTTAGACAGTGATTTGAAATACGCCTCACTGTAAAACTGTAATTTATCAGCCGACTTGGTGGCATATCCCAGACTCACGAGATGACTTCCCTGTGGTTTCAGGTTTTCCGTTGCCGGTAACCATATAATGAAGTTGTCGGTTGCATCTCCATCGGTGTTGTATAAGTGCGTAAACTGATTTACCCGAGTATACGAGAACTTCACGGAAGAATTTGGATTCAACAAATAACGTCCTTGTAGTCTTGGTTCAGGGTAAAATCTGGTAAAGCCATCGAACGAATACAAAACGTTGCGCAGCCCAAAGTTCACCTTTAGTTTATCAGAGAACTGATACTCATCTTCAATGTACAAAGCGGTTTCGAAACCGTTTCGAAGCACAGTATCGCCGAATTTATCCTGATCGGTTACATTTCGATCCGCGTCATACTCAGTTTGAATAAGTGAACCGGAGTTGTATTGATGCACCTTGTTCTGAAGTCCGAAGCGGATCAGGCTCTTTTTGTCTTTTCTAAACTCAAAGTCACCGTTCAGACCAATCTCTCCTGCTGAAAACTTGACATCCAGATCGCTGAATGGAGCTCCACCAGAGGCGGGTTGAAAGTTGGTCTCTTCCAGAAGAATGGTATTGTTAAAATGAGTGTAATATCCCGTTAAGGAAGCGGTCAGTCGTTTTGTATGCACATGACTGTAACGTGCGGAGGTTGTGCGGTTGCGCATGCCAATTCCAAAGTCTGTTTGAATGGTGGGATTACCCAAGGAGTCTTCATCGGTAAAAGACGCCCGGTTTCGATCTGCCAAACTAAAGAAGTTAAACGTCAACGAGTTTTTATCGTCGAGAACCAGGTTTAACTTGGTATTAAAGTCCCGGTACACAATGTCGAGCGTATTGGTGTTCAGCAACAGGTCGATGTACGATCTTCTCAGGCTCACACCAAGTGAAGAACCTTTCTTGTCGATTGGAAGGCCAATGTTCAGATTGGCTAGAATTGGGCTGGCCGCAATGTGGACGGTTGTGTTCTTTGAGTTACCCACGTTTGAAGTTACCTCGGTTACACTGGCCAATCTTCCACCGAAACGCGCAGGAAACGCACCTTTATACATGGTGAGGTTATCCACCATATCGGTATTAAAGTTAGATATAAACCCTGCGAAATGTCCCAGGCTATACACTGGGGCACCGTCCAGGAGTAAGAGGTTTTGTCCGAGACCACCGCCTCGCACCACCATGTCGGAAAAACCATCGGAGGCAAACTCAACACCAGGATGAATTTGCAATGATTTTACCACGTCGGGCTCCGAGAAAATAAATGGCAGGTTGCGTGCATCTGCCGGGTCAACCTGAATAAAACCGGGTTGAGGGTTGTATATAAATGCACCGGTAACCGATGCTGGCTCAAAGGCGTTGTACTCGGTGTTTTCCAGTGGTTCAATTTCAATTCGGATCGGGTCACCGTCGTTGCGATGAAACGACTGATCTACTTTGTAATAACCAGCTCGCTCAATGGAGATAGATACCGTATCGGAGCTCACTTCGAGGTTGAAAAAACCAAGGGCGTTTGTATACGCCGAGGTTGAGTCTTTAACAACAGAAACCCGGGCGTTGGGAATTGCCTTCCCGTTTAATCCGGATGTGATAAAACCGGAGAAGTATCGCTTTTGTTGTGCCATGCCCGACAGTGTAAATAGGCATAGAACACAAATGAGGATTGTTTTTTTCATTGAATATGTTAGAAGACAAAAGTAAATACCACTTGAGTATTAATCGTACAAATCCAGAAACTTGATTGAATTTTAGACCAATTTGTTACAAGTCGATTTAAAATTCCCAAAAATTCATGTTGTATTTAAAGAAAGAAACTTACCTTTGCAGCCCTGATTTAATGGCTTGGTAGCTCAACTGAATAGAGCATCTGACTACGGATCAGAAGGTTACAGGTTTGAATCCTGGCCAGGTCACTAAGAAAGCAAAGTCCGGTGCGTGCACCGGACTTTTTTTGTTTCCTCTGACGAGGTGAAGCTTGCTTCAACGAGTCTGAGAAACAAAAAAAGGCGTCATGTCGGGCATGACGTATTTTGCTTTTAGCATTCGGAGCACAGAGGATCACGCAGTAATCCTCCTATAAATCTTCACCACCCACCACACGTAAGACGGTAACAAGGCATAAGGTCAAATGCTTTCCTTACAAATCTTAGAGGATCGTGGAGTAATCCGCCATTTGCCGCACCTTCCCCATGAACATAACAAACTGATTTTGACTACGGTTTTAGTGAGAAATTTGGTTTTGTCAAAGACCAATTCGGAGTGTCGTGGCAACTAAACTTAAATTAAATATGCCAGTTGCCAACTAGGCGCATAAGAAATAGCGGTTTGGGTTGTACACCTAAACCGTTTTTCTTTTTATTGAGTATATTTCTAACTGAAAGAATGAGTAGGTAAACCTAATATTGGAGTCCAAATCTTAAAGGGTCGGACCTAGTCACAAACCACATCAAAAAAACATTTAGTTTTTTATATTGTACGACTTAACTCAGGTTTGAACATTCGCTCTACATATTCTCCAGGCACACCGTTAAACCAGTTTATTGATTTGATCTGGATTGGCGACGGAACTGATTTAAAGATGAGCTCTTTTCATCATGCTGCGTTGTTCACAGAATTAATTTTCAACTATGATGGATACTTTCGGGTGAAAGGACAAAACGTCGAAAATTTTGGTTCTACCAATGGAACCCAAATCATTTCTGGGTTAAAGTCCACTCCATTTCATACAAGCACATCTGGCACCTACAACAACGTCGGCATCCTTATGAAACCTCATGGGTACGGTATGCTTATTGAACGGTTTGGAACGAAAGAGATTGAAGATCTTTCTGAAATCATTCATGAAAATCTGATGGTTACCAGTGCACCGAATTATGCCGTGGTCGAATCTTATTTGACTAAACTCTTCGGTAGAGGTTCGATTGACCCTGACATTATTAAATTCGAGAAACAATCATCGTTTGAGCTTCTTGGCAGTGGGTTTCACAAAAACTTCAACAAAGGACTTGTCGTAAGTCAAAAATCATTTATTCGGAAATTTAAAAGGCTTTACCACCTAACTCCAAATAAATACCTGCTGCTCAAGCAGGTTAACTACGCCTCAAGGTTGATTCAATCAAATCCAAATTCTTCGCTTACCGAGATTGGTTTGGAAGCTGGTTTCTATGATCAGTCTCATTTCATCAGAAGTTTTAAAACCCACTATGGTTATACCCCAAAGCAACTTAAGATGGGAAAGTAGTTGAGGGGTAAATTCTGTACAATTTTAATCGTGCTTACGAGTTTTCTTTTGCACAAAAAATGAGTTATGAACGATAGAAAATTAATTCTGTACATCAGTATGAGCCTTGATGGCTTCCTCGCAACGAAAGACGACGATATATCGTGGTTGTCAATTGTTGAACGAGAAGGTGAGGATTATGGGTATAACGAGTTCAATTCAACGGTTGATGCGTATATCGTTGGTAGCAAAACATACGACACTGTTATTGGATTGACGGGAGGAACGTTTCCGGCAGCAAAGCAACACGAGTGCTATGTTGTTACACGCAAGGACAGAGAAAATGAGAACGGAGTTACCTTCTATACCAAGGGTGTAGAAAACCTTATTCAGGAACTCAAAAGCAAACCAGGAAAGAACATATACTGTGATGGCGGTGCCATGGTAACTAAAATGTTGATGGACAAAAATCTAATTGATGACTACGTGATCAGCCTAATCCCAATTATTCTTGGAGACGGAAAACGTCTTTTCCGAGGTGAAACACCACGAATTGAACTTGAAGCAGTTTCTTGTAAACAATACGAATCAGGATTGACCCAAGTTCACTATAAAAAGAAATAAGCCCACGCGGTCAATCGTCATAAGAGGAGTTCCTTGAAAATGTTAATCTGAAAACTCTCGTAAATCAAACCGTCCTATTCACGGGTGTTTCCGGTTTAGGTTAGTAGTTAGAAAATTTATATTGCTACATTTGAGTCTAACTCTGTGAACCCTTATTAGACCCATGAACAACCTACCACGACGAGTAAAATTCTCAACGATTTTTAGCATTGTAAAGAAGAGGCCGATTCCTATGTTACTCGGACTTCTTTTTACATTCTTTCCACTATTTGTTTTCATAACTTTAATGGTTGTGTTTAGTTCAACAGCGAACAACGCCCCAAAGGTGGATTATGAACTAATAGATAAAAAGGGAAAACAAATTACCGCGGAAGTAACCGACATTGTAACCCAATATAACGTAACCATTAACGGAGTTCACCCAACTACCATTTCTTACAAGTATTTGGTTGGTGGAAATGAAATAACATCGAAGTACCAGGTACTCGAAAAAAGAAAGATTGAGACACTAAAAATCGGTAATCAAGTAGAGATTATGGAGCTAGATGGAAACTCAATAATAAAGGGTTTTCGACCGTACGATTTCCCAGATCAATTTTTCTTATTTTTTCCTTTTCTATTCCTAGTTATTGGCTTACCCTTTCTGATTTATTCCATCCTGAATCTTGTAAGAGAACTAAAACTATATAAGCATGGAAGTGTGTCGAAAGGAAAAATTATTTCGATGATACCAAAGTCGGGACTTCCAGTCTCCAATGTTGGACAAGGAATAATTGTACATTATGAATACGAAACAAGAAATGGAAACAAAATTATTGGAGAATCATTTACTACTGACTTTTCAATAGTGAGTGAAAAAAGGAAGGGCGATTTCGCACCAATTTTTGTTTCAATTGAAAATGAGAGCAGATCTTGTATAATACCTAAATTAGAAGCTCTAAGAAACAGATGGGGTATCGACTTTGATCAAAATGATAATGGCTAGCCAGGTACAAGCATTAATGATTTAACCTGGTCAAACAACGCACGGTGCATTAACCTATATTGCGCCAAAAGAATAAGATTGAACCTTCATATAGATCCAATAACCGATTCGGAAGAAATTCCATTTGACTTACTTGAGCTGGCAGACCCTTCGAGGGAACAAATCGAGTTGTACTTAAATACCGGGACCTGTTACATAGCAAAATCCGACTCCCAAGTTGTTGGAGTACTGGTTCTGGTACAGGTAGGCGCTGGTACGGTTGAAATAAAGAACATTGCGGTTAAGGAATCTGAGCAAGGAAAGGGCTACGGAAAGGCTCTTTTGCAATATTCTGATAAGACCAGTAGAGAATTGGGGTTTGAGAAACTGCTGATTGGAACGGGAAATTCAAGCCTCGCTCAATTAGCACTTTATCAGCGGGAAGGGTTTGAAATAGATCGAGTTGTAAAGAACTTTTTCGTTAAGAATTATGCTGAGCCCATTTTTGAAAATGGAATTCAATGTAAACACATGGTTATCCTGGTAAAAGACTTAACAACCAAGCCAAATGGTGCTCGCTTGTAAGTTCCGGTTATACCAGATACAGCTACTCCCCTTCCAACTTATTTTGCCAATTATCTAAAAGTTCTTTACAAACCTTGTTGAATTGATGCTTCATCACAGGATGAATTAAAATGTTCTGAAAAGACCTCTTATACTCAAACTCAAAGTTCATGGAGATTCTCGTCTCATCCTTGGTCACTTCATGAACCTGCCAGTTCCCACGTAAAACCTTTAGTGGGTATGGATAGTCGGCTTGTGTTGTGTCCACCTCAAACGAATATTCCTTTTCGTCTTCCCAAAGACTGCATGTTTCGGTCCAGCTGTCTTTTCCATGTGAGCAAGCCCGAACCATTCCAACTTTTTCTCCTGAGATTATCTCGGAGCCGTCAATATTGGGGGCCACCTCGTGATAATTGCCCACATCCGATATGGTTTCCCATACTTTCGATTTATCAGCTTTTATACTACGACTAAAGGACATAAGTTTAATATTGGTCCCTTTTTTGGCGTCCATTCGTGCCAAACCAATAGTTTGGTAAATGATAAAGAAAACGATGGGGATTATGAACAATCCAATAAGCAGATACCCCTTATCAGATATATCAAAAGGCCTGAAAATAAGAACTATGATACTCGCCAGTGTAAACATGAGGTCTTGAGCAATTATCCATAATAGTGCTAGCGCCCTTTGCTTCTTTACCTCAACAAACATGGTCAGGGAGAAAACCGTGATTACCCCTCCTACTACCCAAAATGGTGTATTATCTGAAATTTCGAACAGGTGGGTTAGCTTGTTCCTAAACAACAAAATGCTCAAACCAGATATAAGCGTTGAAATTGCATTTAACCGGGTTGCGTTAATAGACGTCTCCATATCTCTTCCTTTAATTTTTGTCAAAATTAGGATGGCATTCACCCTCCATGTTGATATTTTGCGCCAATATTTTATACATTTAGAACATGGAAATACCCGCGCCTTTTCTGAAGAATCTATTGGACTATGCCTCCTATCAAGCCCTGGATGTTTCTGCGCTAAACAGGCTTTTGACACATCCGGTTGTTGATTTATGTGACCCGGACGAAATGGTGCTTGCTACAGATTATTTGGACGTCCTTAAACATCTCATAACCACACCCAACAGCAGAACCACTGGTTTGCATATTGGCGCCTATCTTAATCTAAACTCGTTGGGGCTCGTATTGGATATATCACTAAGTACGTCCAGTTTAAAACAAGGAATCTACATTCTCGAAGGCTTTCTCCGATCCAAGTTCCCCTTGGTCTCCTCGGTGGTCACCCAGGGTTCAGAACATTATGAGTTAAAGTTAGAAAGTTCGGTAAAAGACGAAAAGGTGAAGACCGAATTGCTTAACATGACGTTATGCATCGTATATCGGGAACTAAAACTCATGTTGCCAGCCGAAGTTCCCCTCTCCATAAGGTTTCCATATTCTAAAAAAGAAGATGCTGGTTTGTTTTTCACGGAAGAAGTAACGTTTAGCTCCGATCACGTCATATTGTTACCAAAGAATATGGATGAGTTAGAAATAAATGAAAAGCGGGTAAAGGATATTGAGCTGTTGCTTCCCAAATTTGTCTCAATGCTGAATCAAAACAACATCAACGTTAAGCGGTTTTCAAAAAATGTAAGGGGTATGGCTCTTAACATGTGTAATCCGGAAATCCCGAGTTTAAAACAGGTCCAGGAGCAATTCGCATGTAGCGAAAGGACTTTTCAAAGAAGATTAACCGCCGAGGGCACGTCTTACAGACAAATAACGAATGAGATAAAAAAGGAGCTCGCTTATTATTTGTCTAACGAAAAGCATCTTAGAACCAAAGATATCGCATACATACTGGGCTACTCCGGATCGAGTGCATATTTACATGCACTAAAAGAATGGAAAGAAGAACCCAACTAAAACAGGCCTGACTTGTTCTCGGTAGATTACGCTCAACATCGCATATTTCTTATCTTTCGCCTTGCAAAGGTTGTACAGATAAAAGGCAAAGTGAAATGATTGATATTAACGGGTGGGTATGTATACGAGAATCCTTTAATGAAGAAGGAGAAGATGAGCAAAAGCTGGAATCGATTATTGAAACCATTAAATCGAAGATTGCCAGTGAATTAGACATTGTAAACGAATACTACGATCTCCGAAAAGTAAATTATTCGGTGTATTTGACCATAACCGTGGCTCATAACCATAAGGCAGATCATGTGATTGATTTCTTTAAATGGATTTCTTCCATTGCCATTGGGTCATATGGACTTCTCTACGTACACGATGATGAGGATATTAAAAGAGGAAATGACAATAGATTTAAGGTTTGGAGAATGAGAAAAGGTAAAGTCGATGAACTGGATGACCCATTTTTATCTCCAATCCACCCGGAAGTAGAAGAATAGATGCGATAAAAATACCTCGTCGAATAACAAACAGGTGTTATTCCACCACCTAATCAAGAACAAAAGAATATGGGAGATTGGCATCAAGACATCGTGATTAAGAATGTTTCAAATGAGGAATTGGAAGAAGTAGCGAGCCAGGTTCTCGATTATTTGGTTGCTGAAGAAATTATAAGTCGTGAGATGTCTGATAATGTGCTGGGTTCTGAAAGAGGATATTGTCCCGGTAAAAGTTGGCAGAAAGCAGTCAGGTATCCAGAAGAGAGTCACTTTTTAGAACTATTGACCAACGGACTCGATGTGATCAAAAGACGGAATATCTTTTACGCGGATGGACGTGAATTTGAAGCCATTAACTGCCCTAACTGTGGTGCAAACAATTTAAACTGCGACTGGGGAGAATTATTTGGTCAATGGCTGGAAGACCCAACATCTGCGGAATTAGAATGTGTATCGTGTGAACAATCTAACTCGATCAGCAAATATGTTTTTGAGCCAACTTGGGCACTAAGCAATCTTGGATTTATCTTCTGGAACTGGCCAACGTTCAAGGATTCGTTTCTTACTGAATTACAAGAACTAACAGGAAAGAACGTGCTAAAAGTAGAAGGAAAGTTATAGCAAGATTTCATACAAGCTAGCACCCTGTCTGCATCGCTTTCTGTTGAACAATAGAAGTCGTTTATAACATGAACTTTTGTGTACATATACCTGTTTTATGTTTGCCGCCAATTGCAGGTAATCAACCTGTTTAACGGCGTTGCACTTATACAACAAAGGATGAAGTCAAACATTGAAATAATTAAAGAGCTATATCTCGATTTTTCTAACGGAAACACGGAAGGTATTAAAGAGAAATTTCACCCGGAAATAGAATGGGCCCAAATGAAGGGGTTTCCAAATGGTGGTTTTCACATAGGGTTTGAGAACATAAACAAAAACGTATTCGAAGGTTTTAATCAGAATTGGACAAATTGGATTGTTGATGTTAACGAGTATGTGGATGCCAACGAGTCTGTTTTTGCAATTGGCAAATACGAGGGTACGTACAATGAAACAGGAAAATCGTTTCAAGCCGAATTTGTACATAGATACGTTGTAGAAAAGGGTAAGATAACGAAGTTCACTCAGTACACCGACACCCATCTGATTGCAGAGGCCATGCGAAAAAATGCCAGTCAAACCGGTGCCTGACCAAAAGGAGTTCAAACGGTAAAACAACACCTCATACAAATGGAGAACATTAACAAAGATTTCTTGAGTTTTGTACGGATTACACCAGGAGAAATCCAGCTCAACGACGACCGGATCAAAAAGAAGTGGAACGTAAAAATTGATGCATTCTTCCTTTCCAGGCACCTGGTTACTCAAAAGTTGTATTTCGATGTAACTGGGGCTCAACCAAGTTCATTTAAAGGAGCGAACAGGCCAGTGGAAAATGTATCCTGGATTGAAGCCGTTACGTTTTGTAATAAGATATCTCTACTAGAAGGACTAAACCCGTGTTACACTATACTTGACGATGAACGAATCGATTTTGACCACACGCAAAACGGGTACCGACTACCTACCGAAGCCGAATGGCAATACGCATGTCAGGTAAACAGCAGCGCAATACGATATGGCAAGTTGAACGAAATTGCCTGGTATAAAGAAAATTCGAAGAACAGTACGCATGACGTGGGGTTGAAGCAACCCAACAAATGGGGACTTTATGATATGTTGGGAAATGTTTGGGAATGGTGTTCAGACGTTTACGACGAAACCGTTTACGGCTCTTACCGAATATTTAGAGGCGGTGGTTGGGCGGATGAAGAAAGAGGCGTTATGGCAACCAACAGGCGGCGAAGCCATCCCAACGCATTTAGAATAGATGATCTGGGGTTCAGAATAGCTAAAAACATAGATTGAAAAGAAGCGAACCACGATGAACAAAGTAATTATTGCCGGAAGCTCCAGAAACGACGGAAATACTCTAAACCTGGTCAACAAGTTGACCGAAAAGTCGGGATGGGACGTTATTAACCTAAACGACTATAGCTTCTCGTACTACGACTACCAGCACAAAAACAGGGATGACGACTATCTGGACTTGATGAAAGTCATCATTGAAAAATATGACACACTGATTTTTGCCACACCCGTTTATTGGTATTCAATGAGTGGGATAATGAAGGTATTTTTTGACCGAATAACCGACCTCTTAAAAATTGAAAAAGAGCTAGGACGAAAGCTGCGTGGTAAGAAAATGGCTGTAGTTACGAGCTCAGAAGGCGGGAATTTAGGCGAGCATTTTTGGATCCCATTTTCTGAATCCGCTGCCTACCTGGGGATGGAGTACATCGGAAACATTCACACACTTGCCAGTGAGGACTACGATTCGAAGATCACCGAGTTTATAAGGCAAGTAGAGTCTTGAATTGACCTATACAAAATGACGTTTAATAAAGCGCCTGGAGGTAAACCAAATCAGGAAGGAAAAAAAAACGAAACCAATACCAAGTGTAATGAAGTTCGGTAACCCCAAACTTGCATTTTCTACACTTTTAAAAATCCAATGAGTCGGTAAAACACCAAATAGGTGCTGCATCTTACCGGGAACGAAAAATGCAGCAATGGGTGCAAGAACTACTAAGTTAAAGGCCTTAACATACACCATGCCCTGCATTCTGTTCTGTACCAATGAATTTATTGCCAATACATACACAGGAACCACTAAAGCGGCAAGGCTGGAAATCAAGACACCCGTTCCAAACGAAATGTCAAACAGAGGTTGCACCGTAAACATAATTACGTTCAACAATAGAGTGAAAAGATAAGGAATCAGAAAGCGCGAAAACATGTATTCCGTTTTGGTTAAGGGCACAACTCCATACACCTTGGCCACATCTGTTTCTTTTTCATCGATGAGTACCATGGTGCTGATAAAACAAAACATCTGGGTGTTTTCGATTACCGCTATTACCAGAAAAAGAGGCTGATATGGAATCAGGAAATCATACCTATCTACCAAGGCCGGTACGGCCCACACCATCAAAGCAAAAAGCAAAATGGGAAGAAAAATGAAAGATCTTAGTGACGGATCTCTGAAAATAATCTTGAAATCTGCGAATGCGAGTTTTACAATTTTGTTCATCGTTATACTTCTTTGGAAACCAGTTTCTTGCTAAATCGTCGTAATGCCAACAGGTAGAATACAGGAATAAACACGACTATAGTGAGGTACGAAAGCATCAGGTTAATCTCAGTGCCTCTTACCGAAAAATCAATCAGGTCCAGGCTCCCCTGAATTGGGAGGAAATACTTTACCATTCCAAGATCTACTACACCCAAATACTGGAGTAGCGGAAGGTTGATAAACACCAGGAAAATTGGAACAGAGAGCATTGTAAACTTTAGAAACTCGGATGCATACGTTAACATGATAATGCCCAGCAATGCCGACAAAATGCAGATGCTTAGAGCACCTGCGGTAAATGATAAAATATCGAAATTGAACCCCTTAACAGAAATGGCCAGTCCGAGGGAACAAATGACACCAATACATGCAAGTGCCGTTACTCTGGATATAAGTAACTGATGTACGTTAACCGGCGTTACCAAAACCGCTGGCAGGATCTGGTGTTTAATCTCGGTATAAATGGCGATACCAATAAAAAAGTAACCAATTATGGATGGGTCGTTCAGGACCAGGGCCACCAGAAGTTCGTCCAGACTACCTACGTTTCTCAAAAAGAACAAGAGTACACCATAGACCATTGTTACTCCCAGACTGATTCGGATAATATTGTTCTTGTGTAACAGAACAAACTGCCACTTGAGTTGGGTTAGAAATGCGTTCATACCTGGAGCGATTGACCGGTTATTGCTATAAAAACTTCCTCCAACGTAGCTTCCAGGGTTTGAATACGCTTCACATCTCCCTGATTCAGGAAAGAGGTAAAGCCTACATTTTCACCCAGACCGTGTAACGAAAATTCCTTCGTTGTACCATCGGTTAACTCTACACTCACTACCTCTTTACCGTAATTGTTTTTGAGATTGGATGGAGAGTCCGTGGCTTGAATTTTGCCATCGACAAGAAACGACACCCGGTCGCAGATACTGTCGGCAGTCTCCATGCTGTGTGTGGTTACGAAAATGGTCTTACCCTGGCTCTTCAAGTCCAATATGTGTTGTTTTATCTTATGTGCATTCACAGGATCCAATCCAGATGTTGGCTCATCGAAGAACAAGATGTCGGGATTATGTTGAATGGAACGAATAAAGTTCAAGCGCATTTTCATCCCTTTAGAGTATGCCTCTACGGGCTTATCCATTGCGTCTTGGAGGTCGACCATTTCAAAGAGGGACACAAGATCCTTGTGGTTTCCATTGGGATAAAAGGAAGCAAACAGTTCTAAGTTTTCTTTACCAGTTAGCTTCAAATAGTGATTGGGCAACTCAAAACCAACGCCTATTTTTTCGAAATAGTCCTTCCCCCAATCGGAAATAGATTTACCATCAATGATTACGCTTCCTTGGTAACCATCCAAAATTTTATAAAGCACTTTTTGAGCCGTGCTCTTCCCAGCTCCAGATGGTCCCAAAAAACCAAACACCTCCCCCCTTTCGATCGTAAAATTCAATCCTTTTAAAGTGGGATTATCATTCTTCAAATAGGTAAAGTTCAAATCTTCTACGTGTATCATGTATCCGTTGTTATTTATCAAATGCAGGTCTAACCAATTGAATATGTTTATCTACCAGGTCCATTACTATTTCTTCTTTCCCAGCAAATACCGGTTCGTTCTTCTGAATACTTATGGCCGATTCGATAATTCCCGAATACTCCAGTTGGTTCTGAATGGCGGCTCCCACCTTGTAAAGCATAAACCCCATCACGTCAAGCGGAATATCATCTCGAAAACAGCCAAGGTCAATTTCCATCTTTGCCATTCCTTCAAATGCCGTGACGATTTGCTTCTCCATATCCCGATACCATTGGGCCACGGATGGAGAGTGAAGGTTGTTAACCAGGTTATGCAGAAAGTGGCTTTGCAATGGGCTCTCTCTGTCAAATTGAAGCCCATGTTCGTACAGTACTTTGAAAAAGGTCCAGTAGTCGGGATGGTCTTCCCTTTTTACAGAGCCAACGTACTTCATTTTGACCATAGTGGATTCCTGAACCAAATAGAAAAAGAGGTCCAACTTGTCGTCAAAATATTGGTAAACACTGCCTTTGGCGATACCAATGTTCTTAACCACATCGCTTAAGGAAGCATCGTCAAACGTTTTCACTGAAAACTCTCTTAGAAATGCTTCAGTAATCAAGCTCTTCTTTGAGCTCTTTAGGTTTAAAAAAGTTTGTTTAGGCATATTTATGACTAATCGGTCACAAATATATGACCACCCAGTCACTAAGCCAAATTATTTTACAGACTGTCATTAAAGTTGTATATTCACGGCTCACAAAAGAGTTTAAACTTTGCGAGTGATTCTGAAATTCATAGTAGCCTAAATCCAACCGTTAATCACAACGGTTTTGTTGTTCGGATTTCCTTCCGAACCCATTTTTATTCAACCATTTTTTGTGTGGCGTTGTAGTTGTGTCCGCTTCCAGGGTCATTTAGATACTTACTCCATGGACAAGGCACAGGCAGAACTGTTCCGACAATCTGATCCAACCCGCACATCCATTCAGAACACATTATTTATGAATAATCAACAAACAAAAAAAAATCCCGAATTCTTAAAAGAAGTCTTCGAACTAAATGGAGGCACGCCGCTTCGCGAGGCCCTACCACTGAGCCTAAATCAACTGGCTACATTGGACCTTGCTCCATGGAAACGAATTGGTTTAAACGTATATGACGTTGACAAATGGACCATTAATCAAATCCTTCAACATTTAATCGACTGGGAACGGATTTGGTGTTTCCGGGCCATTCTCTTCGCTCGCAGAGAAGGTAGTATACCTGAAGCGCACGACCAGGAAATAATGGGCAACAATTCCAATGCCAATGAACGATCCATTGATCAATTGGTAAGCGAACTTAAAGTTGTTCGTCAATCAACCATATTGATGTTTGAATCATTTGATCAGGAGGCCCTTGAAACGAACTGCGTGTTTTTCGAATACGAGATGCCTTTGTATACCATTGGACTGACCATAACAGCACATCAAATTCATCATTTAAACATTATTAATGAACGATACCTACCTCTGGATAAATAAAGCGCTAACCTCGTTTGTTCTCAGCATTGGAGTTATTGCATGTCAAACCGTTGTTTATTGTATAATTGAACCGGATTAGAACAAGACGAAAACTATGGCAACCTACATTGACACCACCCAGGAAGCAGGAAAAGAGTTTTATCAGAACTTCCACGACAAAGGAAAAATTGTAATGCTCAACTTGCTGAAGTTCAAGCCCAAAGCCGACTATTCGAACCTGGATCATTTAAAACCTGAGACCGAAGTCACGGGAAAAGAAGCGTATCAATTGTATATGGAAGCCACTTTACCAGAATTAGAAAAAGCAGGCAGCCGAATCATGTACTACGGAAAAAGTAATAGCTTCCTTATTGGGCCTGAATCGGAACAATGGGATGCAATACTCATCGTTGAGCATGAATCGGTTGCACGCTTTATGGCCTTTGCCCAAAACAAAGACTACCTAAGAACTGCCGGACACAGAACGGCTGCATTGGAAGATTCCCGTTTGTTACCCTCAAGCGAAATCAAATAACGAAATACTTGCAGTACCGCGTTACCATCACTAACATGCTCACCAGTCGTACGCCTTTACACTACGTGTCCCGCCCTATGACTAAGTTCCTACTCATAGTCTTGCTATCGACACCTATACTTGCACTTGGCCAGCGACATTTAAAACCAACCATTCATTTAGAGCCGTTCAAGGAATTGGATAACGCTACCGTAACGGCACTAACCGAGGATCAACTGGGTCAGATATGGATCGGAACTCAAACCGGAATCCGATATTGGGACGGCACCCATGTGAACAAAATTGACTCCAATACAGTGACGGTAACCCGCATGTACTCGGCCGATTCTTTTGTTTACGTAGTACAACTAAATTCGATTCTTAAAATAAACTGTTGGACACTTTCCTCCACGCGTTACGATTTCCCGTATTCCGACTATCGCCGTTGTAACTTCCGTAAAAATGAAATACTGACCATATCCAACGATTTTAAAGACACCGTGATTCTCGATTATCAACTGACCCGAAAACCCACTGTCACAAAAAAACTGTCTACAACCGACTCTTGCTATGTAGGAAACTTCCAAATCCGCCTGGAGCTAAACCCCAACCGGAGCATCATTGTTGGAAGTGACTCCACTCCAATATCCAACACCTATGTGGGTCAGGTTCTTAAATACAACGAAACAACCGTTTTTGTTGCAGCACACGAAGGGCTTATTGAACTGAGTCTAACGGATAACGGACAAATCGAAAGAACGACTCATCTTAAGTCGTTCCGTGCCGAACAGCTTTTGTTGGATCGTAACAAAAATGTATGGGTGGGTACAGCCGAGAATGGTCTCTTTATGTTTCATAGAAACATGATTCTCAACCGCTACTATCCCCAAAATATGGAGGACGGTACGCACACCCCGTGTTGGACCTTTGCCAGAATCAATGGACAGTTATATAACTGCACCACCAATGGCTTAGTTGCCTTCGGGAATAAAACGGATAAACCTGATGTCCTTGAAAAAGCAACTAAAGGCATCGTCTGTTTTTCTGCACTTCAAACCTCCAGATCTGTCTTGATTGGAACGGCAAACGCCGGGCTCCTCAAGTTTGACGGCAAATCACTAAAACGAATCTACTTCAACCCAAATAACAACCTTGACAACACCATCATCCAGATAATTGAAGAGCCCAATTCAATTGTGTTTTGTACAAAAGCTGGTATTCATAGAATGGATGAGAGTGGCAAAATCGTGCTGTCGAAAGACTATGCCGATGATGTGCGTGGCTCCTATGTAATGCAGATGTATCCAAACGATGCGATTTTTTTGTCGGCCAACACCGACGGGTTGTACAAATATGATCAGTCTTTTCGGCCTATTAAAAAGCTTACCAGTCCGCATGCCAGAGTTTTTTCCGACCTGGCCCATTTCGAAAACACATGGTGGTGCACCACCATGGACGGAGGGGTATTTAAACTGAATGGAGATAGCCTCATACCCGTTTCCGCTCCCAACCATCAACTACTGGTGGTGAGTCCGTTTAAGAAGGGTCTGTGGTTTACTGGTTTGTCTGGCGCTATGCACTATGAAAACGAACGGTTCACCAGCTACACACTGGAAAATGGCTTCCCCTTAGACGAGTGTGCACAGGGAGGTCTGTTCAACGACGGCGACTCCATGGTCCACTTTGCCGGAGTACAGGGTATTTTCAGTTGCAACGGCAGCTTAAAAAAGCCCGAATCAATGCCTCTGTGGCATATTCAGCTGAATGGATCGTTCCTCCCCTCGTCTTCTGAATCAAAACTGCCATACGACCAATCGATTGTAAACCTCTTGCCCCGAGCCATCATTACTTCTGATCGAAACTGGTTTGACTTAGACTACCGCATAAAAGATGATTGGTTACCTGTAAAAAACGGTGCGCCTCTCCTCGTCAATTTAGATTATGGCCTAAACAAACTCGAATTTCGTATCCGAAACAAATACACTGGTACTGAACGCATTGAGGAATACCAGTTCCATCGTGTTGTTCCAATATGGTTAAAAACCTGGTTTCGTCTGGTGGCGTTTTTAGCAATACTTGGCCTTCTGGTTGGGTTTTATTTTCTATGGAAGTATCTAAACACCCGAAAGATGTTAAAAATGGAAGCGGAAGAACGGAAGGTGACCCAGGAACGACTGCGCATCTCCAGAGAGTTACACGATAACATTGGTGCACGATTATCGCATATCATTTCATCGCTGGACGTTCAACTTTACAAAGAGAAAGGTTCAGACGAAATTGCAGTAATTAATTCGTTTGCAAAAGAAACCATGCGTGAGTTAAGAGAAACCATTTGGGCAGTCGGAGATAAAACGATTTTCTTCTCTGAGTTAAAACAGCGAATTGCTCGTTACATCGACCAAACCAACTCGGTTTCAACCCCGGAAATCACATATACAGATGACTGTCCCAAAACCGAGTTTGAACTAAACACTACAGAAACCATTAACACGTTTCGGATTGTTCAGGAAGGAATAAACAACGCCTTGAAGTACAGTAAAGCAACAAAAATAACGGTCCGGTTTAAAGAAGTTGATCATGCTGTGTGTGTCACTATTCAAGATAATGGACAAGGTTTTCCGGTGACCGCATCAGAAAAAATGGGGAGTGGATTGACCGGAATTAAGCGACGTGCAGAAGAAATGAGTGGTGCCGTTACCATTCAATCCAAAACCGGAGAAGGCAGTTCAATTCAATTGACAATTTTCAAAAAATAGGTCATCTGCACCATTGAGTAAAAGAACAAATAACAGGAGATTCGAATATGGTTAGAATTGCATTAGCAGAAGACAATAGTTTCCTGGCAAACTCCTTGATTAACAAACTTGGCTTATTCGATGACTTTAAGATAAAGTTCCATGCCGTGAACGGACAAGAACTACTTTCGATGCTTGAGGCGGACACCAACGTTGACATCATATTGATGGACATACAAATGCCCGTTATGGATGGTCTTACAGCCACTAAAAAAGTGGCGCAATTGTATCCACATATCAAGATCATTATGCTTACCGTACTCGATGAGGACCAGATCGTTTACGAAGCCATTCAATCTGGTGCCAGTGGTTATCTAGTTAAGGAAAGCTCACCTCAGGAAATCTACGACGGTGTTGTGCAAACCGTAAATGGAGGCGCTGCCCTGTCACCCTTCATAGCGTCAAAAGCGCTTAAAATGATTCAGAATCCGGATGCTGTAATGGCAACTAAAACAGACTTCAATCTTTCCAAAAGGGAGTTGCAGGTGCTCAAACAACTTACTCAGGGATTGAATTACAAAAAGATCGCTTCAAACCTGATCATATCGCCAAATACGGTTAGGCGCCACGTAGAAAACATATACAAAAAGCTCGGAGTATCTAACAAAGCGGAAGCCATTCAGATAGCATACCAACACCAATTGATATAGACCAACCTCTCCCCGCTTCTTTTGGTGCATATGACCTATTGTACCTATATTGTTCGATTAAGACTTTTGAACAAAAAATTCTATGCACGAAATCATGAGGACATTTTACGCGATTTTAGTAACTACTTTATTCTTCCACTCGGCCAACGCTCAAATGACGTTTACGGGTGGGCCGATCAACACAAGTGGTCAATGTTGGTCCATTTGGGCCTCGGGAGACTCAGCGTTTATGGGATACAACGAAGGTTTGTACAGAACAACAAACGGTGGATCAACCTGGGAACATTTAACCAATGGCATTCCTGCTGATGTAGACCCCAGAACCATTGAGTACTCCAACAAAAAACTAATTGTTGGCACCAACGATGGTTCACGGATTTACCAATCAGATGATTTTGGTGACAACTTCACTGGCGGAACAGGCACCATCACCGCCATTGCTATTCCAACAGCCAGTTCATCAGGGCCCAAAAACAGTATGATTGGAGGAACCTTGTTTCAACCTTATACCTTCGATTTTAGCAACGACAACTGGATTTCCACAGGAGGTACCGGCTTTGTTACCACCCACGGAATTCGATATATGGGTGGAGACACCATATGGATTAACCGGGGTGCTGTTACTTCAGGTACAACGTCGTTCTCGCACGACAACGGAAAAACCTGGACAGATATCCCAACAGAACCACAGACCGATGTTGGTGGAGGTGTAATTCTAAGCAGCGTGGCTCAGGATTTTCTAAAAGTAGGCAACCGAATATTGGTTGGTACCAACTTAACCGGATTTCCAGTACTTTATACCGATGACTACGGATCTACCTGGGAAGCAGGCGACCTGAAGTCAACCACCTGGTCGGATTACGGAAAACGTTTTATTCGGGTAAACGACAATCATATTCTTACTGTAAACCTTGAGGGCATTTGGAAGTCAACCGATAAAGGCGAAACCTGGTCCAAGATCCAATCGTTAACAAAGATCAGAACGATGTCGATTTTCAATGGTAACCACCTACTGGTTGGAACCGATGAAGGAGTTTGCGAGTTTGACAACTACGGCGACGGCTCATTGATAACAAAACATGGAACAGCCGCCAGCTCTTCACGACTTCTACTTCTTCAATCGGGTGAGATACTTGCCGGTACGGGATCTGGAATAGTGCAATACAATTCTACTACCAATACCTGGTCCACCTTCAAAGACACCACTGCAACAGGCTCACTTATGTTTGCTTCGTCTCTTGCCGAGGTTGATGATACCATATTCGCCATGAACGATGATCAATTCTTTGTATCGGGCGATAACGGTAAGACCTTTCATAAACGGGGCAAATCGGCGTTTGGAGGGCAAACACCCAGTGCGGTTACTAAGGCAGGCAACAAGAGAATTGTGGCAACACAGGAAGCAACAACTTTCCGAGCGCCCAAGATTTACTATTCCGACGACAACGGAGCAAGTTATAAAGAAGCCAAATTCAGTAACAACGTGTCGTTAGGATACGGTGGCAAAAGTGGCAATATGGTAGAGGAGTTTATCAGCACGTCCGGAGCCCTGATTGCCGACATGCAGGCAGGATATGCAATCTCAACCGATGGTGGTTTAAACTGGACCTTCACCGGAGGTGTTTGGGATGCTTCTTTTCTTGCTGTAGATGGATCAAGCATTTATCACTATCGCTCCACTACGCTTCCTATCGCCAAACGCGTAATAGAAGTATCGACCGACAACGGTGACACGTGGACCGATGTACCTCAAACAGGCTTACCCAACTCAGGTGGTTCGAATTACATGGGCATATGGGGTATATGGAGTCTTGATGGAAAAATATCGACCTATAATTCGTTTGAAGAAACACGAGGCATATACCAGTTTAACACCAGTTCAAAAGAGTGGTCGTTGGTTCCAGGTTCAAATGCTCCTTTCCAGGACATGGATGGTATAACGAGCATGCATTTTTTCAACGACGTGACCTATGCCAACTGGCAATCGAACGGAACATGGAAATTGGGTGGAGAGAGCAACATCCATGAGACCAGTAAATTCAACCTCCAGATAGAGGTTTATCCAAATCCGGTTCACGACCAAATCTTCCTTCGCTCAGAAAGTCCAATAACAAAGGTTGAGATATACGACGCTGCTGGAAAACGTGTTCAGGTGGTTTCTGATAACTCAATTACCGTAGTTAACACCCTACATCTCAAAGCCGGCTTCTACACCATCGCCTATTCAGATGGTAATAATACTGGCTACACCAAGCTCATGAAACACTAACAAGCTTGGGCAATTAACTGATCACCAAAGTAAAAAGTTAAACAGGTGGCCCTAAACGGCCATCTGTTTTTTTATGCTCCATACGCTTCGACAAAACCTGTCTTCCAAACAGACATGTTAATCGACCTGCATGGCACAGCATTAATTAGAATGATACATTTGACCGTTAAACATTCTTACCTATGCACTCATTGGAAAAAATTGTGGACCAGCATCTTCAGTCGTTAATCCACCTAGAACTAAATAAGCTACCCTACCCGATTGTTGATGAGATGGCCGACGCGAACCAGGAAAAAGATGAAGAATGGCGGACATGGACGCCTGTGAATAGCCTGGTAACCGATGAAGAAATACAAGAAATGGAGTCGAGAATAGGCCACCCCCTACCCCAATCGTACCATCGTTTTCTCAAACATAAACACTTTTACGACCTTCAAATTGACGAATGCTCATTCTGTGCGCACCCGGCAGGTATCTGGAGAGCTTCCCTGTCGGAAATGATATTCAATGGTTATCCCAGGGAGTTTCTCCTGGATACAGGCAGAATACCGTTTGCCAATTGGAGCGATTGGGGGCTCTTGTGCTTTGACACAACGATTAAATGTAAAAACCACGACTATCCAATTGTGAGGTGGGATCATGAGGTATTTGACCACTTTGAAGCAGCCTACCCAAACTTTGAACATATGATTCAGACCTTACACGCAGCAACTCACGACAATGGAACAGTATGAGAGTCCTTCTCCCCATTGTTCTTATACTTATGGCGTTTTCAGCCTTAAACGCACAAAATGATTCGACCGGGCGATCCAACGCTAAAACCATCTTTTTCAAGATAGAACACCCTGGCGTTGATCATTCTTCCTATTTGTTTGGCACACACCACGCCTTTGGCAAGTCTTTCTTCGACACACTGAACAACGTAAACAAGGCACTCGATTCGGCTTCCATCTTCATCATGGAAAATCTAAACATACCAGGTAAATTGGCTCAGGATGTTATTAACCAAAGAAAGTCCACAACCAAATGGGCAAAATACCTGAGAAAAAAGGATAGGACGTTTGTCTTGGATATGTTCGACTCCAGCGGGATTGATTGGCATAAAATGACACCGGCCGAATTGTCGGTTTTCCTCAATCGATATTACAAAGAACGTGTTTGCCTCGACTTAATCAGAGACACGACACACTTCTCCCTCGACGATTACATCGGGACGCTTGCCCGTGAGCAAAACAAGATTGTAAAAGGGCTGGAAACAACAGCTGAACAAGTTGAGTTAATCAATAAAGACGTAGAGGGTATGCCTCGGAAAGTCCATAAGAAACGACTTACTAAAATCATTGGTCTGATTCGTTCCGGATCCAGAAATAACTGCGACGAAATAAGTTGGTACCTCAACTTGAATATTGACTATCAATTTAACCGCCCCTGCTCTAATACGCTGCTGTTGACCGATCGCAACAAGAAGTGGTTACCACAATTAGACGAACACATGCAAGAGAAGTCCTGCTTCGTTGCGGTTGGATTGAGTCATCTGATGTTCGATTGCGGAATTATACGTTTACTTCAACAACAAGGCTATACGGTAACTCCTGTTCTGGTCAATTAACATGCACAGCCTCATTCACGGGAACGGATAATATTAAAAATGATGCAGCGAAACCGCCTTTCTATCATCTAACCTACGTTGCAAAAGCTCATGAACTTCTATCACAAACTTTCCTATCAGCTAAAGGCAATTATACTATTGGTGTTTGCATTGCCAGTGAATTTACTTGCCCAACCTGAGGAGCAGATATCCTTTGCTCAGGAATTCCGCCCTCATTCCTATTATGTCGATCAGGCCGAACAGTGGGCCAAAGAACTGCAAAAAGACAGCCTGTCAGAAAAAAATTGGTACAACTACTTCCGGTCGTGCAGAAATGCCCAGGGAACAGCAGATTGGCGAACTGACTTTGTAAACGAATCGCCCTACCTGATGGAAGGTGGTAAAGTGGTTGAAACCATGGAACGTTACATACCAACCACGTTCACCTATAAATACCTTAGTTACCTAACCCAGGGTATTGGCACAGGAAACGCAGATAACCTGCTCGAAGCGTTTGAAATGAAACCCAACTTTCCGGGAATACATTCCAGCGTGGTTTCTTATGCGGTAAGCAGCGGAAATAGTGCTTTAAGAAAAGAGGCCAATGAGAAGTGGTACAAAACCAATTACCTGTCGGCTCAATTGCTAAACTACGGCCACAATTTATTGACTTCGGTTGATTCGAATGCCATTTTGTTTGTTCAACACGACAACGACACCTATCCGGTTTATATGCTTCAGGATGCTCTTGACTATCGAACCGATGTACTTGTTATAAGCATTGACTTTCTGCTTCTTCCAGAATACCGCGAACCCTTGTTCAATATGCTAAACCTGCCTCCATTGGAAAAAAATCTGGACCCCGACATCAACGAGTATCGATTAAACTGGCAGAAGGTGGTTGCCCATATTTTACTTAACTACAACGGAAACCGACCGTTATATCCCAGCATGACCTTGTTCAACGAATTGTATAAAGACTTTGAACCTGATTTGTACGTCTCTGGCCTCGCCCTTCGTTACTGCCGGGATTCCATAGATACCAAAGATCACAACATTGACCTGTTTGAAAACAAGTTTTTGTTGGATTACCTGAAACATCACTTCTACACGGATCGAAACCAACAAAATGTGAACTATCAAAACCTCAACTACATTTCGTGCTTTAAGCTATTATTTGATCGATATACGGCGCTGGGTAATAAAGAAAAAGCACTAAAGGTAAGAGAAATAGCGATAGACCTGGCCGATCAAATTGGCAACGAGCACTACATCCAACAAGTTCAAAAGTATTTCGAGAAATAGGTAAACTGCATATAGATTTGTGCCCTTTAACAAGCACAATAATTATGAGTTTTCTCGATGCCATGCGGCAGCGTTACACGACCAAAAAATACGAGCCCGGTCGAAAACTGGAACCAGAACAACGTGAAGCACTAAAGGAAATACTTCGCCTTTGTCCCTCATCCATTAACAGCCAGCCCTGGAGGTTTACGTTTGTAAACAACCCGGAAACGAAAAAACAGCTGGCTGAAGCCTCATTTTTCAACGACCAAAAAGTTTTGGACTGCGACACATTGGTGATCTTCAGTAGAATAAACGACCTCGCGACGTTTGAGAACCAACTTCTGTCCGGAACACATCCAACCGCTCATGGTTATTACAAAAAATTTCTTGAACCTCTGGGCGCGGAAAAGGTAAAGGCATGGTTCGACAAGCAGGTCTATCTGGCCATTGGTGTCTTCCTAAGTGCATGTGCCGACATGCAGATTGATTCAACCCCCATGGAAGGTATTGATCCCAACAAATACGATGAAATTCTTAACCAGAAACATCATACCAGCCTTGTGGCTGTGGCCATCGGTCACCGAGCTTTAGACGACGCCAATCAACTCAGTATAAAACCGAAAGCTCGTCTCCCGTTGGATGAAGTTATCAAATCCATTTAAGCTCGATAAACCTAATTTTGGTACACCTGCTTACCTTTGCGGGAAATAACTAATCTATGAATTACGTAATTGTAGATCTCGAAGCTACATGCTGGGATCAACGCAATCAAAACCGACAAGAAATTATTGAAATAGGTGCCGTACTCATTGACGACGCAAAAAACATCGTTTCTGAATTCGAACGATTTGTAAAACCTATTACACATCCAAAACTAAGTCCGTTCTGCACAGAACTTACCAGCATTACTCAGGAAGATGTTGACCAGGCTGACTATTTTCCAGAAGTTGTAGCCGATTTTAAACAATGGTTCAATGAAGAATCAAAGGAGTACGTACTCTGTTCCTGGGGGTTCTACGATCGTAAGCAATTTGAACTCGACTGTGAGTTACATGGTTTAGACACGTTGTGGCTGGCTCAGCACATAAGTTTGAAACACCAACATGGGAAGATCAAAGGTCTGAGACGCAACCTGGGTATGAAACGGGCATTGGCAGAGGAAGGGCTCAAACTGGATGGCACCCACCACCGGGGCATTGACGATGCCAGAAATATTGCCAAGATCTTTTTGAAGAACTTTGACCATTGGAATATTTCAGAGGTAAAGAAATAATGTTATGGGACTTGACATTAGCCTAATCCGAATTGTAAAAGAAGAAACAGAACCTTATCACTGGTTTGAAGCCAAGAGTTCACCGGAGCTCAAAGATGCCTATGCCGATTACATTGTCGACCGGACGGAGACCTATCAAAATGGGGAGACAGTGACCTTCCCCGTTTATTACTACATTGAGATTTCGCACCAACGCAAAGGTGTCAAATCCTCTTTTTACGATCGATATCTACCCGATGTAACCATTCTAACCCGAGAAGGGCTTTTTGAACTGGCTTCACATATAGATCATGAACATAAAGCCAGATTCAGGAAGTTATTCATAAACAAATTTGAGGAAGGTAAAAATCTGATTATGATGGGGTATTAGCCTCTTCCCAGCCTTCCCAGAAACCGGAGAACGAAGCCATATTTTAGTAAAATCAGCAATTTTTTGTATATTTGTACTGTATCGACTGCAAAGTTGGTGCCTATACTACTTGCTGATTATTATGATGAGAAATCCTATCCGGGCGTTCGCCCTGTCGCTTTTTGCCTTTATCCCTTTGCATGTTTTTGCTTTATCAAATTCGGACGTAACTATCTCACGTGTTACAGCGCCCAATTTTACACTTGATCACAACAAGCCCTGTGACGAAGGGCCAAGTGCCTCATATATAGGGATCAAAGTAACCAATGTTTCAGGTGGTAATTTAAAAGACGTTAAGGTCTATTTACAAACTGTTACCTCCACTTCCTCGCGTGCGATTTCCCTTAGCGATTCAACGAGAATCATTGGGAAGCTAGCCGATAATCAATCTAAAACAGCCTACTATTACATCAAGTACCCTTGTACAGACGGTACAAGCGTTAGCTTTAGTGTAATAGTGTCAGACGATCAGTCAGGAACCGTAAGTTTTAACACCACGGTAACAAGCAAAGACATGATTAGCGCCAGTGCTGGTGGGCAAGTTGATTCAAGAACAACGGATACATCAGCAACAATAGGTGGTCTTGTATCCGACACCATAACCTACTCATTTGGAAACATAAAAGTAGGAGATGAACTTGAGTTCCAGCCTACTGGCGATTCACTCTTTAATCCAAACAATTTGGTTCTACTCAATTGTAAAATTATCAGCTCCGACATACCAGATAACGTGCCCGTAGGTACAGAAGATAAAATGTACTTTGTGGCTTCAAAGAGGTACAATGGAACCAACCATAAGGTCAAGGTTATTTTTTACTTCGTCAATAAGATGATAAGCGGTTCCGCAACACTTTCTCCTTTTGCCTCCATGACCAGCGGTAACAGCCTTAAGTATTCGGGCAACTTTGGTACAGGAATAGCCATCAAGGCAATAGCTCCGGTTACCAACACTTCACCGTTTGAAGTAAATCGCTCCATTGATCAAGCAATTGCCAGTGTGGGTGACACAGTGGTTTTTACCGTTGATGTAATTAATACCACTTCTGAAACCGTTATGTTTGACCAAATCGTAGAAACCCTTGACACCGGTTATGCATTTGTTCAGATAGAACCGACCAGTGAAGTAACATCGGCAGAATTGACAGCAGAACCCGAAACCAATGATGTGTACTCAATTGAGTTTGTGGGAGGAGTTGAAGAAACAACCTACCCTTATCAAACCTATACAATAGAACCCGCAGATACCGTTACTCTGGTATATTCTGCGACCGTTCCCGCATCGTCTGGAGGAAGTATTGACACTACAACAACTGAAGTTATGGTGGGTGGTACCATTGGCGGTACCGATGAATCTGCAGGCTGTGTAGGCTGCTCCGCTTTACCAGTTCACCTGTTGAGTTTTGAGGCCAGAAAGGTTGAAAATGAACACCGATTAACCTGGAAAACTGCAAGCGAGTACGACAACTCACATTTCAACCTTTTGGTTAGTACCAATGGTATTGACTATCACCATATCACTCAAGTTCCTGGCAAAGGTTACTCCCAGTCGGTAACAGATTATGAATACACTCATTCCATTGTGACGCTGCAAAAGCGTACATTTTACAGATTGGACCAAATTGATTTTAATGGTTCCAAAAGATCGTACTTTACAAAAATCACTTCCAATATGTTGGAGTCTGGTATCAACGTATATCCGAACCCAACACACAACATTTTGACCCTGGGCCCTATGGAGGATGCCAGTTTAAATTCAGTGGTTGTTCGCTCCGCAAATGGAAGAGAACTTAACGTGCCGTTCAACACACTCGACAACGGTGAAACCAAATTGGATTTATCCGCTTTATCTGACGGTATATATATTATTCAGATCGAAACGGATGCGCACACCTATAGCAGACGGATTATAAAAAAATAAACTCTAGAGCCTCCTGATCATCGCGGGTTTTATGCCTTCAAAGACGATGGTATAAATTCCGGGGGGCAAAGGTGTTAAATCCACATCGTTCGAAGAACGGAGCACATCAGTGGAAAGAACACGGCCCATATTATCCAGTATAATATAGGAATGCCCCGGTTTTAACCCTTTCACAGACAACCGGTCGCGCGTCGGATTGGGATACAGGTTAAAATCCGAAGGAGAAACTTCCTCTATGTCAGCTGTCGGCTCTGTTGAACGTTCATAGGAAAACCCTCCACCTTTATTGCTTCCGGTAAAGCTTAGAAACTTAATGTCTATGTAAACATCCTCTGCAATCAAATGTAATACTGCGTCTTTCCCAATCATGCTCTTGGGCGAGTTACCATTGATTTTGATCCACGAATCGAACGTAAGTGAACCTAGATTGGCGGTTGTGCCGTACGCCCATTCAGTACCACCAGGGCTTGTGCTGTCGTACTTCGATTCCTTAACAATATTAAAAATACCCTGTTTATGCTGCCGTGTAATCCAAACACTGTCCGAGATCCGGTCCTGATGCTCTTCCTGGGTCCAATCCACACTGTCTGCCTTGGAAAAGGTTATTATTGGACCATCCCAAATTGTTTGGCCAACGGCGCTGCCAATAGTCATTGCAAAAACGAGTAAAAAAGCCAATGTAGTTTGTGTTCTCATACACCAAATTTGCAAAATATTTTACAAACCGTCATCCGACCCGTTTCAGACTCTTAACCAAATGATAAACTTGCGAAGAGGCCCTATTGAGCTAAGACAGAGAAGATCAAACAACCGGACCTTGCTTCAGGAAACCAAATTCTGACAAAAAAGTTATAACTTGTGGCCGCTCTAATAGAATGATGGTCGGTCGCCCCATACGTGTAGTTTTCATCGTGCTGAGTTTCGTCGTTTTTACAACCTCGTCTTCCTTGGCTCAGGTAAACCTTGGCGGAGGACTGAAGCTTTCCGGTAACACAACCCTACAATACCTGTATTCAGCCAACAAAAGCATCAACAATGGCTTTGGAGCACCAAAACGGCCTACACATTTCCCGCAATTCATGGGTAGATTGTCTCTTGACTATAAGAACAAACTACGAATTCCCATTAGCTTGGTTCTAAATCCAATTATGCAGTTCAACGGGGGGATTAACACACCCATGGAGGGACCCAGTTCGCTTAACATCTTCCAATACCTCTCGCACCCTTCTAACCAGGTATATGTAAACCCTACCTACAAAGGGATTACCTTCCACCTTGGTCATTTTGTTCAGTTCTATAGTAAACTGTCTGTTGGAGACATGAAGGTATTTGGCGTTGGAGCGGAGTACAAGCATAACAACATGAGCTTTGCGGTTCAGCGTGGGGTTTTACAGCCAAGGGTTTTGAACGTGGCGTTCAACTTTAACAATGGAGCCTATCAACGAAGCCTCACCGCTTTTAGATGGCAGGTTAAACCAAATAAGAAACTCGACGTAGGTGTGAACCTTGCTTTAACAGGCGACCGAGAGTCGTCGCTGGACGAAACACCCTTGTTTACGAGACCAGAAAAGACAGCAGTACTTTCTGCACAATCCAAATACAAACTGGATAAAAACACCCAGTTTCAGCTTGAAGTTTCCAGTTCTTCGTATGCGCCAGACGCAACGTTAGCGGACACCTTGAGAGAATTTGGTATCGGACAGGTTTTTATACCCAACACCACCATCTTTGGTGGCACCGCTCTCGAATTAAGTGGTTCAACCAGAAAGAAAAACTATCGGGTTAACGGACGTGTTGGATATCGGAGTCGTAACTTCAGAACCCTCGCCTACCCCTTTCTTCAATCGGACATGTTTGAGATTGAAGCAAATCCACAATTCACCTCGTTTAAGAAAAAACTTCAAACCAGTGCTACCCTTGGATATAAAACGAGCAATGTGAGTAAGGCATCCGGTCGCTCGCTTCGAATCCCCATTGCTAAAATATCCAGTAACTACCGGGTTAATTCGGCTATAAGCGTTAACGGCATCTATGCCTTTAACGCCGTTAGCAGTTCGGAAGACACCTTACTACCAGAAATTCGCTCATCGAACCACGTGATTAGGCTTCTTCCAAGCTACCGACTCAATTTCAATAAGCTTAAAAATGTGTTTTCGCTTATTCTGGGATTGAACCAATATGCTAATAACAGCAGTGCGCTACTAGCCCCAACCAAAACCTCTACCCAAAACCTGGGTCTGATCTATCGTGGGGTTTACGAGAAACACTCAGCCGGTCTTTCCTTCAATAGCCTGAATACCCGATTAAACGGAACCACTTTGTTCCGATACAACTCCATTACCTTTAGTGCCCGAACCAAGGCACTGAGTAACAAGTTGGCCCCATTTGTTCGATACACCTATACCGGTGTTCGAAATACCACTACGAAAACCGGAAGTAAGCTGGTGGGACAGCTAGGTGGTCAATACACGGTTTCGAAGAAAATGACGGCAAGCCTCGGTGCAAGTATTCAATATCATAAACAAGGTATCGGGCAAAACGTGCCAGGCTATCGCGAATTTGTAGTACGAACTGGAATAAGTTACCGATTGTGAAGATTTTTAGCACATATCGATCAACCCGCTTTGGTAACATTGGTTTGTTAAAACACATTCCAATATTGCTCCTGTTCCTGGTATTAAGCCGTAACTGGGGCTTTGCGCAACTCGAGAACCAGCCAATTTTGCTCACTCCGTTCAACAATCAGGTTATCACGAGTGAGGGGGAACTTCGAGGTACCATCTTTAGTTGGTCGGGAACAAGCGCCGACTTCGGCTACCAGATCGCCATTTATCCGGTTTATCCATGCCAGGACCCGCTTACCGCATTTCGGGTTAACCACCCTATCTATATAAGCTATTCCGACAATGAGTTCTTCTACCTGTTGGAAGACATGAACTTCAACGATGGGAAATATGTTTGGAGCGTAACCTCTAACTCCGGAGAATCTACCGTTTGGTCACCACCATCGGTATTCGAACTGTCAACCGGTATTGGGTCTGGTCTTTTTATTGAAATTGATAATCCGTGCGACACACCTAAAGGTTGCATGCAAATAATACGGGAGCCCGATAAGGAGTTCCCCATCTCTGTTGGTGTTAGCATCGCAGAAGCCGAAAAATTCAAATACCCGCGAGCCCTACCCATAAAAGCGGAAGGCCTTGATTACGACAAAGTACTGTTCCGGTGCAAGGGTTGCGCGGCTGACGATGGAACCGAGACCCGCTACTACCAGGATCGTGTAAGCAATTTTGAATGGGTGTTGGAAGGAAAAGGATCGCTCGGCGATCCGTTTAAACAGAAGAAGGTTGACAGCCTGAACAATGAACTTGACAAAATCAATCAGGAAATTGCTGACCTTCTTAAAAAGATAAATGAAAAACAAGGATTGGTAGACAGTGGCATTGACCAACAAAAAGAAGCCAATGCCGATCGGATTGACGATATTAAGAAACAGATTGCCAGCATCGACTCTATCACATCGGTTCTCACCAGCAAACTGGATAGCATACGTCAAGTTCAGCGTGAACACGTTACTAAGCTCACCTCCAAACGAACCAAGCTCCGTTCGAAGCTGGACTCAATTACCGAAATTCAAACACGACTCGATACATTGAACGACTTGCTGGCAGACAAGTTTACACCCGAGGAACTTTCGATGTTGGCAGAGGTTGAAAATCTCCTTAGCGAAAAGGAACGAATTGAGAGTGAATTAGAACGCGAAGAACAGCAGTTTGATCAGGATATCGCAGCTATTAACGCTACGATTGACCAGCGTGAAGCAGAGGTGCAAACAAAAAGTAACTCGTACAATGCTATAAATCAACAGATTGAGACATCAACAAAGTTAATTGCTGACCTGTTGGCAAGGCAGTATAATAACCCCGCCCTTTTTAACTACTATCGAAAGCGCAACAAATGGAGTTTAATGGCGCGTACCTTCCACGATGCCTATTCCACCCGAAACTTCGAGTCTCTGTTTCTAACAGTTTCAAACAAGGCGCAAAGTGTAGCCCAATCAACTACGAATCGCAGTACACCACTCTCCGCTTTTAAACAAGCGCTTTCAGATTTAAACGCGGCCATAGAAAAAGCCAAAAACAAAGAGGGAAGCACTGAAGCTAATGACGCCTACCGTGTTTACCTCGCATCTGCCAATGCATTTAGGAACAGTGTAGACTCACTTACGCGGGTAACGGCTGCAATTGATCCGAGTATTACACAAAAGATTGAAACCGAACAGGACAAACTAGGAAGCCTTGAACTGCAAATTGTTAGTGCATCCGAGGCACTGGATAATGCTATAGCCGCCTTTAACCGTGAAAAAGAAGCATACGACAATCGAATAAACGAATTTGAAACCACCCTCAATCGGTTGAAGCAGCAACTATCTGAAACCAACGAGAACATTGCTTCCCGACAAAATGCCTTTAATACCAAAGTTGAGAAACGAAGAGCAAAAACCGAGGAAAACAAAGACGAATACAACGAAGAAATTGCAACTAAAGAACTTATTAAACTTGAGTTAAACCTTGAAGTGACTTCGATCTACGAAGACATCATTCGCATTCAACGAGATTCATCAGTCACTACTAAAGAGATCAAATTCGTGGAGGCTGATAAACGTGAACTTGATCGACAAAAAAAGGCGCTTGAAGAACAAATCAAGACGCTTGAGCAGGAGAACAAGGATCTTGACAAAAAGAAAGCCGACCTCAAAAAAGAACTAAATAAGCACAACAAGGAACTTGACGAACTAAAGAAAAAGAAAGAAGACCTCATTGGAAAGCTGGAAGTAGCAACCAATGCGACAAAGTCAGCGAAAGGGGCCTATGTATATTACATCCCTCCTACCATTGACGAATTGATTAAGGGTACTGCCGACGAAGTGAAGTTTAAAGAGCTTGTGCTAAAAGTTGAAGAGAAGAAAGATTCGTTAAAACAGGCAAAACAACTGAAAGAAGGACTTCAATCTACCTTCAGCCAAATGACGGTGGACATAGCAAAAGAGCTAATTACGCTAAAAGACATCGAATCGTCGAAGAAAAAGCTCGATGCAGATAAGAAAAAAGCCGATGATAAAATAGCGGATCAAAAGTTTGCTGCCGGAAAGAAGGTAAAAGAGGCCAGGGAAAAGGAAGAGGAAGAAAAAAAGCAACGGGAAGAGAAAAAGAAAGAACTGAAAAAAGACATTGAAGACCTGGAAAAAGAAGCCAAAGATGGAAAGAAGGCCATAAAAGACTACAGGGAGCTCATACGTAAGAACGATTCGCTGCTCACCGACATTCGAAAACTCGTTGAAGAAAAACGAAAAGAACGCCAAAACGAGGAACAAAATGAAGCGCAGCGCAAAAGCAACATCAGTGACAATACAACCAAACTAAGAGCCAAGAAGGACATAGAAACACGCCTAACCAAAGAAATTGGCAGGGCAAACAATGATCTATCACGGGCTTCTGCCGCCGACAACATTCCAGGAATAGCACAATATCGAAAAGAACTTAATCGCCTGGAAAAAGAAGTTGAGGAGAATAAAAAAGAAATCGATTTCTACGTAAAAGAGCTTGGCATTATGGCGGGCAAGCTCAAAACCATTCGAGACAAGATCAAGGCCATTGACGACGTAATCAACACCCAATCGGAGAAGTACAATACCATTCAGTCGATCCAACGAGGCCGTAGAATCAAATTGCGTGAGATGGAAGGTGACCATGAAGCTTCTAAATCGAAGTTGCTACAGGCAAAAAAAGACGTTAAGAAACTCGAAGTACAACAAGACAGTGCACCACGAGAAAACATCGACAGCCTGATTGCCAAGGACAAAGACCTGGAGAAAGCGAAAAAGAAAGCCGAAGAAATTGATGGAAAACTAAAAGATCTTGACAAAAACAAGGATAAGGCTCAAGCCAATATCGAAACCATACTAGATGAGAAAAAGAAAGCTGAAGACAAGGCCAAAAAAGCCGTTGAAGATGCCGAAGAAAAACTCAAAAAGGCGAAAAAAGAGCTGAAAGATTTTATTGAGAATATATTTGACAAGGCCAGTTTCACAACAAAACTGAAGGTAATTGCTACGGACGATGTAATTGACCAATGGCGGTCGAAAGATGATCCAAAGAAAGAAAACATAACCCTGATCTACAAGGATCGCGTGGCAACATTAATAGGCCCTAAAGCCAGCGGTAGCGGAGCCAAAGATGAAAGCCCGTCGAAATGTTACCCAATCATAGAAACAGATAAACTCGAGCCTCCTGCAGTGGGTGGAATTCCGGTTGGCAGAGAGCCACGAACCATTGCCATGATTTATGACGAAGGGCGCTTACTTTATGAAAAATGGGCGGTAATTCCAGATGACGCGCCGTTGCTGGCTAAAGACGTGGTAATAGCAACCGTTGGGATCAAAGAGGACAAAGACGAAATCAAATACCAATGTATTTCTGCAGGTGAATCTCCTGAAGAAAAGGCATTCCGATTAGACTCCGAGGGAAACCTCGGCGAGTCTTCCGACGGAGGAGGTAGACCTGAAACAGGCTCTGGCAACACCAATTCGAGTACCAGTGGTAATAGTGGTAATTCCGGGTCGGAAGCTTCGGAAGGGACCAGCACTCGAACCAGAGAGCGAAACCCTGGTGAGGGAAGCCG
>JAEPQQ010000037.1 GCA_017640445.1 Bacteroidia bacterium | reverse complement strand
GAAAGCGATACGATTCGCTAACTAATCTTCTTTTATCGCAAATAATGGATGACCAATATTTTGAATAAGGTCATTATTTGTTATTCCCGGTTCCATTGGCAAGACCGGGGTAAGCAAGAACGTATGTCTACAAGAATCTAATCGGATGCTGCATATGCTTACGTCACCATCATAGACCGTCGCGGAACTGTCACGGTGTCGTTGGAAATCAGACAGGACTTTTTGCCTGCCATGCAGTTGAATGAGTGTTTCAACCTTTAAGGAATCAGTATTGTACCAATTGAAACCATAAAAAGACGGTGTGTCAAGCGTTGACAGGCACAAGGTATATTTTTTCTGAGCAAAGTAAATGTTAGACCTAAACCACTGAATCTTAGCCTTAGTAAGGCTGTATCCCAGGCCACAGAAACCGGCAGGGCAGGTATCTGCTTTTTGCAGCAAGATCAGTGCTTTGTCGAGATTCTTCTCAGATTCGAATAGCTTTTTCGCTCTGTTTATATATTTCTGTCCCTTCTCATACCTGTCCAAGAACTGGCCAAAAGAAGGAGTGAAGCTCATGAATAGGATGGTTAGAAGGAAGAACCTCATATCGAGCCACTATTCATTCGGGTCGGACCACTTGGGGTTGTTCAAGATCGTAGTGTCTTCGAGGGTAAGCAGAAAGGCCAAAAGGTCAAGTTTGTCACGTTCGGTCCAGGCCCGTGGAACTGGCTTACCATCTTTTACGTGCTTAAGCATATCGCCAGACAGGGTGCTGTTCACATGGAATCCCGTGTCGTAAAACTCAATCACCTCCTGTAAGGTCTCGAAACGTCCATCGTGCATGTAAGGTGCCGTGTGACGAAGGTTGATGAGCTGTGGTACCTTAAACTTGCCCATATCGGCAGGGTCTCCCGTTTGACCGAATAGTCCCGGAGCTGTGGTTGGGTCTTCGTTCAGACCATTATTCTGAAAGGTGAAGTTGGTGGTAAAAGCAGTAACCGTATGACAGTGAAAGCAATCGCCTTTCGTTTCATCCGTAAAGACTTCAAAACCGCGTTGCTGAACCTCGTTCCGGGTGTTTTCACCAATGCCAGGGATGGTATTGGGGTTAAACGATGTAATACTTCGCATAAACTGAGCCATGGCCTTGCTCATGTTTTCAACGGTAATGGTAGAATCACAAAAAGCCTTGTAAAACATGCCGGGGTATTTCTCTGTATCTTGCAGTTTCCTCACTGCCCGAAAAACACTTTCATGCATTTCTACTTCCGACTGAATTGGAAAGAGTACCAACTCTTCCAGTGAGTTGGCCTTACCATCCCAAAACAACTTAGGTGAGTAGGCAAGATTGGCAATAGGCATAGCAACGCGCCCTCCAACGAAGCCATTGATGCCAATACTGAACTTGTTCACATCGGTAAATGCTTCAGATTGTAAATGACATCCGGCACAGGCCAGGGTGTTATCGCCCGAAAGCATTTTCTCATAAAACAGATGACGACCTAACTCAATTCCTTCGAGCGTTGTTGGATTGTCCTCCGGTATGGGCATTGGTGGTGAACTAGGTGGTTTAGGTATGGTATACGGGGTTCCGCAAGAAAAGCTTCTTTCATTTACACGTACATCTTTTTCACAGGAAGAAAGCAGGCCTAAAAAGGCGATAACTGCGCCAATTTTGAAACTAGTTAACCGTTTGTAAATCATTTACTACCGTTTATCAATTGAAGTAATTTTCTTTACGGTAAAGATACATTATCGGATATAAAACGATGCACCTACTGTGTATTATTTAGGTTACATTGCGGCACTAAATTTAGGGCGTTTGAAAAAAATCGTACTATTCGTCATTATGCTTGGTCTGAGCCTTTTATCAGTGGCTCAACAACCAGGTGAAATAAAAGGATTTGTTTACAATAAGAAGTCAGGAGAAGGCCTGGCCTATTCCACCATTGTTGTAAAGAACAAACCTATGGGCGCCATGACCGATGAGAACGGTTTTTATTCGCTCGGTAAGGTGAAGCCCGGAACGTACACCATCTATGCATTGGTTGTGGGTTACGACACAGTTTATGAGACCGTTACGGTTAAACCAGGTCAAACCAAAATGGTAAATCTCAACCTTACCGGTAAATCAAATCGACTGGGTACCGCACGAATCGATATTGAACGCAAACGGAGCGTTACCACAACCAAGATTGGTGAGATCAATATTACACCTAAACAATTAACACAAATTCCAACCGTTGGAGGAGAACCTGATTTGGTTCAGTATCTACAGGTACTTCCCGGTGTGGTATTTAGTGGTGATCAGGGTGGTCAGCTCTATATACGAGGTGGTTCGCCGATAATGAATAAGGTTTTGCTGGACGGAATGACTATCTACAATCCTTTTCATTCCATTGGCTTGTTTTCGGTGTTTGATACGGATATACTCAAAAGTACCGACGTTTATTCAGCGGGATTTTCAGCCGAGTACGGTGGCCGAATATCGGCGGTGGTTGATGTACAAACCCGAGATGGAAACAGAAGTGGATTCAGAGGTAAACTCAATGTGAATCCGTTTACGTCAAAGGTGTTGCTTGAGGGGCCATTACGAGGAAAGAAAAAAGAAGGAAGAGCCAATACCTCGTATATTGTTAGTTACAAAAACAGCTTCCTTGATGAATCTTCGAAGTTGTTTTATGGCTATGTTGGAGACGACCAACTTCCTTACTCGTTTAGCGATTTGTATACGAAGCTTTCATTTAACTCCAATTCGGGAAGCTTCCTCAAACTGTTCTACTTCGATTATAACGATTTGGTGGATTTTCCGAATACAACTACCTACAATTGGAAATCAAATGGATTTGGCGGAAAGTTCCTGCTGGTGCCGCAAGAATCCAAAAATGTGATTGATGGTTCGTTTGCTTATTCAAACTATAACATTGACCAAATTGAAAACGATGCGAAACCCCGAAGTTCAGGAATAAATGGATTTAACCTGGGATTGAACTTTACCTATTTCTTCCCTAAATCGAAATTGAAATACGGACTTGAGTTGAACGGTTTCCAAACAAACTTCCAGATTTTTAATGCAGTAAACCGAAAAATCACACAGGAAAACAACACGACCGAATTGGCCGGGTTTGTAAACTACAATACCAAGGTTTGGAACATCTTCATTTTCGAACCAGGTTTACGTATGCAGCGTTATGCATCGCTTGGAAACACCAGTTGGGAACCTCGGTTTCGATTTAAGTATCTCATAAATACCCGCCTAAGGTTTAAGGTTGCTGCCGGTTTATATTCGCAAAACCTGCTGAGTGCATCAAGTGATAGAGACGTGGTAAACCTGTTTTATGGCTTCCTGTCGGGACCTGAAGAACTCCCAGGCTTTGTTGGAACCAAACCGGTAACGCACCGGATGCAAACCTCGCAACATTTGGTTGGTGGCTTTGAGTTAGACGTAGACAGTATTTCTACGATTAACATTGAAGGATACGCCAAAGACTTTACTCAGATCACCAACATCAACCGCGACAAAATTTATGACGACAACCTCGTTTATGCTGATAAACCCGAGCACTTACGTAAAGACTATGTAGTGGAAACCGGACTGGCATATGGTTTCGATGTTACCTACAAACGCCAAACAGATAGATGGTATTTGTGGTTGGTATATTCCTATAACAATGTATCGCGGTACGATGGAATACGACGGTACCAGCCTCACTTTGATCGACGACATAACATCAACGTGGTTACGTCTTACAGCTTTGGAGAAGATGGACAGTGGGAGGCTAATTTGCGATGGAATTTCGGAAGTGGATTCCCATTTACTCTGACACAAGGTTTCTATGAAAACCTGAGCTTTGCAAATGGTACTTCAGAAGATTACCGGACGGCCAACGGCGACTTTACAGTGGTTTATGACGACATTAACCGGGGTAGATTACCATACTATCACCGCTTGGATGCCAGCATTAAGAGAACGTATGTATTCAAAATGGAAAAAGGTGAGCCCCGACGTCTGATGGAGGTTATTGCCAGTTGTACAAACGTTTATAACCGCGACAACATATTCTATTTCGATCGGGTTTCATATACGCGGGTTAATCAACTTCCCATCTTACCGAGTCTTTCGGTTAGCTACAAGTTCTGATTCATCGCGTACATTTGCGTTTGATGGTTCGAAAACTGATTACACTTGTTTTGTGTTTGGTTGCGATTACTGCCAAGGCGCAGCAGTTTGGGGTGAATACAAATCTTCTGCTTTCGTACTCAGGACTGTCACAGGCGTTGCGTGCCAGTTACCAACATGGACCAATACAACTCTACCTCGGAACAAAATACAATTTGAGCAAGTCGGTGTACCCATGGTCGGGTAAGCTTGGTTTAAGCACGGCTGCCACGTATGTTCTTTCTGAAGATAAAGTAGCAGGTAAGGTATTTGCTGCATACGAACTGTTACCACTTCCAGGTTCACGAGTTAACGAATTTTACATAGGATACGGAATCCGGTATAACGCTACAAATAAGTTTTCGGTGAGTGGATGTGCAGGTTTTGGGGGATACCGCGAACGGGCAACCGGCACGCACCCTTTTACACTTAATGGAATAGGATATTGCACCAGCATAGGTATATCATATGGATTTTGGTAGCGCTGCTCGCCTCCTGTAATGGGGTTGAGTTGCAACGTGATGAAGTGGTAGTGCTGGGTCATGGTGGGGCAGGCTTTGAGGGCCTGAATAACTCGTATGTGCCCAATTCCGAATTAAGCATTAAGCAAGCCTTGATTATGCAACTGGCCGATGGGGTAGAGGTGGATGTTCAAATGACACTGGATAGCCAATTGGTGCTGTTTCACGATAACCGTTTAGAAGGAATAACAGGCGCCACTGGTTTTGTCTCAGAAAAAACGTGGCTTGACCTTTCAACTATTCGTTTCAAACGGGTTGGTGTAAACATAATACAGGAGCAGCGTCTTTGGAGATTGTCCGACCTATTAGGTTTTCTCGATAGCTCAGGATTGGATGTTTGGTTGTCGCTAAACATTCATCCGCAAGCCGAGGTAGAAGATCAGGAGGCATACAACAGCAGGTTTGCCCGAAGCATGGAAAGAACGCTCGAAACGTATACTAACAACACCAGGGTTATTGTGGAATCGCCGGAATTGCCAAACCTGGCAGCATTTGAGGGACTTATGGCCGATGGAGTTCAGCTTTATTATACCAAGAAGATTTCAGATGAGAATATTCAGTTGTTACTCGACTCGGGTTATCATGGCTTTGTTACCAACTATTTGGAGGAAAGTGCAGAAACCGTAAAGAAAGTGCAGGACAATGGCCTGAAAGTGGCTTTGTATGGGGTGAAGATTCGCCAGGATGTTCCAAGAGCGTTGAAGTTTCACCCCGACTTTGTGCAAACAGATAATGTCCCTTTAACTCTTTCCTACCTGGAACAATGAACAAATTTTTAACCAACCTAAAAAGGCGCGCTTCACTAAGTGAAATCGCAATTAACGAAGTGACGTCGCGGGTGGAGGTCATTGACTTAAAAAAGGGTGAGCTTTTCTTGAGGGAACAGCAGATATGCCAGCATCTGTATTTCCTGGATAGTGGTGTGGTGCGTATCTATCATACCGATAAGGGAAAGGAAATATCAACCTGGTTCTACAACGAAGATCAATTCTTTACCACCTGGTACAGTTTCGTAAACAAGGTTCCGGGTTTTGAGTATTTGGAAGCCGTGACGTCTTGCAAGGTGTTTGCTCTGTCGTACGAAAACCTTACACAGCTTTGTACACTTCACCCGGAGTTCGAAGCGGTTCGCAGAAATATACTTGAAGAGCAATTGGCTTTTATCGACTATTTCTCAAAAGGCTATATGTTCTTGTCGGCAAAAGAGCGGTACCAACACTTACTGGCCTATTTTCCGTCTATAGAACTGCATGTAAAGCTCATGCACATCGCATCCTTCCTGGGCATTTCATTGGAAACATTGAGCCGTTTACGGTCAGGCAGTCACACTTAGTTTTCATTTAAACCACCGGCTATCCAGGAGGTAATAAGATCGCGTTTCTGCTTCGAAACCACACCACTCGGAGGCATGGGTTCGTTGTCGTCGTTCATACGTTTTTCAAGCGTTCCTGCCTGTGCAACAGACGAAACCGCTTCGTAGGTGGTTAAGTCGAGTTTGGCCGCAGGAGACGAGCCGCTATGACAGGTATAGCAGTAGTTTTTCATAAGCGCCTCAATGTGTGATTTGTATGTAACGGTTTGAGGACTTGGTGTTTCAACCTGGGTTTCTTTACAACTGGCCCCAAGTAACCAAATAGCCATGCTAAGGCAGGTCAGTATCTTTATGTTTTTCATCAATTTTGAACGTTTATATCGCGAATTTTGATTTTAGCATTTTGCTCGGGAGTGATAACAATCTTGTTACTTGGATGTGTTATATCGCCGAGTGAAGGGATTTGATCTCCACTTTTATCTGCAATGATGGTAACGTAGTAGGTCCCCGGGTGTAAATAGGTGAATAGAAAGTTGTTTTCGCCCCCTGTGAGTATGGGAAACTGTAAAACGGTTTCAAAAGAATCAGTGATCATGTACCCGTTCTCATCAGTAAGTCGTTTTTCGGATAGGTACACGAACAGGTCCGAGTCTTTAATAGAGTCGTTCCGTTCTATGTTTACTTCTAATGTTGCCAGGTGCGGATGATCCTTGATCTTGAATGGATCACCTGAGGCTACGGCTAACTTGTATACATCATTATCTTTACGTTCGGCAAGAAACGAAGCCGATTTGGCCGTTTTTAGATCATCCGGTACGTAGAGGTAATCCTCGCGAAACCCATTTGAAAAATCCCAGGCCAGTATGTTTTTAGGAAAGTCTACTTCGGTTTTGGCCTGTGTGTGCAGGTCAGAGGCACCTCGTTTTCCCTTAAACGTCATATGCCGACGTGGCATCGTATTTTCTCCCAGTCTGCTGGTATACGCATTGAAGAAGAGTTCATTATCCTTAAACCGAAGTTCCATGTACATTACACTCGCTCCTCCCTTGGCATCAACCAACCTGTAGTAGGCGCCATCGTTATCGTTGCGCACACTATCGAGCACAAAGTAGCTCGTACGGTAAATTCCACTTAAAACACCTCCGTTTCTGGCCATAATCGTTCGCGTGTTTTTATAGTCCGTTACAAAGAAAGACGTGAGTAAATTACCCATAGTGCCTCCCTCATAGATGCCCAGGACATGTGAACTGGAAATCGGCCGGAAGTCGAATGCAAACCAGTCGAATTCCCAACTCAGAACTTTATTTTGACCGATCCAATGTCCCGACATGTTTTCCAAAAGGTCGAATCCCTCTTTGTTTACATCGACCGGAACAACCTGAACCACAGGTTTGGCTTCTTCCGGTTGGGGTACCTCATTTTTGTTCTTACAACTCATACCTAACGATGCCATGCAGGCGAGAATCATCGCCAGGCCTTGATTTTTATTCATATGTCTTTGCATTTCGTATCCATATTTCCGGTGTATTCCCGACTTCCTCAAAACGAAGCGAATCTTTACCAATGAGGGTTAAACGTATTTCACTTCGCGTAGCTCCCGAGCTGCCATCAACAAAGTTCTTCTCCTTTCTGGAATACGTAATGTTTCTGGAAAGAAAAAAAGTATCTCCATTGACACGGTCATAGCGAGAGGTACCGTCATCGTAACGCACCACCTCAATGCAAATGCCGTTAACCTCCTGGTGGATGTCATAGGTAGCCGAGTAATAGCTACTGGTCGTTTCCCAAATACCCAGAACGTTTGAAGAGGGAGCGGAGCAAGCTAAAAAACTCACTACGGTTATTGACGTTATGATGCCTATTGATTTGATAAAACAAAGGTATGAGCGGTTTTCCGCAAAAGATTTGACCTATGTCAAATTCTGCGTTAATAGAGCGATTCGGTAATGTTATACTCCTTCCGAATCGTTTTGTCACGATGTTGAATCAATTGCCGTTTCAGTATTGGGGTAGGATTGCTTTTCATAAACAGGTTCTTGTTTTCCTGATATTCGAGAATGGAATCATTGGTTGAGTAATGAAACTTTCGCGAGAGAAGAGAGTCCGCCTTCATGTCGTACAATTCGGTAACTGTAAGCAATTCGCCCGAGTAGAATTCCGTTTCGGATGCCAGGGAAGGTGGGGTGAAGAGTTTGTCGTCAACCAAAATTACGAAACGGGTATCGGTAATTGCTTTAATGCCCATTTCTATGGAACTCGCTTTATACAATGAGTCGCGGGAGGTAATGGAATCGGTTGAAGTTTCCGACCATTCTCCGGTATGGAACCGTGTCATGATGTCTTTCATTCTTGGATGGTACGTGCCCGTTTGGTTAAGACGCGAAATGAGGTAGGGGTGTACCGAATCACGTTTGCCCGTATATACGGCAAGTGCCCTCTCCGGAAAACCGAACAGATTCCGAATGTCGTGCACAAAAAAGCATTCGGAAGCACTGATTGTCGAGTCTCGGGTGTTGTCTTTGGGAAAACCATATTCCAAAATCAGAGAAAATATGTTTTGACTCGTATCCGACGACATCGAGTCAGGTTCGTGGCCAAAACTTGCCCTTAAGGGAATACTGTCGAGCCGATTAAAGTAGTCTTTGAGTTTTGCTTCATGCGCCAGGTAGGTGTTTTCTTCAACCTCCTGGGTGGTGGTTACCTTCACCGGTTTTGAAGTGCATGCGCCTAAAAAACAAATGAGGATGAACAAGTTCGTGTATTTAAACATAGTCTTAAGTTTTTGGGAATGTTGCGGCAATATACGGAATTGGATTTGCGCATATTAGCTTTGTATATTTGAAAATCAAACACCAGAGAATATGAAAAGAATCGTTCTTGCCGCCAGTTTTAGTCTCATCTTCCTATTAGGGTACGGCCAACAGTCGTTTATCAGCCGGGTAGGGTATTCGTTGTCGCCCAATATGAACTATAGGGTGTTGAAGAATACAAATGGATCAGAGCTGAATGATGTTACTATTAGGAACAGGGATGATGAGGAATCCATGTTTCGTAGCCTGGGAGCTGAACTCAAAGTGGGACATGATTTCGGTAACCACCTGAATCTGGAGACGGGCATTGGTTATACACGTATGGGGTATAGCACGGTGTTTACACCTACTTTTGGGCCATTAACCCCAGATGAGCCGGATGTCTTTCGCATTCTCTTCAATGAGAATTTTGATTATCTGAGTGTTCCTCTGCGTCTTATTGTACGCACGTCGTCGAGCAAAAAAGGTTTCCGATTGGTTGGTGGAGTAGGAATATCTGCTGGTTTTCTTACCCGGGCCAGTGTAACATCGATCGAAGAAATGATCAGCGGAAAAAGAGATCGGAAAACCGTGTCAAGCAGTACTGATTACAATACCTTTAACCTGTTTCCGGAAGCCTCTCTTGGGATGGACGCCGAACTATCGGATAAGTTAACGATTCACATGGGACCTTCTTTTCGTTATGGCATTCTGAACATCATCGATAAACCCATAAATGGTTTTCTTTGGACGGCCAGCTTCGATTTTGCCTATTATTATGCCTTCAATTAAGCAACGATGGTGGTTTGTTTTAATAGTTGTGTTTGGTTATTCGTGCGTTGATAGTAATCGTGTAACATCAGGTGACAAGAACAACAAAGGTGTGTCGAATTATTTGACAAGCCCCTTGATAGACTGAACAATATCGAGCTAGACAGCCTCAGGAACGAGCGTGTGTTTCGCATTGAGCTGGATTTAAATGAATTGCAAATCCCCGATCTGGATGAAGAAATTGAGTAAAGACCTTAGATGGTGGTTTATCACAGCAGTTTTAGTCTGTTTATTTGGATGCAATAAGTTCATGCCATGCTCAAATGTTCATGATCTTCAAAGCTGTGATCGCACACTACCGGAGTTGGTCATTCCAGACCATGATTCCATTGTTAACATTAAGCGCCTGCGTGATCAGGTTAAAGCTATCTGGGCGAGTCATGGTCATACCCATGTTTTTACCACCTTCCCCCTGGGTAATGATCAGTTTCACCCAGAGTTTGAAGTGAATTTGTTAAACCCACCTTTTTGCGGATTGCGGGAAACAACTGGAGTTTACGTAGCTCCAGAGGGGTTTATGGTGAATTGGAAGAAGCATGATTTTGAGGAATGGGGTGAGTTCGCTTACGACTCAATCGTTAAGGCGGACATGTCCGAATCTATGTTGCTTCAAAACCATATGAGGCTGCGTATAGGAGACAATGTACGATACTGGAATCTTATTTATCTGTTGCAAAGTATATACAGACAGCACACCGAAGCCGTCGATCGGTCTATCCAGGCCACAATGGATAGGGATCTTTGCTCGTTGGACCTGACAGAAATGGCGAAGATCAGCAACAAGCACAGACTGGTAATCGAACTCGTTCTTCCAGGGGAAATAAATTGAGCGTAAGGAACTTGTTTGGTCGTTCAAAAGAAACGTAGTTTGTTCCATGCATTCGGAAGTCTGGTCAATTCTTCGTCCACTAAGCAAGCCCATTAAAACCAGGTTAGGCGGGTCGTATTCGCTATTTGAAAAACTTCGCCTGGGAGGTGTGGGGTCACCCAAAATGAGTTATGCTTCGGGCCTGGAACTCTTTGACTCGATGAAGGAAAGCAGGACCGTATTGCTTGCAAATTTTGAATTATTCAAAGCCGGGCTGTTGTTATGGGTGAACTCAAATAAAGATAATTCAGGTATTGCCTATGCCCGGAAGGATGAGATCGACACCATCTTCTTTCACCAGTTCTACTTGCGTGTGAAAGACGATGAGGATTTGGATATGGCCAATTTTGGTTTGATTGATGTGCATACCACAACGGGCCAGCGAGTAAGTGTGTTTACCGATCATTTCAATTACAAAAGAGCCCGAAAGTTTTTTGCCAAAGACTGGTTAGCCGAAAAAACCGAGTTCCGTAATAAGGTGATTAACGATATCAAAGAGTACGATCCGGGTGCAGTGAGCTTCTGGCGTTTATTGATGGCAAGTTTCAACGTCCATCAGGAGGATATGAAATAAGCCTATCGACTCTATTTATCCCGATATTCTGAAAAACAATTAAAACCGGGGTCATGTTTAAGGGCCCAATACCGACCACCAGATAAACGACAAGACAATGGAAACTTCAGAAAAAAGACATTATGCGGTAATTGATGCGTACAATCGAAAGCTTACGATCTCGTACAACAATGAGGTTATTGCAGAAACTACAGAGGCGTTGATTTTAAAAGAAGTGGGTACTTCGGTGTACAACCCGGTGTTCTACCTTCCTAAAGAAAGCCTGAAGGTTGAACTTGAGAACGAAGCCGAACGCAATTCGTTTTGTCCTATTAAAGGAGAAGCATCTTATTGGAACTTTAAAGATGAACCAACTGATCAATACTTTGCATGGAGTTATGAAGATCCATTGCCAAGAAGCAAAAAGGTGAAAGGCTATGTTGCCTTTAATCCGGCGTATGTTACCATTACTTCTGCGCCAATCGGGTAAAATAATTGACGCTTATCAATGTTAAATCGTTGGTAAGCGTCAAATTTCGTGCGACCTTTGCGGCCCTAAACGCAAAGCACATGTCCTGGAATAAAAAGTCACACGAGGAAATCAAACAAACGGTGTTTCAGGCACTGGAAACCAACGTCAATTATGTCGAGGAAACCGTACTCGGAATACCTGCGTCTTACCTCGACGATAAGGTGTTTAATCAAGACGAGTCGTTTCTTCAGAACGCCCCTTTCATTTCCACTCTGGTAAAGAATCCAAACCACATTGGGTGCCATACGCTTGGTAAATCGGAGTCGTTTTTTAGTGGCACGCAAGCCATTGAAAAAGACGTGATTGACATCTGCTCTGTTGATATTCTAAAAGGCCAGCCAGGCCAGCAGGATGGGTATGTTGCATCGGGTGGAACCGAAGCCAACATGCAGGCCATTTGGGTTTATCGAAACTACTTTATGCAAGTGCACGGTGCCAGGTTAGAAGAGATTTGTATTCTGTGCAGCGAAGACAGCCACTATTCAATGGATAAGGCCTCAAACATTTTGGTACTTGACATAGAAAAGGTACAGGTTGATGAGGAAAACCGGAGCATCGACGCACATGGTGTTGCTGAGGCCGTGCAACGTGCGGGTGACCGTGGAGCAAAGTATTTTATTGTGGTTTGTAACATGATGACAACCATGTTTGGTTCAGTTGACTCCGTTGACGCCTATGTAGAGGTGTTGGAAAAGACCGATTGTCAGTTTAAGGTGCACATAGACGGTGCTTTTGGTGGCTTTTATTATCCCTTTACCGAGGGGGACAGTGCTCTAACCTTCGAGAATCCACATATCACTTCCTTTACACTCGATGCGCACAAGATGGCTCAGGCACCGTACGGTACAGGCATCTTCTTGATACGAAAAAACCACATTCATTATACCCACACTCAGGAGGCCAGTTACGTAGAAGGAGAAGACTGCACCATGATTGGTAGTCGCTCGGGAGCAAATGCTGTAGCTATTTGGATGATTTTAACGATGAATGGCCCGTACGGTTGGCAGGAAAAAATCTTTGTTTTACAAAAGCGAACCGAATGGATGTGTAAGCGACTGAATCAACTAGGCATACCGTATTATCGCAATAGTAGGTCTAACATCATCACCATGAAGAGTGCTGGAATTCCCGCAGACATAGCGGAGAAATATGGCTTAGTGCCCGATAATCACACTACTCCAAATTGGTATAAGATTGTGATTATGGAACATGTTACCATCGAAAAACTGATGCCACTGGTTGAAGAAATCAGTGCGTTGCATGAACCGGTATAGGACTATAGGCCACTGTAGTTCCAGTTCTTTAGTTCGATCAACTCCATATTTCCCTGTACCTCTAAGGAAAAACTGAAATCAGGTTCTTTTGAGATGAGTTGTGATTCTGCTTGTGCAGGCAGAATGGAAACATGCTCGTCTTTACGAACCATCTTACCAAGGTATTTGGCAACATCTTTGTCGTCTGTGCACAAACCTTTATCCAAACCATAACGTCGACAGGTAGATGAGCGAAGCCGATAGATTTCCTTCACTTCGTTATACACGACTCTACCATTAACCGCGGGATACACTATCGTTTTACCCGAATCGGGTTTTACATACTGAGAAGGCAGGCTTAAATAGGACAGAAAGATGCCCAGTTGGTCGGTGGTATAATCAGAGAAGGCATGGCGTCCTTTTACCAAATGAAAAATTGTGTTGGCGTTGTGGAGTTTTTGTTTACGGTATTCAAACAGTGGAAACTCGTAAGGAATGGTTTTGTCGTGTGTGGTTGACGTGAAGACCATCGTTTTGTCTTTGACCAAACTACGGTCTATGGATTGATCAAAATTACCAAGCTGCGGAAAACCATTAAAAACGAGGGCGCCGGAAAATGAATCAAGTTGACTGTGAAATACCTGATAGGCACCGGTGGCACCATCCGAGAAACCGGCAATGTAATAGGCTTTGTACGTTCCTGCGTATTTTTTTCTAAGTACGTTTAAAAAGCGTTGGCCTTTTTCTTCCAGCCAATTGTATTCGCCAAATGCTGTTGGTAAAACGATGTCGTATCCCGCATTTTGAGCCACTTGAATAAAGTTCTTGTTCCCCTCAACCAAACTTTCAATAGGAGGGAGAACGGGTCGTTTTAGGTGTTTGGTCAGACGTACGCCACCATGCAAGTAGATGATTAAGCCGTGAGGATCTGCTGAGTCTGTGGCACAATGGTAAAATGGAATATCGATGCCATCCATTCGGATGGAGTCTATGGCTTGGGCATACGTATTACTACATACGAGAATTGATAAAATTAGAATAAACAGCTTCTTGATCATAAGCGATGTACGTATAACAAAGACAAGGTAGTTGGATAAGTGCTGCATTTAGTTGGGTCGTTGCTCCTTAAATCGTTCAGGTAATATGCGCGAAGCTCAAGGACCAAACGCATCATAGCCTTTAAATACTTTGAATAATCTTGTTCGCAATCGGTCTGAGAAACTTCTGCGGAAGTTTTTAGGTAAGGAGTTGCGATAGGTGAGTAGGGAATAGGCCAGGTGTCTGACTTTCCAGTTCTGATCAGTCAATAACGTAGCAAGTAGGTTTTCGTATTTCTGAGAGTAAGCCAGGTCAAAATCAGACCAGTCGTCGGCAAGCATGTGTGCCTGATACGCAACTGAAAAATTGAGGTGGGTACAGAGGGGGAGGAGGAGGGCCAGTATGGAGTTTAGAAACTCCTTTGAAGGAGTGCGGTCTTCCGTTGGCACTGTGAATCCCAGTTCAGAAAGTAATTCATCATCTTCGCTGCCATTTTTGATGAGGGTAATTCGACGAGTGTACTCCGACAGAAAAAAATCTTCCCACTTCGGAAAATTTTTGGAGAGCGCCTCGAATATGGGATCCCACACAACAACTTCTTGTCTGGTGAGGGAAGTTAACTCGTTCAAAAATTGAGCCTTCTCGGTATCCTGAGAAACTGACAGAATTTTAGCAACAAGCTGGTCCTGTTTATGGGTTTCTAACTGGTAAAAATGATTTATTTCTGGTAGATATTGTAGTAATAGGCTCATTGTTATGGCGTAACAATCACCTCGGGTGCTTTTATGGTATGACTTCCAATGTCTTTGCTGACATGAATCTTAAAAGTAAGCTCGGTGGTGTCGGTTTGCATCGGTGCGTCTCGATAACCTAGTTGAAAGTAAAATGGTGTTTGGTTCATCTTGAACGGTTCCAGGCAAAACAACGAGTCTAGGGGGACATCGAAAAAGAGGCCGGTAACTCCAAATTTGTCAGAAACATCAACGCCATTATCAAATACCTCAATCGAATCAACGTGATTGTGGAAAGGAGATAACTCTCCCGAAGGTCCAGAGCACGAACTGGAACTACTGTCGTTTTCGCTTGTAAAATAGATTCTGTAGGTTAGGAACTTGTAAGGAACTGGCTGTGAGTAACTTTTAAAATCCTCACTAAAACCTTGTCGTTCCAGAGCAGAGACATGAGAGACACCAGTGATCCGGTGTGTAAATCCGATGCAGCCTCCATCCATACAACCAAAAAGTAGAAATACGCTGCTCAGAGAGAACAGCCATAGGTGTTTTAATTGGTCCATGGTTCGAATATAACCAGAGAAACTTAATCGAGCACCGGGAGTTCGATCTTATCCCGGACCAGAAAAACGTCGCCAAACTCCATTTCGAGTTTATGCATGAGTTTTTGAGCATCGATCTTTCGGTAAAAATTACCGATTCGAACCCGCCAATTCGGTTGGAAGTAGTCCTTGCTTACTTCCTCCCGCAGGTCGGGATATTTCATCTTGAATTTCTGTTCAACCTTGGTGGCTTCATCGCGATTACGACCGAAGTAAACCTGGATGCGATACCCCCATAAATCGGTTGTGTCAACGCTTGAAACTTTTTCATCTACCAGAAACTGGAGTTGTTCATCACCAATTATCTCCACCTTGCCCTGTTGGGCATAAGTGGTTATGTTCCAAAGACATACGCAGATTAAAAAGCCAAATAGTCGTTTCATCGTTTACCAAAGTTAGGCATTAACGCCATGGCACTTCTTATATTTTTTTCCACTACCACACGGACAAGGTTCGTTTCGACCAATTTTCTTTTCTACCTTGATCGGTTGAGTATTCTCTCGTCGTTGAGGTTGCTGAGGTGCAGTTGGTCCCTGACCGAGTTCGTCCGGACGACTGGTTTTCATGCCCTGATCAACCGGCTTTCGCTCTTGTGCCTCACGCACTTGCGATGGATCCTGGTTCTCAATGTATCCACGGTATAACAACGATAACGTTTCTGAGTTCATACGGGTAACCATATCCTTGAACAGGTTAAACGACTCAAGTTTGTAGATCAACAATGGATCTTTCTGCTCAAGAGATGCGTTATTCGAAGCCTGTTTAAGGTCATCCAGTTCACGTAGATGCTCTTTCCAGTGATCGTCAATAGTTGCCAATGCCGTCATTCGCTCAAATGAATCGATCAGATGATCACCTTGGGTTTCAATGGATTTATCGAGATCAACCACTACACGTATTCCTTTAATACCGTCAGTGAAAGGAACGTAAATGTTCTTTACCTGGTCGCCACGTGTTTGTTTAATATTGGTTAAGACCGGAACGGCCTGATCCTTCACGAAACCATTCTTTTGAATGTAGTGCTCCCGCATTTGGTCAAAGACCTGTTGAACCGTATCGTGTTTTGGGTTCAGAAAGTCTTCTTCTGTGATGGTAGGCTCGGTAGCCAACTGCTTCAGCATGTCGAGCTTGAAGCCTTCGTAGTCGCTTCCTTCCTGGTAGTAACTAACCATCTCCTCGCAGGTGTCGTATAAGGCATTGTTGATGTCTACTGAAAGTCGTTCACCATACAAAGCGTGTTTACGACGGGCATATACCGCCACCCGCTGTTTATTCATTACATCATCATACTCCAACAAACGTTTACGCATACCAAAGTGGTTCTGCTCAACCTTCTTTTGGTTTCGCTCAATGGACTTGGTGAGCATAGGGTGGGTGATTACTTCACCCTCCTCGTATCCGAAACGGTCCATCATTTTTACAACCTTGTCAGAGTTGAAAAGACGCATAAGGTCGTCTTCCAACGAAACAAAGAACTGAGATGATCCCGGATCTCCCTGACGACCGGCCCGACCTCGAAGCTGTCGGTCAACTCGTCGGGACTCATGTCGTTCGGTACCAATAATGGCCAAACCACCGGCATCCAGAATTTCGTCACTAAGTTTAATATCTGTACCACGACCAGCCATGTTGGTTGCAATGGTAACCGCTCCGCTCAAACCTGCTTCAGCTACAATTTCCGCTTCTCGCTGGTGTTGTTTTGCGTTCAATACGTTGTGTTTGATCTTACGCATGTTCAACATCTTGCTGAGTATTTCAGATACCTCAACCGACGTTGTACCCACCAATACGGGTCTGTCTTCCTGACGCAACCGAAGTACTTCATCAATTACGGCATTGTACTTCTCACGTTTGGTTTTGTAAATCAAATCTTCGCGGTCGTCCCGAATAATTGGTTTGTTTGTAGGAACTACGGTAACATCAAGTTCGTAGATTTCCCAGAACTCACCGGCTTCCGTTTCTGCTGTTCCCGTCATACCCGATAGTTTGTGGTACATACGGAAGTAGTTCTGCAGTGTAATGGTCGCAAAGGTTTGTGTAGCGGCCTCTACTTTTACATTTTCCTTGGCCTCAATTGCCTGGTGTAGACCATCGCTATATCGACGTCCATCCATTACACGACCCGTTTGCTCATCTACAATCTTAACCTTGTTGTCCTGAAGAATGTATTCAACATCTTTTTCAAAAAGGGTGTACGCTTTAAGCAACTGGTTAACCGAGTGGATCCGTTCCGACTTTACAGAGAAGTCCCGCATCAGTTCATCTTTTCGTTTTTGCTTTTCCGAATCACCCAGTTCGCGTTTCTCCAGCTCTGCGATTTCAGCACCCACATCCGGAATAATGAAGAAGCTCTGATCTTCTCCGGAAGAAGTGATAAGTTCAATTCCCTTGTCGGTTAGTTCTACCTGGTTGTTTTTCTCGTCGATGGTAAAGAACAGGTCGGCGTCCACCTTAGGCATTTCCTTTTGGTTATCCTGTAAGTGGAAGTTTTCGGTTTTTAGCATCAGAGCCTTAACTCCCGATTCACCCAAAAACTTGATGATGGGCTTACTTTTCGGAAGACCTCGGTGTGCCTGAAACAGCTTAAACCCACCTTCTTTCTCTTTTCCTTCTTTGATTAAACGCTTAGCCTCTAGCAAACTGGCGCTTACTTGTTTCTTTTGTGCCTCCACCAGTCGTTGGATACGAGGCTTTAGTTCAGCATATTCGTGCTGATCACCTTTAGGAATTGGACCTGAGATGATCAACGGAGTTCGGGCATCGTCGATCAGAACCGAATCCACCTCATCAATCATGGCATAATGATGTTTACGCTGAACGAGGTCACTCACCTCATGTGCCATATTGTCTCGTAGGTAGTCGAAACCAAACTCGTTGTTTGTTCCATATGTAATATCCGCCTGATATGCTTGTTTACGCTCAGCCGAATTGGGTCGGTAATAGTCAATACAATCTACTGTTAGTCCGTGAAACTGGAAAATTGGTGCGTTCCATTCACAGTCACGTCGTGCCAGGTAGTCGTTCACGGTTACAATGTGTACGCCGCGTTTACCCAAGGCGTTGAGGTAAGCCGGAAGGGTAGATACCAATGTCTTTCCTTCCCCTGTAGCCATCTCAGCAATTTTTCCCTGGTGAAGTACAACACCACCGATGATTTGTACATCGTAGTGGATCATGTTCCAGTTTACTTCGGCACCGGCAGCCTCCCATTTGGTTTGGTAAACTACGTCGGAGCCTTTAATGGCAATGTGGGGCTTGGTAGCGGCCAAATCCCGGTCGTAATCGGTTGCCGTTGCAAATACTTCATCTTCATGGCTAAAACGTCGGGCTGTTTCTTTTACCACAGCGAAGGCTTCAGGAAGTATTTTTTCCAGTATAACTTCCAACTGTTCGTTCCGGTCTTCTTCGAGTTTGTCAATTTCTTCGTACCACGTTTCTTTTTCCGAAACCATGGCAGGAGTTGCCTCCTGGATTTGCTTTTTACGTTCAGCGATTTCCGCATCGATTGAGGAGAGGTCTTCATTAATTCGGTTAATGAATTCCTGCGTCTTCGATCGAAGTTGATCGTTGGTAAGTGACTTATAATCGGCGTAGAACTGATTCACTTTGTCAACATAGGGTTGAAGCTCTTTGAAGTCACGTCCTGCCTTGTTGCCAAATATTCCGGTGATGCCTTTAACGATATTGCCTAGCATGTGTATGTATTATCTCGTATAAATTTAACGGCCACTAAAGCCGATTTCATTTCAGGTTGGTTTACATAAAAAATCATGCCAACTACCATAAGCGGTAAAATTGGCATGATTCCGAATGTCATATTATGTGTACGTCTATTCTGTGTCTTTAAATGTAAAAACATTCTTGTACCCATCCACACTTGTTTTAAACGACATGCTGCTGGCCGTAATCGTTTGAAAAAGATACGAGTAACGAGCGCCTTGGTAGTCTACGATGTTCATCGTATCACCGTTGTTTTCCCATACCCATCTTCCGTCGAGCGATTGTGACTGACGAAGTGTTCCATCGCTCAGGAACTCGTGGTCAATACCACCGCCCTGACTTGTTGAAAACCAGACTTTGTCATACAGTTTAGCCTTGTCAGCATCTTTCAATTTTCCCGTTGATTTTTCGGTTGAACCCGGTGTTGCTCCATCGTCGCCACACGATGTTACAAAGGCCAAACCCGAAAGCACAACAAGGTATACTACTAATTTCTTCATCTTTACTTTACTTTTATGAAATTTTCAGCCAAATGTATGGCAACGAAGTCGTATTTACAACCGGGTGGCAGGCTTAGTCAACTACGTTGATTAGTTCGCCTTTATCCCAGTTCTCCACGCGAATCTTTTTTCCTTTATGATTATAGATGGTCCATTTTTGGTCTTTGAGTCCCATATGAAAGCTACCTTCCATCTTGCCAAATAGTCGGGAATTGCCCAACACCCAGGGGCCATGTTTTTTACCATCGACGTAACTACCATGAGACTTAGTGCCATCCTGACTGGCATTTTCAATCCATTCTCCGGTTTTTAATCCTTCTGAATAACTGCCCTTCATATCAATTTTCGCATCTTTCCAACGCGTGTATTCTCCATGTAGTTTACCACCTTGGTAATTTGCTTCCTCCAGTTTGAAGCCAATGGGTGAGTTACCTACCGGAGGTGCATATTTGATGGAGATACCATCGAGTTTCCCCATGTTGTAGGTCTGCTCAGATAGTTTGTTCGAACTGGCGTCGTAAACAATCTTTTTTCCGTGCATATACCCTTGCTTGTAATTGGTTTCTTCACCAACACGTCCGCTTGAGTGGTATATGAACGAAGCTCCATCGCGAAGACCATTTACGTAATTAACTTCTTTTCTCTTTGTGTTGATTTGCGTGTAGCTTACCACTTTGCCATGTGGTACGCCATCTTTAAAGTTTGCCTCCTGCTCAACTACACCATTGGGAAACCACAGTTTCATTGGGCCGTTTTTCTTTCCCATTGTATAACTGACCTGTCGCTTTGGCACTCCCGACTTGTAGTATTCGTTAAAAACACCATCCAGTTTACCTTCGCTATACGTGCATACCACTTCATCTTTACCGTTGTCGTGCCACGTGTGGTACGAACCATGGCGTTTGCCATTCTTGTATTCTACCTGCTGGTCTTCTCTGCCCGTTTCGTACCAGCTCTTGTACCATCCGTGAATTTTTCCGTTGCTCCACTCTACTTGCTGCCACATCCGTTTGTTGTCGTATAGTAGGATGGACATACCCGTAAACGTACTACCGTTATAATAGTAGGTTCCATTACGGTTCTCAAGTTTGTCAAAACCAACTTTCTTTTGTGCTGAAACCCTAGAGAAACCAAGGGACAAAAGGACTACAAAAAATAAAGTAAAACGTGGTGCTTTCATACAGAGTAAATACGCGCTCAAAACTAAAACTATTGTATAACTTCAAAAACCATACTCGAAAACCAATGTCCAGATATCTGGATGAAGGCCGATGTTATAGGTATTCGGGTTATTCACATTCTTTGCCCACACATGGGTCAAACTAGAGACAATCGCTTCAACTTAAAGTCCTATTTTTGCGGCCGAAGCGATATGCTGTACATGAACATCCCATTTTTGGCCCTACACGCCAGCGAGTTAATATTCTTCTCGATATTCATTGTGTTTATACTCTTTGTTTTAATGCTGGATTTAGGCATTTTTTCAAAAGAGAATAAGGTTGTCAGCTTTCGGGAATCGCTGATGTGGTCGACCGTTTGGGTGGCCTGTGCATTTGGTTTCTTCTTTTTGCTCAAAACCAAAGGGCACCTTATCCATGGATTTACCACCGTTGAGCAACTAACCGGAATTATAGATCGATACCAACACCCTATAGAAACCAGTGGGAAAACGTTTGAAGAATTATCTCAGGCTTATCGGAACAACCTGTCTATCGAATTCATAACAGGTTACTTCATTGAGTATGCGCTGAGCGTAGACAACATCTTTGTGATGTTGCTTATTTTTCAGGCATTTAAGGTACGCGAACGCTACTTTAAGCGTGTACTTTTCTGGGGTATATTGGGGGCTTTGGTCATGCGTTTTACCTTCATTTTTGCGGGTGCTGCAGTGATTCAACACTTTCATTGGGTGCTTTATATCTTCGGAGGCTTCCTGATATACAGCGGTGCCAAAATATTGATTAAGGGTGACGATGAGGATGAGATTGATGAGAAGAACCATCCGGTAGTAAAGTTGGCAGCTCGTACAGGCCGTGTTTTCCCACGCTATGTAGGTGAGCACTTCTTTATCCGTAAGGACAAAAAACTTTGGGTCACACCTTTGTTTATCGTGATCCTCGTAATCGAGTTTTCGGATTTGATTTTTGCGGTAGATTCAGTACCTGCCATATTTGTGGTAACCAAAGACCCTTATATCGTTTTCTTCTCAAACATCTTTGCAATTATGGGACTTCGGTCGATGTTCTTCCTATTGTCGAATACCATTCACCTGTTCCGCTTCCTTAAATACGGTTTAGGTGTGTTGTTGATCTTTATCGGTTCGAAAATGTTGTTCCATAAATTCATGGTTGAAACTCTTGGAATTAACAACGTCCGTTCACTACTTATAATTGGTTGCATCCTTGGTGTAAGTATTATTCTGTCCTTGCTCGTAAAGGAGAAGGACGCGGCAGGTTAAGGTAGGAACATCAGAATTCAAAAAAGCATTATGAATAGTTTAATCGTTATTCCAGCTCGTTATCAATCTGAGCGATTTCCTGGAAAACCTCTTGAGATGATTGCCGGAAAATCATTGATTGAGCGGGTATATTGGAAGTGTAGCAAGAGCAAAGCTACTGATGTAATTGTTGCCACAGACGATCAGCGTATTTTCGATCACGTGCGTTCGTTTGATGGGAATGTTTGTATGACTTCCACGTCGCATCGAAATGGTACTGAGCGTATTATTGAGGCTGTTGAACGCCTTATGGATGCAGGGGAAGAGTACGAGGTTATTATAAACGTACAGGGCGATGAACCCTTAATCGACCATAAGGATATCAACGACCTGATCGACGTATTTGAAGACGATGAAACCGACATAGCGACATTGGTCAAGCAAATTGATCAGGTTGAAGATCTGAACAACAAAAATGTTGTAAAAGTGGTTCTCACAGAGTTTGAGGAAGGAATCGCAGACGCCTTGTATTTCAGTCGCTTACCTATTCCCTATCTGAGGGATGAAGCTTCGAACCCGTTGGATCACCACGATTACTATAAACACATTGGCACGTATGCTTTCTCCATCGACGTGTTGATGTCGCTAAAAACAGTTCCTGTTTCGAGCCTCGAATCGGCAGAAAAACTTGAACAATTACGTTGGCTTCAAAACCACTATGTGGTGTCGGCAATTTCTACGTCAAACGATGCGGTAGGGGTTGATACACCTGAAGATGTAGCTATTGTTGAAAATATCTTGAAAAGGAAATAAGAAAACTTCCGAGGAAGGGCAAAGCTATCCGTACCTTTGTTTCCCGTATACAAGCGTAAGTGCCTTTGGGCAACGCATAAGAATTTAGAATGAAAAAAGCGAAATACGTTTTTGTTACGGGGGGCGTAACATCTTCATTGGGAAAAGGCATTATCGCCGCATCTCTGGCAAAACTGCTCCAATCACGTGGATATTCCACCACCATCCAAAAGTTCGATCCCTACATTAACGTAGATCCGGGTACCATGAATCCGTATGAACACGGTGAATGTTATGTAACCAATGATGGTGCAGAAACCGATCTGGATTTGGGGCATTACGAACGCTTTTTGAACATTCCTACTTCACAGGCAAACAACGTTACTACAGGTCGTATTTATCAAACTGTAATTGATAATGAGCGCGACGGAAAATACCTGGGTAAAACGGTTCAGGTTATTCCGCACATTACCGATGAAATAAAGCGACGAATGCTCTTACTGGGTGAATCGGGCGACTACGACGTAGTAATTACCGAGCTCGGAGGAACCGTTGGTGATATTGAATCGTTACCCTATGTAGAAGCAGTTCGTCAATTGCGATGGGAGCTTGGAACAGACGACTCATGCGTTATTCACCTTACTCTGATACCTTACCTAAGTGCGGCCGGTGAGTTAAAAACAAAACCCACGCAGCACAGTGTTAAGGGGTTGCAGGAGTTGGGTGTACAGCCCGACATTCTGGTGTGCCGAACCGAACACAAACTCACAAGCGATATCCGTAAAAAGATTGCCTTGTTTTGTAATGTGAACCAAAACGCTGTAATCGAGTCAATCGATGTAGATTCCATCTATGAGGTGCCTTTGGTTATGCTCAAGGAAAAGCTGGATAAGGTTACACTGGCCAAGCTTCGACTAAGCGCCAAGAACGAACCAGAATTAGATAAGTGGAAAGACTTCTTGTTCAAGTTGGACCACCCTAAAACCGAGGTTAATATTGGTCTTGTAGGTAAGTATGTAGAGCTGCAAGACGCTTATAAGTCTATTAACGAGGCATTTAACCATGCAGGCGCAATGAACGAATGCAAGGTGAACGTAAGGAGTATTCAATCCGAATCGCTTTCTAAAGACAATATCAAAGAAAAACTCGCCGGCCTTGATGGTGTCTTAGTAGCACCAGGTTTTGGAGATCGCGGAATAGAGGGCAAAATAGACGCTATCCGTTACCTAAGAGAGAATAACATTCCATTCTTTGGTATTTGCCTGGGTATGCAGTGCGCTGTGGTAGAATATGGTCGAAATGTGTTAGGGCTCAAGGATGCACACAGTGTAGAGATGAACGATGGCACTAAGCACCCGGTTATTGACATCATGGAGAGCCAGAAAAAACTCACCAAGATGGGAGGCACCATGCGGTTGGGAGCGTACGACTGCGAAGTCAAAAAATCTACTCTTGCTCACAAAATATATGGCAAGGTGAACATAAAGGAGCGCCACAGACACCGCTATGAATTCAACAATTCGTATATGGATCAATATATTCAAGGCGGTATGAATATGTCGGGAATAAACCCGGAGACAGGTTTGGTAGAAATAGTTGAATTGCCTGACCATCCGTTCTTTATTGGAGTGCAGTTCCACCCCGAACTAAAGAGTACTGTTGCTAACCCACATCCTCTTTTCGTCAAGTTTGTAAAGGCTGCGATGGAGGTACAAGTATAAAGTACATCCAAAGTGCTAACTTTGCGCCCTTGATTAAAACGCATCGACATATTCTTGCGTCTTTTCTCTTACTCTTTTGGGTAAGCCTGCAAACTGCTGATATTCTTCATCACTTACATGAAGAGGTGGAGGAGACTTGCCAAATTGGGGAAGAGCACATCTGTGCTCCACATCATGAGGCAGAAATGTGCGAGTTGTGTGTGTTGGTGCATGGAGAACAGGTTCTTCCCGGAGTTAATGCCAGATTTAACCAGATAATTCCTGAAGAAATTGTCGCCGAAGTCAACCCTGTTCACACTTCGCGATTAATCTATACTTCTGTTCGTGGCAGAGCTCCACCTGTTCTATCTTAAACTCTGACCTGTTTGTGGCCTTTTAGGTGACATAACAGTTTTTAAGACAAGCTAACCAATTCAATATTAACAATTAAGATAGAACAATAATGAAATTACAATTTATTGGGTTGTCTGCAGTTGCTGTTTTTGCATTTGCAGGCTGTTCAGACGAAGAACCCGCAACAGACAATACTAAACCAACCGTTTCCAGCTTTAAATTTGAGGATAATGATTTTGTAGATGCTGGAGAACACTTTGATGTGAGAGCAACATTTACAGACGACGTTAAACTTTCGGAAGCATTCTTCGAGATTCATCCTAATTTCGATGGCCACAGCCATGGTAAGGCCAACCTGAGACATTCAGATTCTAAGATCGTGCCATTGGCAGGTACTCAGGGAGATGCAGATGTTCACTTTGATATCCCAGGAAACGCAGCTGCGGGTCCTTACCACATGGAAGTGTCTGTTTTAGACGATGCTGGAAACCGATCGGATGTAAAGGTCTTTGGTTTTAACATCCTACAGGCCACACAGCCCGAGTTTACTACAGTGCCTTCTACGATAACAGTTTCGAAAGGTGCCAGTTTCAACGTGCAGTTTACAGTTACGGATGAAACCGACCTGAAAGAAGTTTCTTATCAGATTGTAGAACACGGGCATGCCGATGAAGCCTTTGCAGAAGGAGATGTGGATCTGGATGGAGCGGATGACAAGACGTTTAACTTCGATCAGGATTTTACCGCTCCTAACGAAGCGGTGGAACTGGAGTTTATTATCCGAGCGTACGACAGCGACGAAAACCTAACGGTTGAGGAGTTCGAAATTGAAGTGGAATAGAGTACTTCTATTGCTCATAACTTTTATGCTGTGCGTGGGCTATACGGTCCAGGCACAGCATATTATTTCGGGTTTTGTTACTGATGAGGCAGGCCATCCCCTTGAAGGTGTGGATGTGTTCATTCATGAAACCCATCAGGGAGATGCAACGGATTCGGCTGGTCGATATGCGATCAAAAACGTCCGTCCGGGTAATTACCATCTCCACGTAACCTTTGCGGGTTACCATTCCCATGAGCAGGACGTGCACCTTGAATCTTCTGTTTACCAACTCAATTTTAGCCTTGAGGAAACCATCAATGAACTCCATCAGGTGGTAATTGAGAGTTCACTTGAAAAATCGTCGCTCAAGAACAACACGATTCAAGTTGTCCATCTGGACAAGCATTTTCTTGCCCAACAGGGAGGAACATCTTTCATGAAAAACCTGGAAAAGGTTCCAGGCATTGGCTCGCTTAATAATGGAGTCGGTGTATCTAAACCCGTAATTCGTGGACTTCAGGGAAACCGTGTGGTGGTAACCACAAATGGTATAAAACAAGAAGGACAGCAGTGGGGGAGTGATCACGGATTGGAGATTGATGTTAACAATGCCGATAAAATTGAAATTATCAAAGGCGCTGCCACTTTGCTCTATGGCTCAGATGCAGTTGCGGGTGTGATCAATATCCGCCCTCAATTGCCCAAAGGCAGAGAACAGATCAATGCGGGCCAGGTTGTTACCTTCAATAGTTTAAATAATTCGCTTAGGTCAAGCACGTTTGTTTCAGGCAATCGAAAAGGGTTGTGGTATAAGCTTCGGTATAGTTTTCTGGAAGCGGGAGACTATAAAGTACCAGCGAGAAGCTTCATTTATCAAACCACTATTTTACCGATATACCAAAATAGGTTGAAGAATACCGCTTTGAACGAACGTTCATTAAATGCCTACCTGGGTATGTCAAAGAACTGGGGGTATTGGTATTTGAGAGCAGGATACTTTCAGCAAAAATCGGGTTTCTTTACTGGGGCGTTTGGAGTTCCTAACCGCTATAAGCTTATACACGATGGCGACTTTACCGATATTGACCTTCCTTATCAACAGGTGAATCATTTTACCTTATCCGGGCATACGAACATAATGATTCGAAAGAACTGGTTGGAGATTGACGGCGGTATCCAGATAAATGATCGTGGGGAATTTGCTCAGCCTCATTCTGCGGCTTTCCGCAACGAAGGTGGAGAAGAGTTTCAGGCACTTGATCTCAACTTGACCACGTTTAGTTTAAACGGGCGGTATTTCATAAAGGATTCGGTTAAACGAGTTATTCTGGGCGCATCAAGCCAGTATCGCAACAACACCATAGCTGGTTACGAATTTATTATTCCGGCATACGAATCGTTTTTGGCAGCTATTTACTCCACATACAACCGAAAACTAAGGAATAACTGGAAGCTTAACACTGGCTTGAGGCTTGAATTAAATGGTTTGTCGTTTGATAGTACAACCACTAATTATCATCGCAATGGAGAACTGATCGGTGCGGCCATCAGAAACCCATCTTTTTCGAAGACAATTGGTAATTGGTCGTATGCGCTGGGACTGAATAAAGAACTGAAAAAAGACGTGTATCTCAAACTTAATCTAGCACGAACAAGCAGAATGCTTCAACCGAATGAATTGGCATCCAACGGATTGCATCATGGAGCATTTCGTTTTGAACGGGGTGATATCGATCTGGATCCCGAGAGTGCTGTGCAGAGTGACGTTAGCTTTATTTACGAAAAGAAACGGGTACTGATAAACGTTTCCGGATACTTTAATCACTTCTTCAACTTTGTATACCTACAGCCTTCATCAAAATTTGCGCGGTTGGTGGTAAATGATGAAGTGTTACCATATCCTGAAGCCGGACAACTGTATACTTATACCCAATCCAGGGCACAACACATTGGATATGAAGCGGAGTTTGAATACAAGTGGTTTTCGTTTCTCAAATCGTATGTGAGCAGTGAGTATACACAAATCAATAACCTATCGGCGAATGAATTTGTGCCATTTGTAGCACCACTGTCAATCAAAACCGGGCTTGAGGCAATCAAAAAGTACAAGAACAAAGCCTTTGAAGAGTTTCATATGGAGGTAAATTATAGTCATTACGCACGCCAGGATCGCGTACCGCGAAACGACATACCTACAGATGCTTACCAACTGGTAAATGCCAATCTGTCCCTCTATTTTTCATCTGGTTTCGAGGTTAACCTCACGTGCAACAATGCTTTGAACACGCGATACTTTAACAACCTCAGCCGATATAAACTCATTGGGCTACCTGAACCTGGACGTTCCTGGGTAATTAACCTAAGCTATCATTTTAATCGTAAGCTAGACGATTCTGAATGAATCACGGTCGTTGAGTACTGGAAACAACTGTCTTCTTTGGTCAAGTTCCGACCGACTGAGCGTAGTGGTTAGAATCACTTCTTCATCCTGATTGAAACTAACAAGGTCTCCGTCAAAGTTGGCCACCAGCGAATTGCCGTTGTATTGAATATCGTTTCCATCCAAACCGATACGATTTATGCCGGCTACGTAACACTGGTTTTCAATCGCCCTTGCTTTTAACAGTTGTACCCAATGGTTGATTCTCTTTTTGGGCCAGTTGGCGGTGTAAAGAAGTAAGTCGAAACCCGTAGTGTTTCGGCTCCACACCGGGAAACGCAGGTCATAGCATACCTGAGGGCAAATCTTCCAGGTATCCAAATCCCAGATAACGATTTCGTTTCCTTGCGTAAATACTTCGTGTTCGCCTGCCATGGTAAACAAGTGGCGTTTGTCGTAGTACTTGATTTCTCCCGATGGATGTACGAGCAGGAAACGATTAAAATACTGCCCGGCATCACTAATAATGAGGGAGGCAGCTATTGCCGTATCGTACTTCTTAGCCATGGCGTGCATCCACTTTACCGATGTACCGTCCATGGTTTCGGAACACGTTTCAACGTTCATGGTAAAGCCTGTATTGAACATTTCAGGAAGTACAATCAGGTTACCAGCAGATGGGCATTGTTCCAAAAGACGTTCGAAATGACCAAGATTTGTGTCTTTGTCTTCCCACGATTGTGTGGTTTGAATCAGTGAAAGAGTTAAATCTTGCATAAAACTTCAGCCGCTTTCTCTAGTGTCTCCTTCGACTTGGCAAAGCAGAACCTAAGTACTTGATTATCTGTTTTGTTACGATAAAAGACCGATATAGGTATAGATGCAATACCGTGTTCAATTGTTAGACGTTTAGCAAACTCCTCGTCTCGTTCATCCGTAATTTTACTGTATTTCAGTAGCTGGAAGTAAGAGCCGTAGCACGACAATACTTCAAAGCGAGATCCTCTTACCAATTGAGCGAAGTAATCGCGTTTCTCCTGATAAAAATCGTTCAATTCTGTATACGTAGACGGGTCTTTCAGAATCTCGGCATAGGCATATTGCATCGGGCTGCTGGTACTAAACGCCAGAAACTGGTGAACTTTTCGAAGCTCAGTTGTTAGGTTTTCTGGAGCTACTACATAGCCCATTTTCCAGCCTGTAGTATGGTACGTTTTGCCAAACGACGAAACAATGAAACTCCTTTCAGCCAATTCGGGATAAAGAGCGGCACTGTGGTGTTTCTTATTGTCAAATAAAATATGCTCGTATACTTCGTCGCTTAATACAACTATGTCTGACCCATTTACCAGTTTGGCTAGCTGATGCATATCCTCTTCCTTTAACACGCTTCCGCTTGGGTTGTGCGGTGTGTTTATGATGATCATCTTGGTTCTAAACGTTATTAGTTTAGCAACTTCCGACCAGTCGATGTTAAAGTCGGGAAACTTCAGCTCCACCCGGATTGGTTTACCACCGTTAAGTTCAATGGCCGGCACGTAACAGTCGTACGCAGGTTCAAACAGAATGACCTCGTCGTCTTCGCGAATAACTGAGCTTATAGCGGCAAAAATTCCATAGGTAGCTCCCGGAACAACGGTAACTTCCGTTTCCGGATTATAGGAAACCCCATAGAGAGACTCCGTTTTCTCGGCAATGGACTCTCGCAAAGCCATCAGGCCGGGCATAGGGGCATATTGGTTGAAGCCTTTTCGCATCCCCTCCGTTACCAAACGAAGTAAGTTCTTATCGGGGTTAAAATCAGGAAAACCCTGAGATAAATTGATGGCGCCGTGTTGATTGGCTAGCCCTGACATAACTGCAAAAATGGATTGACCACTGTTTGGTAGTTTAGAAGAAATCGTAGATGGATATTTCAAATTTGTTAAGCGATGTTACCAAGAACAAAAGTGCTAAATATTTCTCAAATAGAACTCATAATAAGTAGGTATAATTTCGCATCAATAAAGATTTAGGATTCGGGGTATTTCCGCCCAATCCCAGTATCCGTTTCCATACCAACACCCGTCGTATCGATATTGAAAATAAACCAGAAAAACAATGAGACAAAACCCCAGAACACCGCTTACCATTTTTATAGTTTTTGGCTTTATAGAAGAGATACCTGTAAGAATCGGAACGCAAAAAATGGGTAGTAGTTCGATAAAACCTCTATGACCATAGCCACATCCTAAACCAGGTGTCCACCAGGCAGCGTAGATATAACTGACCGTAAAAAACACCAGTAGATAAAGGAAAGAAGTAAGTGGCTTATCTTTAAACGCAGTTACTACACCAAAAAGCGCCAGTGCAAATACCGGACTGTATAAGAACAAACCATTGCCGGGAGCGAACCATACCCGTGCAAAACGTGGTTTGATAGCATAGATGAACGACTCGTCCGTATAACTATAGGTAAAGTAGTCGCCATATGCATACTTGTAATAGACAAGTTGCAGCAACGGGAGAATCAGGGCGATGGGAATGGCAACAGACAGTCCCTTCAATGCTACAAAGCGGTTTTTCCAGATGTAACGGCCATGAGGCAACAAGAATAACAGTGCAACCACCAGGTAGAAAACAACATTACTTGGTCGTATAAGGCAGCCAAGCGAAGCAAAAAAAACAGCTGCTGCCAGGTACTTCTTTCTTAGAATGGAACTGTTCAACCAACGTTCCAGATAATAATAGAATAAGGAAAAAGTAAAAAATGAATAGGCATGAGATAAACCTGCATCGCGGGTGATATAGAAATAGAGGTTGGAACCAAATACCAGAAGAAACAGCAGCAGATAAACCTTGTTTCTGGAATAAGTGGGAACCAACATTCTGAAGAGCATAAACAAGGCTAAGGTCAGATAAAAAATGGTTGATAGTAAAACCATTTTATGTTGAACAGTTGTATATCCCAGTTCTGGTTCAACGGGCCACAAAGCCTCTATGCCCATGCCCATAACAAAAAACGGAGAATGGAGAACGGCTACTCCAATTGGATACTTGCTTATTACTTTATTGGTCTCTTTCTGAACACGGAAGCCTGTTCCGATTTTTCGCTGTATGTCATCTGGAAACCGGCCGGCTTCAAAATTGTAATAAAACAGTGCTGGAAGAAACATGTGGTAGCCAGCCTTATCTGCCCAAAGTTCGGAGTGATACGTAAAGCGTTCGTGCTTGGAATGTCGATTCATGGCCAGAAAAAACAGCAGACCGAAAATCATCAAAAAAATCAATCTGTCGGTGGTTTTGACCATGATGACAAAGTAACAAATAGTATTATTGTGTTTTAAATCGAAATGAAAAAAATAATCCTAATTACTCTATTGAGCATGGCGATAACTGCTTATGCTCAAAACTCCCTACTGTTTGAGATATCGGGCAATGGAATGAAAGGTAAGAGCTACTTATTCGGAACAATGCACGTACAGGATGAGGAAGCCTTTGGCTGGAACGATAGTGTGTTTTATGCCATTGATGCGGCGGAAGATGCCGTGTTTGAACTCGATATGCGTTCAGTGAACATAAAGAAGCAAATGAAGCCGTCTATGAAGCAACTGAACGCCTGGAAGACCTATGCCGAAAAAGAGATCGCTCCGGAGGTGGAAAAACGTATCTCTGCAGATTCTCTGGCTGATAGGGTAGTTAGACTATATGCTTCGTTCATGTCGGAAGCTATGGACAAATCGAAGGATAGCCGGGGCACGTTCGTAGACAAGTTTTTGCAAGAGTATGCCACAAAACAGGAAAAGGAAATAGTTGGGATCGAGTCGTTCTCCGATCAACTTGACGTTTTTCTTCAAACGGATAAGGATCAGGTTAAACAAGGAATAATTGACTTTCTGGATAAAGATGACTGGGACATCGACGTGGATATGATGTTGGGTGCAACCGATCAATTGAGTGAGGCATACCAAAGCAAAGACCTAACACAAGTGTGTAAGTACCTCAACGCAACTGTTCAGTCTTCTTCGAATCAGATGATAAACGATCTGTATCAACGCATTTTTCAAGATCGGAATGAGGTTATGACCAAGAAGACTCTAAAAATGTTGAAGAATAAGCAGGTCTTTATAGCGGTTGGCGCGGGCCACCTTTGTGGCGAATCAGGACTTGTGGAACAATACAAGAAAGCTGGTTACACAGTGCGCCCTGTAGATATTAAATCACCTGTACACCGAGCTTTAACCTGGAAGGCCTTTGATAATGAAGAGTTTGCAGTTGAAGTACCTGAGGGTGTTGATGAATTTTATCAAAATATGGAAGACTTTGACTTTGCCAGTATGCTAGCCGAAAATACGGCAGCAACCATTTATACCGGAATGGGCAAAGCCGAGTTTAGCATTGAGAAAGTAGTTGATTGGAATGAATACGAGTACGACGAGGCCTCTGAGTATAATTATGACTACCCTGTTGAAGAGGTGATGGACGAGGTTGCTGAAGAAGCCGTGGCTGAAGTTGAATACCTGGGTGATGCAGAATCCGATGCGGTGGAAGTGGAAACCGAAGTTGTAGAGGTGGAAGAGGTGGAAGAGGTGTATGAAGCCGATGAAGTTCCACCAGCGGTGGAAGATGCACCTCCGACTGAAGAAATACTGATTGATACGGATGACGATGAACCGTTTGATAAACCAAACCCTTTTGCGTTTAGTCAGGAGGAGCCGTCTACCGAAGGCATGGAGTATTGGGACATTGTGAAAACCAAGGTGATGGCAGGTGTAATGAAATCGCTTATGGGGGGGATGATTAAGACAAGTGATCTAATTGAAGCCGGTAAGGAAGGTAAGGTTGAGGAGGAAAAGCTGGACTCTACCGAGGTCACCATTATGGGAGAGACTCACTATATGGTAGATGAAGAGGAGTTATTTACAGGCGGTGTCCGTAAGGTGATGGTGAGCAAAAATGGGGTAACCTATAATCTAAAAATCAGCGGAGACGATAAAGTGATCAAATCACCGGAAGTAGTCCGGTTCTTTGAGAGCTTTTATATTAAGGAATAGGACGGTCAATTAGTCCTCGCTCACTTGAACGGGGTTAATGTTGTATTCTCTTAATTTTCTGGAGATGTAGTCCATCACGTCTCTAATTTTATCAGGCTTTATCCTTGGAATGAAGCCAGTTGTCAGTTTGTGTGGAATAATGAGTATAGGTGGATCATCATCCTGAATAAAGAGACGAATTTCTTCCATTTTTTTTTCACGTCTGAGCTGTTTTACAATGTCAGGCGAGTGAAGAACAATCGGTATTAAATAAAGATACATTCCGTCAAACCGGGTGTTTGGAATTAGGGAAAAGTGATAACGCTTGTGCTCAATAGACCAGGAATCTTCATCCTCTTTGAAGCCATGTGCCCCCAAGACATTAAGTTCTTTGGCTATTCGTTTGTTACCCCATGGTGCATAGTAAACGAAAAAGAAGTGGAAAACGGCCCCAAGAAAAAGGAAAACAAACAACACCAGGCCTACCACAATCATTGTCTCCTGAGAAAAACCGCTTCCCAGGCCATGAAGTAACCCAATTAACAGGCCTAAAGGGATTCCAACCAGAAGAGGTGGATAATAGAACCGTCTTAAAACACCATGGTCATCCGGTTTATTCTCCATCCTGAGTCGCAATCCATGAGCGTACTACGGTCTCAAGTAGTTCTTTCTTCGACTCTATGTCGTTCATGTCATAGAAACGGGCAGTTCGGGCTTCTTTACCATCGCCTTCCAACAAACCAGTCTCATCCGGTATGGTGGCTCCTTTATGAAACATAAGGCTAACCAGTTTAGTGGCATTCATAAAAAAGGAGGCCATGTTCCCCTTGTACATAAACGTTGGACTGCTCCACTTAATGGTTTCTTCCATCCGTTCGTCGGTGGCGAGAATAATTTCCCGAACACGTTGAATTTCAGCGGTTAAAACGTGTTGTTTCTTTTCTAGATAGGTGTCTACGTCTGGATTTTTATTCATGTTATTGTCTTATTCGATTGGCTTCAGCTTCTAAGGCGGTTAATGCAGCTTGTTGGTCATTTGACAAGTTGCCCTGGAGCAGATCAGCCTTTTCATAGGCGTCGGCTTCGAGGTCGTAAAACTCTCTTTGAGTGTCATCAAACTGAACTAGTTTGTATCGATCGTTGCGAACCGTAAACTGATTTGGAAAATCCGTGGTCGCCTGTTCGGTATATGCATATTCCCGAACACCTGCACCGGCCTGGGTGAACGTTTTGGAGAAGCTATAACTATCTTCATACGTGTTCACATCAACACCCGCTATTGAAGCAATAGTAGCAAACAAGTCCGTAGAACAGATTAGGCTGGCATCGTGCTCGTTTGATCGTGTAACCCCTGAACCTGATACGATCATAGGCACATTTACACCGCCTTGGTAAATTGTACCCTTGCCTTGTCTTTGTCCAAAAGGGTTTTGAATCACCGATCGCAGAGTACCATTATCGCCAATGAAAACAATCAGTGTATTGTCCCATTCTGCTTGCGAAAGCGAGTCTTTGATCCTTCCAAGTTCATAATCAAGGCTTTCGATCATCGCCATAAAGTAAGGTTGAGGATTTTGGTCGATCGACGCCTGATCCTCAGGCAGGCTTCCCTGGCTGTGCATTTCACCGGGAGGCAGGTGAAACGGCGTATGTGGTGTTGTGTAGGCCAGCCAGCAGAACCAGGGTTTTGATTGATCGTTGATCCAGTTTATTGCCAAATCGGTGAATTTGGTCGTGGCATAACCCGTATAGGTGTTGGTAGTGCCATTTTCCGTAAACGACCATTCGTTGTAGTTGCTCAAGGCGCCTCTGAGCAGACCGGCGTACGTGCCAACGCCCATGTTGGTGGCACTGTTGGCATCGTTTGATAAATGCCATTTCCCAAAGATGGCGTGGGCGTACCGTTTTGATGTGTTCTGGTCGAGATACCGCTGAATGGTGGTTTCGGACTCCGACAGGTTGTTGTGGGTGGTTACATTCAGAACTCCGGTATTGTATCCATGTTTTCCGGTAAGTATGGATGCCCGTGTTGGGGCACATAATGGATATGCCCAAACATTATCGTACGTTACTCCATTGCGAATCAGTTCTTCAAGATGCGGCATGTTCGGTTTTACACTGCCTTCGGAGTATCCGGGGCAAGCGTCAATCCCCATATCATCAGCAATAATCAGTAATATATTGGGATGGGTAGAGGAGGTGCCAGGTAGACCCGACGTCCCGTTTTCATCATCTTTACATGAAGTCAGCACCAAAGAAGTGATTAGGAAATAGGAAAGAACTCGATTCATAATAATGCCAATTTTTTGTAGTTAGTCTCCCGATCAGTTTCCAGGTTGCTTCGAGTTCCAACAAATTTACTCTTCATACTGAGGTTTGAATTGGTATCCACACGATTTACACTTGTATTCGGTGTTGTGATGAATGGGTAAAACCATGAACATCAAGGATGACAACATTGA
>JAEPQQ010000036.1 GCA_017640445.1 Bacteroidia bacterium | reverse complement strand
TAACTAAACAACCAAAAAACCACACTTGCCACGCTCACAAGAATAAGAGTAGCATACGCCAACTTTTTGGCAATAAACCGCATCATTCCGCAGCCTTGAGTATTTTTTTATACTTGGGTAGTCGAGTGCTAGGCCAAACCTTTGCTACAACCGAGGTGTCTGTAATCAGAAGTAAGCCTGGGTTTGATCGAATAATGGACTTGAGGTTGGTGTTGTCGCCGTAATAGAATTCAAAGTCAGATATCTGATGTTCGTGACGGAACTCTTCCACGTCGTTTTTCGCACTGGCTGTCAGAGCCCAGAATTCATAGCCATCTTCTTTCCATTGTTTAGCCAGCTCGTTGACACGTTTCATTGCCTTTTTGTTCGCTTTATCCACGTCGTGAATAATCAGAAGCAATTTTTTATCTGCTTTCCAGAAATCGTCAATGTAGTTGTTATCCTGGTCGGCGTTGTAAAACGCAAAATCGTGAATAGGAGGTTCGTAAGCTTCGGCAATCGTTTTCTCTTCCTTTACCCGATCGTATTTCCACTTTTTGTAGTCGATTTTTGGCTCAAACGAGTTTTTGTCGCTATCGTAAACTACTTCAATGGTCGCACCGCTTCCATCTTTGGCTGAGTAAACATACGTGGTTTGTACGTGATCCGTTGCACGTTCACCATCTGGTACTTTCATGCCTTCACGAATGTCGGTACCCTCTGAATAGTGCAAAAAGTCAACAAGTGGCAGATAATGACGACAATACATGCTAAACCCAACAAGAAGCAGCGTCAAAATGGTCAATACCTTAACTCCAAAAGGGTTCGAAAAGATGGGTTTGATGTGTTTGTTCCAAAAGAAAATAATGGCGATGAATACACCAATCACAACATTCTTGTAGAATGACTCCTCTGGATTCATCGGCAGGGCATCTCCGAAACAACCGCAGTCGGTTACCTTATTATAAACCCAAGAGTACAGCGTAAGGAAGGTGAAAAACGCGGTAAGTAAAACCAGCAACCAGGCCGTGAATCGTCGTTGCCAGCCAATAAGCAGGGCAAAGCCAAGAATCGCTTCCAGCCAGCTTACAAAAATGGCCATAAACAGGGCGTAGTCGGCCAACCAGTTGAAAAGTCCAACGGCCCAACCATCTGGTTTTACATAAGCCCGAATATCGGCCGAAACAGATTGAGTGCCTAATGAGGGCTTGGCTATCGTTACCGTTTGGTTGAGTACTGTTGTCTTATTTATTTCACTGAAAAAACGTAGGTCGCTGCTTTCCCAAACACTGTCGGGTGTAGCAATTCCTTGCGAAACAACAACTCCGCCTTCGTAAAGCACGTCAACCGTGCATCTAAACAGTGTATCGGTGCCCAACACCTCGGTACGCCATTCGCCTTGCGATACAACGAACTCAATGGCGGTGTCGCGTTTGTGAATAGGCGTTACTATGAGTGAGTCATCCGAGTAGAACGATATGTAGGTCTGAATAGAATCTTGCTCGGCTTCTACGTCTCCTGCAAAAACGGCGAAGTATTCTTCAAGTTTATAGGAAAAACCGGTTGGGTCATTTAGTTTTAAGAGACCGGAAAGGATGAACAGCAGTCCTACCAATACACGGCTGAATTGAACTAAGTATTTCATGCAAATTCGTCTTTTCGGATCAAAGCAAATATAGCATAGTTCATCATATCCTGGAAGTTAGCGTCTAAGCCTTCCGATACCAGTGTCTTTCCCTCGTTGTCTTCTATTTGTCTGATTCTTAGTAGTTTCATTAAAATCAAGTCGGTGAACGTACTTACACGCATGTCGCGCCAGGCTTCACCGTAGTCGTGATTTTTCTTCATCATAAGATCCTTGGTCTCTTGCGTAGTGGTGTCGTACCACTTCATAACTACTTCTCCTTCAAGGTCAGTTTCAGGGTCGGTGTTGTGCTTTAGCTGAATCAGAGCCATAACACAGTAGTTGAAGATGCCAATGTATTCGTTCTCCAGACTTTCGCCTACCAGATTCTGTTTTGATTCTTCAATGCTTCGGATCCGTTTCGCCTTAATAAAAATTTGATCAGTAAGCGATTCGGGCCTCAGAATACGCCAGGCTGTTCCATAATCAAAGGTCTTTTTCTCAAAGATGTCACGACACTGTGCCAAAGCATTGTCGTATTGTGCTGACGTATTATTGCTCAAGGTTTTCTTTTTTTGCAAAAATATACGTGGATTTGGTTTACGAATGAATACAGGGCATTATACTATAAACATTAAGGGCACATTGCTCGATCTGTCAACACCAAAGATCATGGGCATCCTTAATGTAACAAGCGATTCATTTTTCGATGGTGGGAACTACGTTGATATAAACACGGCGTCCAGGCACGTTGCCTCTATGGTGAGGGATGGTGTAGATATTATTGATGTGGGAGGCGCGAGTTCTCGTCCCGGAGCCGATGAGGTGAGCCTACAACAAGAGCTTGACCGCGTTTTACCCATTATCGAATGGTTGGGGCAGAATGTTCCAGACGTGCCGGTTTCGATCGACACCAATAAAGCGGAAGTGGCCAAACAAGCTGTTCAGGCGGGCGCGGCCATTGTAAACGACATTAGTGCTGGAGATGATGATATGTATATGGTGGATACGGTTGCCAGCTTAAAGGTGCCTTATATCGCTATGCACAAGAAAGGAACACCCAAAACCATGCAGGTGAACCCAACCTATACCGATGTAGTGGAAGATGTAGCCACCTATTTTATTGACAAGCTGGACCGGTACAAATGTGCAGGAATTACCGACGTAATATTCGATCCCGGTTTTGGATTTGGTAAAACCGTCAACCACAACTACAGCCTTCTTCGCAACCTGAATGTTTTCGATACCTTGTTGAAACGGCCTATATTGGTTGGAGTGTCGCGTAAGTCTATGATAAATAAGGTGTTAGGGGTTTCGCCAGACGAGGCATTGAATGGTACCACCGTGCTTAATACATTGGCTGTTCAAAATGGAGCACACATTTTACGGGTACATGACGTGAAAGAAGCCAAACAAATCGTTCAATTAATGAATGCCTACTCCGGCAATGGAGATTCGTAGCAGTACACCTACCTTTGTTCAATGGCTAAGAAGAAGAAATTAAGCAGTTTTGGAGATTTGGGCGGTATGGTGTTTAGTACCGACCCTGACTTTGAACCTGTTGGTGAAGAGCTGGAAGAAGATTCTGTACCGTTTAATGAGCAGACGCTTTACGTTTCGTATGATAAAAAACAACGAAAGGGCAAAGTAGTTACGCTTGTGCAAGGGTTTGAGGGGCCGGAGTCTGAACTTGTGGAGTTGGGTAAGTTGTTGAAAAACAAGTGTGGAGCTGGCGGAACAGCCAAGGATGGAGAGATATTGGTACAGGGTAACTTCGTGACCAAAATCATGGAAATATTGGCTAAACAAGGCTTTAATGTGAAGAAAAAAGGCGGTTAAAATTTTCTTTTGACATTAGAAGTTTACCTTTGCCGCCGAAAATTTTAAGTCTAATAACAAAAAAGAGATTTAATTAAAAATCATCCTATTATTGATCGGATAATGGGCAACTCGTCTGAGGCGTTTGTCAATCTAACACCAGACGAATTGATCGAGCATGCTTTAAATAACAATGAAGGAAAGCTCGCCGATACAGGAGCACTAGCCGCCGATACTGGCGAATTTACCGGACGGTCTCCTAAAGACAAGTTCGTAGTGCAAGACGACATTACAAGAGATACAGTTTGGTGGGGAGATATCAACCAACCTATAGCACCTGAGAAATTTGACTCGTTACTTGAAAAAGTAATCAATCATTACAACGGTAAACGTATTTACGTTCGGGATGCATACGCATGTGCTGACCCCGCTTACAGAATGAACATTGGTGTGGTAACGGAATCGGCATACCAAAACCTGTTTGCTAATAACCTGTTCCTTCGACCAACTGCAGAAGAGGCAGCAAATCAAACTCCAGAGTGGCTAGTAATTGCCGCTCCAAGCTTTATGGCCGATGCTGCGGTAGATGGAACCCGACAGCACAACTTCACCATCGTAAACTTCACTAAGAAGATCATCCTGATCGGAGGTAGTGGATACACCGGTGAGTTGAAAAAAGGAATTTTCTCAGTGTTGAACTACACACTTCCTCAAAACGAAGGTGTACTTTCAATGCACTGTTCTGCCAATATTGGAAAAGGTGGGGATACAGCAATTTTCTTCGGACTATCAGGTACTGGAAAAACAACGCTTTCTGCTGATCCGGAACGCCAGCTAATTGGCGATGATGAGCACGGATGGGCAGATAACTCGGTATTTAACTTTGAAGGTGGATGCTATGCGAAATGTATCGACCTTACCGAAGAAAAAGAACCTCAAATCTGGAACGCGATCAAAAGAGGTGCCTTGGTTGAGAACGTACGATTCTTCGAAGGAACCGACAAAGTGGACTACGAAAACACTACGGTAACAGAAAACACTCGTGTGGCGTACCCAATCAACCACATCGATAACGTGGCTGTTCCTTCCGTGGGTAAAGAACCTAAGAACATATTCTTCTTAACTGCTGATGCATTTGGTGTATTACCTCCAATTTCAAAGCTGACTCCAGGTCAGGCGGGCTATCACTTTATAAGCGGTTATACAGCAAAAGTGGCGGGTACAGAAGCTGGTATTACAGACCCAGTAGCAACGTTTAGTGCATGTTTTGGAGCTGCTTTTCTACCTCTGCACCCAGCTAAATACGCTGAGATGTTAGGGGATAAGATGCGTGCATCTGACGTAAATGTTTGGTTGGTAAACACAGGTTGGAGCGGTGGCCCATTTGGTGTTGGTAGCCGAATGAGCCTTAAGAACACAAGAGCAATGATTACTGCAGCCTTAAATGGAGAATTGGATAACGTAGAGTACATCAAGCACCCGGTTTTTGGCCTGGATATGCCTACAACATGTCCGAACGTACCAAGTGAAGTGTTGAACCCACGTAATACCTGGGCCAATACATCGGAGTACGATGAGAAAGCGAATCATCTAGCAGCATTGTTCAACGAGAACTTTAAAAACTTCGAAGCTGGAGCTAACGAAGAAATAAAGTCTGCAGCGCCTAAAGCACTGTCGGCTTCCTAAGAGATTATAACTGACGAATCACGGGCCCGTCCAACGCAAGTTGGATGGGCTTTTTTGTCCTTCAACGGGAATATTGGAATATTCAACCCCTTAGTCTTCAACTAAGGCATATAAAACTTAAATTTGCACGCCAAAAAATAGGTGAATGGATAAGAATTCAACAATTGGGTATGTACTCATCTTTGTAATTTTTGCCGCTTGGTTCATGTATAGTTCGAACCAACAGGAATTGCAACGGATTGAGCAAGAGCAGCAGGATTCCATCGCAAATGCACAGCGTGTTAGGGATTCTATCTCTTTTGCCCGGGAAACCAAAATACAGGCAACTGAGCCTGTTGTTTCCGACTCAACAACAACAATAGCAAACAACGACTCTACCGACCAACCTGTGCAGGTGGTTGAAGCGCCAGAGGAATTGTTTACCCTCGAAAACGAAGAACTCAACCTCCAACTTACATCGAAAGGTGGTTTTGTAAATAAGGCAACGCTTAAAAACTACCGGCGGTCCGATTCGTCTGACCTGGTGTTGATTGAACCAGGTAAATGCGATTTTTCTTACACGATTCCATTGAACAGTGGCTTTGTTGAAACGATCGACCTGGATTTTACCGTTAAGTCTCAATCTGACAGTGGTATTGTTCTGGAACACAAGTTCCCTCAAGGTGGATCGATTGAACAGGAATACAGTTTAAGCAATGGCTTTTTAGTTGACTACCGGGTCCGTTTGATGGATCTACAGAGTCGAATTTCAAGACGTCATTCTTCGATTGAAACGAAATGGGACATGGAACTGCCGTTGCAGGAAAAAGCGCTCGAGAACGAACGTAATGTCTCTACAGTTTATTACAAATACAAGAGTGACAAAGGAGTTGACAACCTTTCCGAGAGAAGTGATGAAGACGATGATGAGCTTCAGGGTGGAGTGCATTGGTTAAGCTTTAAGCAACAGTTCTTCATGTCAACCTTAATTTTTCCTCAAGGCTTGGAAGAATCAGGGACTGCTATTGAAGTGGAAAAGCCTGAAAACGCAGATTACGTAGCCGAAATGGCTGCCGAATTTGACTTGCCATTCTCTGGTGATAACTACGACGAGAATGCGATGCAGTTCTACTTTGGTCCAAACCACTATCAAACATTGAAAAAGATGGATGTTGGGTTGGAACGAACCATTGAATTGGGACCTAAGGTGTTCAGCTGGGTGAATAAGCTTTTTGTGATTCCAATTTTTAACTGGTTGAGTAAGTTTATTTCGAGCTACGGTGTAATCATTCTGTTGCTAACACTAATGATCAAGCTGATCCTGATCTTACCGATGTACAAGAGTTATCTGTCTTCGGCCAAGATGCGAATACTTAAGCCTGAACTGGAAGCAATTAAGGAAAAAGCGGATGGTGATATGGCTAAGATGCAACAGGAGCAAATGAAGCTATACAAGAGGGTAGGAGTGAGCCCGTTTGGCGGGTGTTTGCCTCAACTGGTTCAGTTACCAATTCTTATTGCCTTGTTCCGGTTCTTCCCAAGTAGTATTGAGCTGCGGCAAAAGAGCTTCTTGTGGGCCGATGACTTGAGTACCTACGATGCGTTTATCAACTTTGGAACGAGTATCTGGCCATTTGGCGACCACATCAGCTTGTTCACACTTTTGATGGCAGCTTCGTCGCTTCTATATACCATCTACAATCAACAGAGTACAGCTGGTGTAAGTAATCAGATGAAGTACATCATGTACCTGATGCCTGTAATGCTTTTCTTCTGGTTCAATAGCTATGCAGCCGGATTGAGCTATTACTATTTCCTTGCGAACATGATCACATTTGGACAGAACTTTGTTTTCAGCAAGTGGATTGTTGACGAAGACAAGATTCGAAAGGAAATGGAAGCTAATAAGAAAAAGAAGGTATCCGTTAAGAAGTCAAGATTCCAAAAGAGATTGGAAGAAATGGCTAAGAAGCGTGGCGTAGACCCGAAGCAACTACGACGCTAGTACGTTCTTGTCAATTTCTCTAAACTCACCCAACCACTGATAATTGGTTAGGTGTAACTCTACACCATACTGAAGCTTCCACAAACAGGTAACCGCTTCGTTTAGTGGAATATTGATGAAGTAGGTGTCACGCAGAAAATGTACCAGCTTTAGCATGCGAGGACCGTTCAACCAACGGTACAAAGAGGTTTGCAGCTGATAATCCGTTTTACACTGTTTTCGGAAGTGGGCAATGGCCGTTTCGAAGCCTTCTTTCCTCAGAAATTGATTCGTTGCGCTCAGACAGCTATCAAGATATGGTTCCTCATCCAGAGTTGAAGTTTTGAACGAATTCAGAAGCTTGCTCAGTTCTTCATAAATGGCAGGGTCATAGGTGTAATAGGTAGAGCAAATGGATTGCCTGTACTTTGCCACTGCATGCCCTGTGCCAAACGGAACCCGGTCGGAATCTCTGGAAGATGGTATAACCTTACACGAGGTTATGTGGGTTACCTGAGTATACGGAATCAACTTGTGTAAGAAGTAAAAATCTTCCCCTGCTTTGCGTCGGTTCATACCACCAAAACGAAGGTAGGTGCTTGCGCGTACAGCCATGCTCGAACCTACGGTGTGAAATGCGTACGGATATCCGGCAAATCGAAGCCCGGCAACGTGATACCGCAGAAAAAGCTCATAGTCAGCGATGGCTGAGTCTTCATAGCTGATGTTGTGTTCAAAGTGCAGTATTCCTACCTCGTGATCAGAAGACAAAAAGGCCGCCTCAATCGCTCTAAGATAGTTCGGGCTGCACGTACAGTCAGCGTCGTAACATACCAGTATCAGATTTTCTGGTGCTGTGGCCAGTTGTGTTGCGTAATCCATCCCAATCTTTCGCGCTGTTCCAACACCGGCCGTTTTGGGAGGAAGGTCCATTTGTTCTAAGACGTGGAGTGTCAGCCATTCAGGTCGGAAAGAAGACGACCAATCCTTTAGCCGGGCAATGGATTTTCGATTCTGCGATTCAATAGAAGAGGGCGCACCTTTAGCGTTATTAACAACCACCACGACGCTTATCTCTGACTCTGGTACGGAGCAGTTTGCAATGCTCTGGACTGAGTCAACTACATTCAACTCGTTGTAACATGGTATAACGATGGAAACCTGCATCGTTCAGCAAGGTACCAAAATCTCAGGGGTAAAGCCGTTTGCGTCTCCAATTACTCTCAGAGGCTTCAAATACGATGCGGTCATGTAAACGACTGCTTCGTCCTTGCCAGAACTCAAATGAGGAAGGGTTGACGGTATATCCGCCCCAGTCTTCAGGACGTTTTATAGGGTTAGACGAGTAATAACTTCGGAGTTCTTCAACCTTCTGCTCAAGATCACGGCGATCGTGTAACTCATCACTTTGGGAGGAGGCTATTGCACCAATCTGGCTTTCGATGGGTCTGCTGTAAAAATAGTCGTCTGATTGCTGAGCGCTTACCTTACGAGCAACACCTTCTATTCGCACCTGTCGTTGGCTCTGCTGCCAAAAGAAAAGCAGGGAAACGTTTGGATTTTCATCAATAGACTTACCCTTCTTGCTTTCATAGTTCGTATAGAATACAAACTCACCATCTAACACTTCCTTCAAAAGCACAATACGGTTTTGAGGTTTGTTGTCATATACCGTACCTAAAATCATGATGTTGGCTTCCTCTTCTTGTTGGTTTGCCAGTTCAAACCATTTTGAAAACAAAACAAGAGGGTCGTTGCCTGCCGAAGCGTCATCGAGTTCAAACTTGGTATAGTCTACACGTTGGTCTTTTAAATCCATGGCGCAAGTATTAACGACGGCCTAATCGCGGCATGTTGCCCATTCGGCGTCCAGGTTTCATTTTGTTAAAGCTCTTCATCATCTTTCGCATCTCTTCGAATTGCTTCATAAGTTTATTGACTTCGGTAATGCTGTTGCCACTACCTCTGGCAATTCGTTTACGACGAGATCCGTCTATAATGGATGGGTTTTCACGTTCTTCTACTGTCATTGACTTGATGATCGCTTCCACACCTTTAAACGCATCGTCCGAGATGTCTACATCTTTGATGGCTTTACCAACACCAGGAATCATACCCATTAGGTCTTTGATGTTTCCCATTTTCTTGATTTGATCAAGTTGTTTCAGGAAGTCATCAAAATTGAACTGGTTCTTACGGATTTTGCGTTGGAGACGTTCCGCCTCTTCTTTGTCGTAGGTGTCCTGTGCTCGTTCAACAAGGGATACAATGTCACCCATGCCCAGTATTCGGTTCGCCATCCGATCAGGGTGGAACACCGAAAGAGCGTCCATTTTTTCCCCGTTACTAACGAACTTAATAGGCTTGTTTACAACACTCTTGATTGACAAAGCGGCACCACCACGAGTGTCACCATCTAACTTAGTAAGAACAACACCATTAAAGTCAAGTACGTCGTTGAACGCCTTGGCCGTATTGACAGCATCCTGCCCGGTCATTGAATCAACAACGAACAGAATTTCACCAGGGTTGACCGCCTTTTTGATATTGCCGATCTCGGTCATCATTTCCTGATCAACACTTAGTCGGCCGGCGGTATCAATGATTACAACATTGTTTTGATGTACCTTGGCGTGCTTAATAGCATTCCTGGCAATGTCTACAGGGTTTTTGTTGTCTTCTTCTGTATAAACATCAACCTGAATCTGCTCACCTAAAACTTTTAGCTGATCAATCGCCGCAGGCCGGTATACGTCACCTGCAACCAGTAACGGGTTTCGGCCCTTACTTTTGATGTATTTGGCAAACTTTCCAGAAAATGTTGTTTTACCCGAACCTTGCAAACCAGCAATAAGAATGATGGCAGGACTGCCGGTTATGTTTACTTCTTGCGTTTGTCCACCCAACAGGTCCACCAGCTCATCGCTAACGATTTTGGTCATCAACTGACCTGGAGAAACGCTGGTTAACACGTTCTGACCCAGGGCCTTTTCTTTAACCCGTGTGGTAAAATCTTTGGCAATCTTATAGTTAACATCGGCATCAATCAATGCGCGACGAATTTCTTTCACCGTTTCGGCAACGTTGATCTCCGAGATTTTCCCTTGCCCTTTAAGCGTCTTGAACGCCTTTTCTAACTTGCTTGATAAATTATCGAACATGCGTTATTCAATTGGACTGCAAACATAGTGAATAGGGAGGTAGAATAATAAAAAAAGGCCATCCAATGGATGGCCCTTTAAAACAATAAACAAACGTTATCGCATTAGCCTAACAAGACCTTTTTTATCGTATACAACACGGTCTAAACCGGTAACTCGGATGTGGTACAGGTACATCTCCGACTCACACGGCTTGTTCTTATAGGTGCCGTCCCACCCGTGGTTAATATCATTGGTGACAAAAAGTTCTTCTCCCCAACGATTGAATATTTTCATTTCATAATCGCGATACGTGCCGTCGTTTACCAGGTAAACAAACTGTGCTGAAGGCTTGAAGTTTGGGTTGTGATCATCTTCGTTCGGGCTAAAAGCATTTGGTACCCAAACAAAAGATGCACCTTGCAGAGAAACATGATTCGACGTACTGGTCACATGGGCATTAAACGAAACCGCTACAACGCGATAAACGTAATCTTCATTAATCTCATCGTGAAATTCTTTGTCAACATAAGCGGTTTGACTACCTGGAACGGTAGCAATGGTTTCGAACATACCGTTGATCTCAATCTGAATCTCGTAGAAGTCCACTCCTTCATCCCATTCTTCATAAGCCGACCAACTTAAATGAGAGGCGTCATCCTGATAAAAGCCTTCGAGTAATATTGGTTTGCCCTGGTAGCCTTCAGTACCTGCTATCCCACAGTGGTCAAGTATTTGAACCTTGTATATGAAATTCTCAGAGTTTACATCCAACTCTTCATCTATGAAACTGGTTGTATTCAGGTCGAAAGAATAAAGAAGAGAAGTGCCGTAAGCGTCGTACTGATTTAATCGGTAAGTAACCGGATAGTTGGTCTTAGGTTCATCCCAGTTAACTTCCACATATTCATTGTTTTCAACGGTGGCATATGTCACATCCAAAGGAAGAGTGGTCTGGAAGTAATCGGGACGGTTTCGGTCTTTGTTCGAACGGGACTTGAGCTCTCCAAGTCTGGCTTCTACTACGTAACAATATTCTTGGTCACAAAGCAGTTCGTCGGTATATGTATGGGTAGAACCATCTACTTTTACAAGTTCTTCAAAAGAAACGCCGTCATCAGATCGATAGATAACGTATTCGTCCACATCTGACCATCCGGTATACGAAGACCAATCCAGTTTCAACTCAAAGTTGCCAGCCTTTTGTACATTGAGAATCACCGGGCAATGAGAATGCGACTCAACGCCGTTTTCACCACAGTAATTGGTGTGTGAAAGGATGAAGCAATGTTGTTGTTTAAGATTGCTGTACAGAACCTTAACCATTGATTCGGCATTCACAACATCCTGATACAACACCTGCTGTGTTTCATTGTCTTTTACAGTGGTATAGCTGATGAAGTCAGGGCTGATCGCCTTCCAGTGAACTTCTATTTCGTCTAAATCGTTTACGGTAACGTATTCGATTTCACCCTCAGGAATGTCGTCAACTCCACGAATAAGGAAGGTGGAGTCGAATTCATCGGTACAGCCGTTTTGCGTAATGGCCTTCATTTGAAGCCTGTAGTTGCCCGATTCTGAAAAGGTAAATGGATAAACAGGAGTCGAGGTTGTGTCAACAATGGCCAGGTTCTCGATGGTCCAGACCCACTTCTCAATCACCTGATTGGAATGTCCGAGTGCCTCAATGGCTTCATTCAGACATGGAATCTGGGTAAGAGTGTAATGCGCCTTGGGGTTTTCGTGAACTGTTATTCCGAAGGTTGAGGTGTCGGAACAGTTGTTTTGATTGGTTACAACCAATTCGATTACGTGATTCCCGGGTTCGGAAATTGAAGGAGTGATAGAGGTCTCTCGCGAGATTTCTGATCCGTTTAAAAGCCAGCTTCTGCTTGTAATTCTTTGGCTTTCATCATTCAATGCGACTTGAACAGGAGAGCATCCTTCAATTTCCTGGTCCGATGGAATTGCTTTAGGTCTTTTCAAAACCAATATGGTGTCGGGGCTTTCATAAATTGCCGCGCACCCAAGGCTATCCAAAGCGTAAACACTTGGGATAAATCGTTGAGACAAGTTTGTAGTTTGTACCCGATAGGTGTGAGTATCGAAGTTAGTTGAATCGAGATTTGTATTATCGTCGAAGTTCAGAAAGTACTGCGCAACCGACTTACTCTTATTTGTAAAGTTTACGGTTAAAGGTTCACAGCCAACGTTGTTGCCAATACTAAATTCAGGTACAGGGCCGAAAATCTTAACGGCGCTTTCAATGGTTAGTGTATCAGCACAACCCAGGAAACTCTTTGAGATTAGGGTAACGTCGAATCCTTTTTCGGCACCTGTATTCCGTTGATAGATATTAGCAATATATGGGTCTGTAGATTTGATGGTAGAACCATCGCCGAAATCCCAAAAGAAGGTGTCGGCTTTGTGGCTCAGTGTATTAAACTGAGCATAGGCTGGGGCACAGTACAAATGGGTGTCAGCCATCTCAAAATCGCTTGTTACAATTAGGGAGTGTACCCGCTTGGTCATTGTGTCGAAACAGGCATCGTCTTTCGACGCGATCAGCCGGATGTCGTAAAACGTGTCACTTTTAGGTACAAACTGTATTGGGTCAGTTGTCTGATTAAGCGAGTAATCTCCTGAAGAGATAACCGACCATTCGAGCTTGGCTGGTTGCAACAGTGATTTGTTGGTTATTGAAACCGTTTCATTGGCGCAAACGTTGTTGCGATCCAGTTCAAAGTCGGCTACAACACCCACCAATATGTCAACCGATTTAGAGCTGTACTTACAGTTAACCGAGTTCCAGGCAGTCATGTATATGGTATAAGTGCCCGATTTGGTAAAAGTAAAAGTTGGCTTGGCAGAGGTGTTCGAAGAAATGGTAACCCCATCTCCAGGTGAAGCGTGCCAGGTATAGTTGAGTTTGTTAGACGTATCGCCTATGTGCACGTTTTCCCGCACCACGAAACTGGATTGAGTTTCCATAGGGACACATCCGCTTGCTTTTGTGAGCTTAATTTCTCCTACTAAACCGTTTACATGGATCGCTGCTTTTTTCTCAAATGAATCAATACAGCCTTTGTTTATTTGGTGTTTGTATCGGATGTCATATTTCCCAATGTGGTCAAGTCGAACATTTCGTTTTCTCGCTGTATCTGTTTCCAACTCACTTGTAATAGAAGTTTTCTGATGAATCACTTCCCATGTATACTGGAACGGTGCAGTTCGGGGTGTTGTGGTGGCTTCGATTTCGGCTTCTTCGTGTGCACAGATCAACGGAGTGTTTACCTTAAAATCTTTTTTAGGTTCAATAATGTGTATAAACTTTTTCGCACCTAAGGTATCCTTACATCCGATTGTATTTCCTGCATAAAGCGTTACGTTGTAGTATCCTGGCTTTGAAAAGGATTGAGTTATATCACGGCCGCGCCCTGAGTTATGAATTTTCTTACCATCAAGGTCGTATATCTTCCAGTAGAAAGAATCGCTCGAAATGTAAGAGCTGGCTGGCGTGCTTGTTCGGAGTGTAATCTTTTGGTTAACGCAACCAATGCGTTCTTCGGCTGATATGGCAGGTCGAATGGAGTCTACCCGAATGTATTGTCGGGCGTGCATCGTATCGGTGCAGCCAAATGGGTCTTTAACAATTAATTCAACTGTATACCGCCCCCAGCTTGGAGAAGCATAATTTAGATCTTTTTTATACGTTCTGGAGAGTAGGGTGCTGTCGAGGTCAGACACTGACCACTGATAGGTTAGGGGAACGTTGTTATACGACGTAGAAGTGTTTTTTATGTGGGTGATGTGTGGCGTATAGCAATGGTAGTTGTCTGAACTCTTAAACTGAGCCTTAAGTTCTTTTACCTTGATAGCATCTTTTAGGTTTATCATGGAAAAGCAACCGCCGTAATTCAGTACCAGGCTAACGTTAAATTCTCCGGGCTTGTCAAACTTTGTGGTAATCTCGGTTTGAGACCTCATTGTGGTGTCCGGGTCGCCAGATACATTCCAAAAGTATCTACCCCCTTCAATTGGGTTCTTAACTTTAAGAACGGTGCTGTCTTTCATGCATAGAATCTGGTCTTTGATATCTATTTCTAACTGAATAGAGTCACCAAATTCAAGATAGTCTTCCTTTTTTAAGTCATGCACACAACCCTTGTCTGTTGTTACAGTGAGGGCTGCGCCGTACTTGCCAGACTGCGAATAGCGCAATACGGGTGGGGTTAGACCTTTTGCGGATTTTAGGTGAGCACCTTCAAATGCCCAGTCGTATTTGACTACTTTTTGCCCGTTCTTATTCAAAAGGGCGGTGAACTGCACGTTTTTTGTTACGCAACCGTCAGTATGATCGGCTACGAAGTTTACGTTTACATCAGGGAGAACTTCTGCTACATGGGTAAATTCCTTTACGTTGCGACATCCGAAGGAATCGGTAACTACCATGTTAATGTCTTTATTTCCCGGGGTCTTAAACTGATGAATTAGTGTGTCCGGGGCGCTGAAGTAGTTCGTACCATCCACAATCCAGCTAATTTCCTTTGTGTTAGGCGTAGTATTGATAAGTCGAACGGTGTCGGGGCCATCGCACAATTTGGTTCGGGAAATTTCGAAGTTTAGTGCGGGTTTACCCAGAATTTCAGCAATACCATTTTCCTGAACCGTACAGTTGGTGCCATTAGGGAAAGTTACCTGAACCGTAACGTCAATGATCTGAGGGTTTAGAAAGAACTCATATACCGTATCGGTATTGGCAATAAAGCCGTTGCCAAAATCCCATGAGTATGACGAACCAGCAGGAGCACCGGAAAGTTTAAAATTAACAATACCTGGAGCACACTGAAATTTCTTGTCAACCGAAAGTTTAAGATTAGAGCACTGCGAAAAAGCAGCAAAATGCAGAAGAGCCGTGAAAACAGCAGTAGTTAATAATCTTTTCATCACGCGCTGACGTTTTAAAGTAGTAGTAGTCGCATTTGTCAGCAGTACAAAGTAATGTATAAAATATGAGATACACAAGTTATGCACAATTAAACTGAGGCTGCACAGGAATCAAAAAAGTGATGAACATTCCTTTAATCTCTATGGAAGTCAGCTATTTCTGGTTAATTTCGCCGACAAATTAATTCAAATGAAAAAGGTATTGTTGATAAGCATGGTGGCCCTTGTTTTTGCCGCTTGTGAGACCAAAACAAATGGAGGTTCTACCTCTGATTTAGAGCGATATGAACGTTTGTATAACCGGGCGATCAAGTTCGAAGACTATCAAACGGCGGCGGTTGCCCTGAATCATCTTTTGCTTGACGATACCGCTAATATGGTGTACACCGATTCGCTGGCCCGGATCTATCTAAGAGGAGGGAAGATCGACGCTGGTTTAGAGCTTGGGCAAAAGGTAATGGACGGCAATCCAAAGAACTTTAGCCTTCTTGAATTGATCGCATTGGGGCAAAGTTATAATGGCGATTACGCCAGTGCATATAAGAATTTTAATACCCTGCACAAAGAGTTAAACGACCCCACTTACTTGTTTTCTATGGGTCAGGTAGCCATCTATCAGCAAAATATATCAAGAGCCTTGGAACTAATGGACAAGGTAATTGCCGATTCGGGTACCGGAACATTTGAGGCGGCTACTGCCAGCGGTGGTACTCAAACCGTAGATATAAAAGCAGGAGCGCTTTTGTTTAAGGCGCAATATGCGTTTCAGCAGAACGATGCACAAAACGGGGTAGACTTTCTTCAGAAAGCGTTGCAGGTTGCTCCGGATTATCAGGAGGCTATGGCATTGAGACAGCAACTGGCGGCTTATCAGCAACAGGCTGCGGGAGCAGGCGTTGGTCAAGTGCCAAATGCAGGAACATCGTCTTCGAGCCAGGCACGGAAAGCGCAACAAGAAGCACAACAATACGAAGAGTGGAAAAAGAAAAACGGGAAGAACTAAGCCCTGGGTTTCCATTCGATCTCCGGCACATTTTCCAATCTGGATAAGGTACGTGCCACAGTAAAGAAGTAGTCCGATAGTCGATTCAGGTATTGAATCACTTCCGGGCGAAGGTCAATGTGTTTGGCAAGGGTTACGCACTTGCGTTCAGCGCGTCTACAAACGGTTCGGGCCTGGTGAGCAACAGCATTGCCCTGGCATCCTCCCGGAAGTACAAACGACTTTAATGGAGGAAGTAACCCAGTTTGATCATCGATCCATACCTCTAACGCGGTAATTTCTTTTTCTCCCACTTGTTCGAGCTTGAGCTTTTCAAACACGTCTGGCATTGAGGCCAATTCCGAACCAAGAGAGAACAAGGTATTTTGGATAGTCTCCAGTTGATCGATCAAGTCCTTATTCGTGGTGAGGCTGGAAACATGGCCAACCACGCTGTTTAATTCATCTACCGTGCCGTAAGCAATGATGCGCAGATCGTCCTTGTCTACATTGGTTTGACCGAGAATTGAAGTCTTTCCGAGGTCTCCTTTCTTAGTGTAAACCTTCATTGCTACTTATTTATCACCTTGGGTACCTTAAAGTAATCCGAGTCTGCAGAAGGGGCATTTTTTAGTACGTCTTCTTTTGGAAGCGAGGCTTCTACCTCGTCTTCCCGTAGTGGGTTGACGCGGTCGGACATATAAACCAACGGTTCAACATCTGAAGTGTCCAGTTCGTTGAGTTTTTCGCAAAACGCAAGTATGCGCTCAAGGTCAGTCTTGATCTGTTCCTTATCCTGGTCTTCAAATTGAAGCCGTGCCAGGTGCGATAATTCGTCTATTTTGGTATCAGTGATCTTCATTTTCCGACTTCAAAGTTAAGTCTATCAAACGTATTTTGAATGATGTTGTATGTACGATCCATGAGATCGCTTAAATGGTCGGTTGTAAGTTCCGAGGTAGGAATGGGATTGTGCACAACCATGCGCATTTTTCCGGGCGTGCCTCCACTATCCAGTCCACCCTGTGGTAGTCGTTTCCAATTGTCGACAATGGTTATTGGTACCACCGGAATGTTGTTTTCAATGGCCATCCGAAACGCACCAGATTTAAATCGAACCATATTCGGTACCTGGTCGGCGATACCTCCTTCCGGGAAGATGCCCAGGCTGTCACCTTCGTTCAGCGCATTCCCTGCCAAACGGAAGGCTTCCATGGCGCCTCGCATACTTTTTCGTTCTACGGCAATATCGATGGTCTTAAAAAAGATATTGAACACGGGGATCTTCGCCAGTTCACTTTTTGCCAGAAAGCGAAAGTAAAACCCGGTTTGGACGTTGAGACTGAGAATGTCGAGGTAGCTGAAATGGTTGGCGACGAAGATGTATTGTCCCTGCGGGTCGAGTTGTTGCTCAAACGTTGTTTTGGGGCGTAAACCACTTAGAAACATGATAATTCGACCCCATATTGCCCTAAGTTTATGTGCTTTGGCGTAATGTTTTCGGTTAGAAAGAAAGAGGAGAAAAAGAGGGTAGAAGAGAAGAAATACCACCAGAAACCATATGAAGAAATATATGGCCCACGTGAATCTCAAAAACGTCTTCATAGCTATTCTTGAATTTCGGATTCCAGGTAATCCTTTAGTTTATGTGCCTGACTGTCAAGAAAACTTCTGAGCTTGGGCTCCGCCATCATCTTCATAAACATGTTAAGCTCTGCATTGATACGTCCTACTACCACAGAATTGTCACCGTTGTTAGTAAGCAACCATTCAATATCAAATTTGAACGGCAGTTTTCCTTTTGGTGTCAATTTGATTCGCTTATTTTCTTCTTGATCCGTTATGCTGATTGAAAACTTTCCGAGACCTTTAAGGTCTAGTTGAGCTTCCTCTTCCGTTGCTTCAAAACCACCTACATCTTCAGGCATCAGGTTTTTCAGATTGCGCAGGTCTTTGAGAAATGTGTACACCTTATCAACGCCTCGATTTACCTTTATTTCGTCACTCGATATTTCTGTCATAATGTGTGTTTTAACCGGCCAAGCTTCTTCGGTCTCCAACAATACCAGCGAGAAATGCCGTGAAAACAAGACCAATGGTCATGAATGTCCCCAAATCAAGGATGGTGTGATAACGAAGTGAGTAAGTGCGTTCAATGTCTTCTCTCTGTTCTTCGGCCCGTGCGAGTTCTTTGGGGTCATCTTTATTGGCTTCTTTCCAGTATTCAAAGGTGTATTCCTTGGCATCGTTAAAGAAAGCACCGTCTGGATAGTACATGTAAGAATACCCGATTCCGGATACAGCAGAACAAATCAGGGCAATCATGAGACCACTGAATGACGTGCGCATAAAACTGATACCGTTGTTGAGCTTTTTGATAAGGATTACGGCAAAAACGATGCAAATAATGAGGCCCAGGACCTTGCCAAAAAGAACACCTCCCATTTTGTCGAATCCTAGTTTTCCAGAAAAGAGCAGGTATTCCAGTATAGCGGATGAGATTCCGGCAATACCACCGAAAATTAAATAATATTTACTCATTGAGATGTTAGAAACTAAATCAGTATAGGGTAGGAAGTCTTACTCTTCTCCACGTTCCTGTTCGCGTTCTCTTTGAAATTCTTCAAAGTCGTATTCCGGCATTAGCTCGGATTTTACATGGTTTACAGTTGCCGTAAATGCATCCATAAACTTGTTGAAGTCTTCCTTGTACAAGAAGATCTTATGCTTTACATAATTACCGTCCTCAAAGCGTTTTTTGCTTTCGGTTATGGTGATATAGTAGTCGTTTCCCTTTGTTGTTTTAACATCGAAAAAGTACGTCCTTTTACCAGCCCTAACTCGTTTCGAAAAAACTTCGCGATTGTCTTCCATCTCCTGATCTTGTTCTTCTTTTGCTAAAAGTACATCAAAAAAAACGAATATTCTTGGGTTTCACAAGGAAAAGATGGGATTACCGAGCAATTAAACTGGTTGATTTTGAGCATTTTGAGTTTTTACCATCTCGGCAAAAAGTCCTGCAGTCTGCATCAGGTCATGGGGTGAACCTTGCTCAACAATTTTTCCGTCGTCCAACACCAAAATATAATCAGCGTCTTCTACCGTTGATACCCGATGTGATATAAGGACCAGGGTCTTGTTTTGACCTAGCTTCTTAAGGTTGTTCTTAATGGTGCGTTCGGTATTGGTGTCAACAGCTGAAAGGGAATCATCTAACACCAGAATTTCGGGTTTGCGAATCAATGCCCGGGCTATGGCAACGCGCTGCTTTTGTCCACCACTTAGTGTTATTCCGCGCTCTCCCAATACGGTCTCCAATTGAGCAGGAAAGTGCTGGATGTCTTCCCAAACATCCGATAGTGTTGCTACTTCTTCAATATCTTCTTCTGTTCGTTCGTTATTTGAGCCAAACAGAATGTTTTCGCGTATGGTTTCGGAGAACAGAAAGATGTCTTGTGGTACATAACCAAACAATTCTCTGTACCGCGCCAACTCAAGATCGTTGATGTCTGCTCCGTCCATGGTAATAGTGCCCTCAACAGGCTTGTAAAGTCGCAACAGCAAAGAGGCGATGGTCGACTTTCCACTTCCCGTGGTGCCAATGATTCCCAGGGTTTGTCCCTTCTTTATACGGAAGTTTATGTTTTCAAGAGTAGGTGCTTTGTCGTAGCTGAAATCAACCGAGTCAAACTCCAGTGCATCATTGAACGTAACATCCGTATTGCCACTTCTTTCTTCCGGTTTTTCATTCAGAAATGCGTTGATGCGCTCTTGAGAAGCTGAGGCTCGCTGGATAATACTGGTAACCCAACCCAACGAGGCTACCGGCCATGTTAACATGTTTACGTAAATCACGTATTCAGCGATGTTGCCAAAAGAGAAAGTGCCTGCAATTACCTGTTTTCCACCAAAATAGATGGTGGTAATAACGCTGAGGCCCACCAACATCATGGTAAGAGGGAAGAAGAGTGCGTTCACTTGAACGAGGCGCATATACTGCTTCTTGTAATCCTCACTTTTTGCTGAAAACTCGCTTCCAAAGTGTTTCTCGGCGGCAAATGCCTTAAGAACCCGGATGCCGGAAAATGCTTCCTGCACATAGGTGGTTATTCCCGATAGTTTGGCCTGAAGCACGGAGCTTCGTTTATTGATGATCTCGCTTACGTAATAAATCGAGATCGACAGAAACGGCAGTGGCAACAGCACGTAGAGTGTTATGGTCGGGTTTATTGAAACCATTACACTGATTACCAGGATGAAAAGGACCACCAGGTTTATGGAGTACATGATGGCGGGGCCAAGGTACATCCGAACCTGGCTCACATCTTCACTGATCCGGTTCATCAGGTCGCCGGTATAATTCTTACTGTAGAACGAAGCTCCGAGACGTTGGTAATGTTCAAAGATTTCATTCTTGAGATCGAATTCAATGTAGCGCGACATCACAATGATGGTTTGCCGCATGAAATACATAAAAACTCCCTTAATAATTGCACTGGCCAGAACCAATCCTCCAAAGAAAAGAGCCATGGCACTGATGTGGGTTAAAAGAGTGGTTTGAGATACATCGAGAATGGAATAGAGTTTCACATTTGCAATCATGCTGTCGATGGCCGTTCGGACAATTGGTGCTACCAGGATGGCAAAGATGTTTGAACAAACCACGAAAACGATGCCGAAACCCAGATAAACTCTGTATTTTTTGAAGTATTTGTTCAGGTAGAATAGGGGTTTCATCTTCTCTAGTTTCCAGTCAAAAAAAAGGTTAATTTTGCAGCGGCAAAAGTAAGCCTATAATCACAATCTTAAATCGTATAAGAAATGATGGAAGTATCACAGTTAGAAAACCAACTAAGTACAAATTTGTTTGAAAACCTTGCCGCTCATGATCATGAGCAAATTTTGGTGTGTAACGACAACCATACAGGGTTAAAGGCGATCATCGCTATTCACAATACAGTACTTGGTCCTGGTTTAGGGGGAACCCGTATGTGGAACTATAATAATGAATCAGAAGCCATGCGTGATGTACTCCGCTTGAGTCGTGGTATGACGTATAAGGCATCTATATCCGGTTTGAACCTTGGTGGTGCAAAAGCGGTAATCATTGGAGATTCCAAAACACAGAAGAACGAAGCGCTAATGCGTAAGTTTGGTCGGTTTGTTAACAACCTTGCTGGTAAGTATATAACCGCTGAGGATGTTGGAACCACTACACAAGACATGGAGTATGTTAACATGGAAACCGATCACGTGGTTGGTTTGCCTGAAGGCCGTGGAGGTGGAGGAGATCCATCACCGGTTACAGCATATGGTGTTTATGTAGGTATGAAGGCTGCCGCAAACCGAAGATGGGGAAGTGATAGCCTTGCAGGCAAAAAAGTAGCTGTAATGGGTGTAGGAAAAGTGGGTATGCACCTGCTTGAATACATGCACGAAGATGGTGCGAAGTTCTATATCTCAGATATGAACGAAGCGGCTCTTAAGGAAGCATCAGATCGATTTGGCGCCACTGTTGTAGCAAATGAAGATATCTTCGATACCGATGCGGAGATTTTCGCTCCATGTGCACTCGGTGGAATCATAAACTCTGACTCAATTGGTCGGTTGAAATGTGAAGTGATCGCTGGGGCGGCTAACAACCAATTGGAAGACGAGAACATACATGGTGATATGTTAATGGAAAAAGGTATTGTATATGCTCCTGACTTTCTAATCAACGCAGGTGGTTTGATCAATGTTTACTCGGAGTATACAGGATACAACCGAGAAAATGCACTTCGTGACACGGAGCGAATTTACGATACGCTAAATTCGATCTTCAAGGTGTGTGACGAAACTGGTATGCATACACAGGCTGCCGCTACGCACCTGGCTGAGAAACGTGTTAAAGACATTATGCACGTTCAGTCTACTATTTCGTAAATAGCAAAACCTAATAATAAAAAAGCCCGGACGAAAGTCTGGGCTTTTTTCATGTTTAAAGTCTATTAATTAATCTTCGCTATTGAGGGCAAGCCTAGCTTTTTCGTCAAGCTCCTCGTAGATTGAGTTGTTACTTATATATTCCGGAACCATCTGTTTCATGGTACTAACGATCAGCTTGTTTGTAAGACGGTCTTTCTTAATGTATAGTGACGAAATCAGTTCTTCCACCTGGTCGAAGTTGAACTTGCGCACTTTGGCCACCATAATTTTAGGATGGTGTGTGCCAATTGTACGCTCCTTGTTGTTTAAGAGCTCTTCTGTAAGCTTTTCGCCAGGTCGCAGACCGGTGTAAACAATCTCGATGTCTTTACCCTCCTGGAAGCCTGAAAGCTTGATCATTTTTCTTGCAAGGTCAACAATCTTAACCGACTCTCCCATGTCGAATATATAGATCTCTCCACCATTACCCATAGCTCCTGCTTCAAGAACCAGTTGGCAAGCTTCAGGAATGGTCATAAAGTACCTGGTAATGTCAGGGTGAGTAACGGTAACAGGTCCGCCTTCTTCAATCTGTTCTCTAAACCTTGGAATTACAGAGCCATTGGAACCAAGAACATTGCCAAACCGAGTAGTAATAAACTTGGTATGGTTCTCGTGTTGCAGATCCAGAATGTTGTCAAGCGACTGAACATAAATCTCTGCCATTCGCTTGCTGGCTCCCATAATGTTGGTTGGGTTTACAGCTTTGTCTGTCGATACAAATACAAACTTCTCGGTTTTGTACTTTACCGACATGTTAGCGAGTATACGAGTCCCGAAAACATTTGTGTTTAATGCTTCATAGGGATTGTCTTCCATTAAAGGAACGTGTTTGTAAGCGGCAGCGTGAAATACTACATCCGGTTCAAACGCTTTAAATACCTTTTCCATTCGACCTTCATTGGCCACATCCCCGATCACTACTTCGGTATTATCCGAGTTTAGACGGTATTCCAATTCGTACAACGGAGTTTCTGCCTGATCCAAAAGAACCAGGTACTTGGGTTGGTACTCAATACATTGTTTGGCAATTTCGCTGCCAATAGAACCTGCGGCACCGGTTACAAGTACCACCTTGCCTTTAAGTTCTTTTTTAATGTTTTTGTTTGCGAGGTTGATGGGCTCACGACCCAGAAGGTCGGCAACGTTTACGTTCTTGATCTGCTTAAACGTAAACTCACCGTTGATCCATTTGTCAATCGGTGGAACGTTTTTGATGATCATGTTGTGCTGAAGACCCAGTTCAATCACCTTTTTCTTCTTATATCCGGCAATTTCCGGAATCGCAATAATCAATTCTTTGGGTTGATACTTGTCAACCACAAATTCAAATTTCTTATTGAAATTGAAGATGGGTACACCTTCAGCCGATTTGCCTGATAACTTGCGGTTATCATCAAGAAAGGCCACTACTTTTAGGTTCGAGGTCATGTCGGCATCGATGGAACGTTTGGCCATCAAACCCGTGTGCCCTGCACCATAAATAATAGTGTTCTGAAGGAAGTTGTGCTGAATCCGGTTAATTCGCTGGTAAATAAGCTTATAACCAATTCGCAACGAGGTTAGCATCACCAACGAAATGAGGTAATCCATAATAATAATGGATCGCCGGGCAACGATGAGGATGCCATGCGTTTGTTGCATGTACCTTCTGAAGAGGATAAAAGCTACCGTACTGATGGTAATCGCAGCAAAGATGCGTGTGGCATCCTGAATACTGGTGTATTTGATAATACCCTTGTACGATTTTGTTGCAACGATAGCGACGGCCCTAAAGAGCAGCATCAGCATGAGCGGCAACAGAACTTCCTCCATTGTGAAGGTTTCAAACTGAAGATTCCGTATTATAGAATACGAGAATACGAAAGATAAAGCGGCTACGAACAGGTCAATGTTGAATACGATCCAGCGAGGCGTATGCCGGCCGAATAATTTTCTCAAGTAGTCAAAAAGCATTTGTAGTTGTTCGTTTTAGTACAGCACAAAAATATAAGAAATATGTGGTTTTAGACAAAATAAAGCCCCAAACCCATGTTAATAAACGGTTTTAATAGTACAGTTTTGTGTTTAATAAGTTAGTGCGGTTACGGCGCTATTGTCTTATTTAATAACGGTTACAGTGCCTTTTCGATGGTGGATCGAACGATCCCAGCCGGTATACCGAATTTTGTATATATATACGTTGTTCGACTCTTGTTTCCCCTTGTAAAAACCGTCCCAATCGGTCTTTACATCATTTGAATCATAGACTTTTTCGCCCCAACGGTTATACACCTGTACCTCATATTCTTTTACAAAAACCGGAACAATTCCCCATAATTCGTTGAGGTTGTCTCCATTTGGTGTAAAGGCATTCGGTACATGAAGTAAAGGAGGCTGGATCAGGTAGATACGGTTCGACTGACTTTCTGCATATAGCCCGCCTTCTTCATATGCCGTTACCCTATACCAGTAACCACCCCAGCAATAGTTCCAGTTGGTATCCAGGTAATGACGCGTATTCCCGGGTGTAGCAATTACCGGTCTTAAAGAACCAGTATCCACGCTTCTGCTCAATACATATTCGTTTACACCATCTGGCCATTCCTTATATTCATTCCACCATACGTTATGTTCAAAGGGCTCACTGGTGCCCTCAATTACTATGGTGCAGCCAATATTGCTATGTTTACTTCGGTGACCACAATTGTCGTTAACAACCAACGCATAGCAATACGATTCACTGTTTACCTTCACGTTGTTGTCCAAGAAGGTCGTGTCAAGCAAGTCGTAGGTGGAAGCGTAGTAAACGTAGTCTTCTTTGTCGGTATTTTTTTTGCGATAGATGTCGTAATAACCGAAGTCTTCTTCCGTGCTTTTTAACCAAACGACGCGCACTTTGTCGTCGTCTGTAACGGTGGCTGTTACCACATAAGTAGGGTTAATAGGGAACTCAAATTCTTTTGTGGTTGAAACCTTATACGACTCTTCTCCATCTGCATCACACTTATTAGTAACCACCAGATAGTATTGATAGTTGTTTGCCTTCGGCTGATTGACGTCGTTGTCGGTGTAGGAACCACCTGCGGTTGTGTTGTAGGTCTTCAACTTGGTAACGTTGCCCTGTGGGTCGATACGGTACAAAGTCATATGGCTGAAGTATCTCGAGTCCTCAATTGGCTCCCAGGTCAACTTTATCGCATTATCGCCTTCAAAATACAGGCAAATGGTCTCAGGCGGATCAAGGGTTGGTGGGGGAGTAACTACAACCCGAATGGTGGCCGAGCTGTCAAGCACGGCTGGGCAGCCCTTGTCAAGTGCGTAGGCATGAATATTAAAAGTGTCACCAACCTGGTCGCAACCAGCTGTTATTGATAAACGCTGGGTCCACTTTTCCAAAGCTTTTGAATAGGCCTTATAATCAACCATATACGGTACAACCTGTGCATCAGGTGTAAGGCTAACAAAGAGACTGTCGTCGTCGGGGTCCGTAACCTGATATAGGAACGATACGGTGTCAAGTGCCTGAACCGTGTATAGAACGTCCTTTAACTGAGGTTTCCGATTTAAGTTTCCAAAGGCAATCTTGAAGGCTGCGTTGCTGCACCGTGGGCTCACATTCTTTTCGGCGTACGCACCAGGTGTTGTAGGAAAGTCGCTGATTGCATGGGTCCAGGTGTTTTCAGGGCAACTGGCACAAACCGATTGGTAGATCACTCCTTTTTTATCAAACCGACTGGTGCCGCCATCAACGTGGTCGTTCGTGCGTGTACCCCCAAAGTAGGTTCCGTACAACAACTCTTTGGCATGTTTGCTTAGTACAATTAGGTAGAAGTCGCTACCGTCAGTAGTTTTCTGATATGCGTCGGGTGTGATGGGTAGGTTGTCCGTACTACTGTAATTCTTTTGGCTGGTTTCGCCTCCCCAACCGGAAACAAATATTTTTCGGCACTCATCAACAAGAAAGGCGTTAATTGTTATATCAGGAGAGTTCTTACCCGTTCCAAAAACGGTAGAAAACTCTATGTTGTCAAGGTCGTTGTCGAATTTTGAAATAAACTGACCACTATTGGCATTGTTGTAAACCTTACCTAAGACCGGCATTTTTCCAAGGCTCTGTCCAACTACGTACACCTTGTTTTCGAAATCAACTTCCAAATGAAAAATTTGATCATAGTTTTTAGATCCCCAGTATGCCACTTTTTCAAGGGTTTTTGATCGAGTGTTTAATTTGGCAATGAAGCCATCGGCACTTCCACCAAAATACTTAGCACCTATTTTTCCGGAAGCCTTTGGAAGATTTGAACTTTTGGTTCCGCCAGAAGCAAATACATTTCCGTTGGTATCGAGGTCAACGGTATACAGTGCATCACCCCCCAATCCACCAAAGTAAGTGCTCCAAAGCAATTGCGACAGGTCGTGATTCATAGATATGAAAACGCCATCCTGGCTACCGGCCCGCTTATCCTGGAAGGCATTGGCCAAAGGGAAATCGTCAGATACCGTACAACTTGATGCGTAAATGACGTCGTTTGTATCCACAATTACCTCTCCACGAAAGTTGTCGGCGTAGAAGAAATTTATTATGGGCTCTTCATTCAGACCGTCCCGATCGTCGCCACCAAGGAAAGTGGAGCCTATCAGGTCACTACAATCGCTATTGAATTTAGTCAGTATGATGTCGCTAACACCTTTATGGAACTTTTGAAAAGCGTTGCTTGAAGTAGGGTAGTTCACCGAAAACGTGGTTCCGAATACGATGAGATTGTTGTGCTTATCAACTACAATACTGTGCGGGTATTCATTGTCTACTCCACCGAGGTAGGTAGCGTAAATGAGGGTTGAACCATCGGGACTGTATTTGTTTAGAGTAATGTCGCACGGAAAGTTGTAACTGCCCGATGACTGGGTTCCGCCGCCATACGTTCGGTCAAAGGCACCGTTAGTGGTAGGATAAAAACCATCCGCATTAAAACTCATATCCGGAGCGGTAGCGATACCACCCGAGTAAAGGCTACCAGCTGTATCGTAGGTAGCTGTAAACCCAAAATTGTCTACGCTATTTCCGGCATATGTGGCAAAAACAACTTCCGGATCAATCAGAAGTTGATCGAAGTTGCTGATGGTCTCGGTTGGTCTAAATCGAACCGTATTGCCCGTCACTTCATATTGCAGTTTAACCTCACGTCGGCCATCTCCCTGCCAAATGACGCTGATTGGAATATGTTCCATTAGGGTTCCCAGGCTTGTTTCCACAGCAAGTGAATCGCGATGATTGGTTACTGAGTTGACATGGTTGTAGCGTATTTGAATGTCGTTGATATCGGCTCCGGGTCTCAATACAAAGTCGTACTTAAATCCGGAACCCTTTCCATGTGCAATTAGGTCTATATTGGGGTAGATGTCAGGATATCGAACAATGCCATAGTCGCGCACGTGGCTGGCCCATTGGCTTTTATCGTTGCCTACGAAGTAGTTTATATAGTACGTGCTAACCTGTTCACCTATGGGGTGCGTATAGGCATTGCACCCAACAAACTCCAATTCGTAATGATGGTAGTCTACATCTTTGGTTTTGGGTTGTATCTTAAAAAGACTCTTGTGTCTATGGTGAGGATGTTCAACTACTTCAGCCCATTGCTCCGCGTCGTATTGCAACACCGATATGGATTGGTCTTTTAAGTAGATTACCGCACCCGTGGTGTATTTCTTGAATTTAACCAGTTCGTTCCACTGCCCTTTGTTCTCGGTATAGTACTGTTGTCCAAAACAAGGCTCCGCCCAGGTAAGGCCAGCCAATAAGACCATCCAGAAAAAACGCCATATGTTACTATCCCGACGCATCAAAGCAATCTTCTCAAAGATAGCGAATACCACAGCAACGCGTGAACCGCTTATAAAATATGACGAATTAGTGAGTGGTTTCGTTGCCCGGATTAATATCCAACCGGGTCGAAATCAATTATTTTGACCGTATAGGTGTACTTCCTGCCATTTTTGAGTTCAATTCCAACCAGAACTTCGGTGTTGTGAGGAAGCGACTTTATGTCTGTTTGAGGTTGCCAAACCAATGTCGGTAAACCGTATCCATCAACCAGGTCGAATACCTGAACCGGGATAGAGTCTTCTCCGGCCGTCATAGTCACCACGGCGTCGGTTAGGTCTTGCTTCAACGAGAAGGACCAGTGGTTAAAGACCATCATTTTGGGTAAACTACCTTCTGGCGGCCAGGCTACGAACCGATTTGAGTATATGTTGGTGTCAACACTACCGCTGTCGTCCAGAGCCCAGATAACCGTTGCGTTTTCCGTTGAACCATGCCCAAGCGCCAGGCCATTTGGGTAGAGTAACCAGCGTCGGTTTCCTACACTTGGGTTTTTTGTGTCCGCCATAAACGAGGTAACCGCACGTGTGGTTGTAGCCCCTTTAGTTAGCAATGAGTAACGCGCTGCATGTGCACCTTCATCGGTGTAACACCGCCATCTCGAATCCGGCTCGTGACTAAGATTTTTGTTCGACTCCATCATCAAAGCAGCCTTTTGGCACCAGTCGTTCAGTTCTGGGTCTAAATAAATTTCAGGTACCCCTGCTTGTCGGCGGAAATAGTTAATGCGATCTTCAACTTTTTTCTGAATAGCGTCATCCACTTCTCCTGGTCGACAATTTGCAGAAGAGCCGTTCCATTCGTAACCATTTACCTTGGTTCCGGCTACCACTTCATCTACTACCCGCGTTTGGTAATAACTGTAGTAGAAATCTTCTTTGGTCAACTCGTCCAGTTTGTTTGACCACTGAGGATTGTCGGGTTGCGTCTGGATGTGAGTAAAAACTACTTTTCTCGCCTGTGCGTAGTCTTTGTCTTTTATAAGTGCGTCGATGTATTTCGCAACAAGCTTGTCGGTTTCTTCGGCCATTTCGCCCTGGTAGAGTGAACTTTTCATCAATAAGGTGTACAAGGCACTTTGGTCCTTGGTGCTTAGATCCTCATTTTGATTTTTAGATATGAGTGAGTTACGCAAACCCATTGTAGATTCCGTTTCACCATATCGCTTTTCGGCATCCTGAAGCAACTGTGTGGCAAGGGCTAAGGACTGGCTTTTGGCCGCGTAATCGATAATAACCGAGTATCGCGATAACATGTCTTCGTCTTCCATACTACTCGCCGTAGCCGCGATGTACTGATAACCGGTATAATTCGACATGTCTTCGTGACCAAATTTCCCAAAGTACTTAACCAGTTTCCAGAGTACGTTTTCTCGTTTGGTATCTAAAAACTGGTCACTTTTCTTATAGCGATTCACCCGTTTCGAGTTGCTACGTTCTACTTTCTCCCTGCAGAAATGAGCCAACATAGTATCTAATTTGGCCGAATCTCCATTAGCAAGGTGGTTCCTCATAAGATAGAGGTACAACGCATTTTCCTTTTTTACGAAGAAAGTGTCCGTTGGGAAGAATGATAATGTCTTTTTGATTTTTTCCATCATCAGCGACGATGGTGGGATTTGCTTAATTTGTTCTTTGGTAACTTCTTTCTGGAAGTAGTCAATCTTAGGATCTGTTCCAAAGATCTTTCTCGCCGATTCCAAATAGAGATTAGCAGAATCGTATTTATCCTTGACCCAATATTTGTCGGCAAAATGAACATAGGCATCCGAAATTAGTTTGTCTACTTCTTTGCCTTCTGCGTTTTGATTTCCACTCCAAAGAATAACACGGTTGTAGAAGTCTTCTCCTGTTGCGGTGTCTTCCATATAAAGGTAGCATTTGCCAATCCAGTAAATGGCGTTCATGTCTCCGTTAAGGTCGTGACTCTTTTGATATGTTTTAATGGCACCTGTGTATTTGTTGATCTTATACTCTTTAGCTGCTTTGGCATTGTTGAGCATAACAAAGCTGTCAACCAGAGGCAGGTATTCCGGAAAGAACTCACCATCTGCGCGGTGTTTCCCTTTTTCGAGTGACTTGATCCCGAGTTTTAAACCATCCGGATACTTAGTGCTGAGAAATTTATCATTGATGATTCGATAATAGGTTTCGGCCTGTAAAAAGTAGACCTCTGGATTTTTTTTATAGGCCGGATCTTCCGAGAGCGTCTCGCAAAGCTTAAGTGCTCGTTTGAGGTTGCCATCTTCAAGGGCTAACTCAATTTTGTCTACCTGAGCCTGAGTCGATGTCAGACCTAATGCAACAAATGCGGCTACTAGGCTAAGTTTTAGAAGGTTTTTCATGCGCTTATATAACATGTAACTTGAATGAACAATTATAGGTTGATTAAACATATTACTCAAATTTGGCTGAAACTATTTTCGTGCTCCAGGCCTCTGGCTTGCCAGCGAATTTCACTTTGGTTTCTTTCCACGTTTCCGCAAACAAAGCAGAGTTTCTGTACGCTTCGAGATGCGACTCATTTATCCAAATGCTTCGTGTGAAGTAAACGACACCCATTTCGTCTGACGTCGTTTCCTTAAGAAGTTCTACTCCTAAACAACCTTCAAATCCCGCTATCAAGTCGCGGCGCGATTCGAAAAGTGCTTCGAAGTTTTTTGCTTCTGACGGTTGAAACGTCATTTTAACTATCCGAGTGATCAACGTTTTTCTATTACCAGTTTTTGCCCTTTTTGGAGGCCGTACATCGACTTAACCGTGCCACGGTGCATTTCAATCGTAAGATAACCTGCCCCATTAAAATAGCAGAACGTACTTCCACCTTCATTGTACTGCAATCCGTTGGATATTTTGTCAAGCCGTTCGTGACGGCTAAGTACAACGCTAACACCACCATTGGGTGCGAAGGCTTCAATATCATTCTGGGTTATGTTTGTGTATGCAGTTCCGCGAGCATCGAAATACAACACATGGCCGATAAGGCTTTCTCCATTGCTAACGGGCTGAAGTGCTGTTTTAATATGCGCTTGGTCGGCAATTGAGTAGGTTTTGTCGTTTTGAGGCTCATGGATCAGGTCAAGAGCGTGTTGGCCAAAAACGTTGGGTACCGAGGTAAGATGAGCACCATCATAACTGCCTAACAAGTGAATAGAGGAAGCATCTTGTGACTTCAGACAAAGAGAGGCAAAGCCGTTATTATAAGTTAATATATGCTGACCTTTCCACCGGAAATGTACGATCTCCGTTTGTTCATGACGTTCATCGAAATCAACCGCAACAATGTGAACGGTGTTTTCGGGAAAGCTCTGAATCATGAGCTCTAAAACATAGGCTGCTTCATTAATGTCGCAAGCGTGAATTTGATGAGATATATCGACAATCTCGAGATTCTTTTCTCTGCTTTTTAACCATACCTGGGCCTGGGTTGCATAGATGGAGTTTGCACCAAAATCTGTTAATAATGTGATCACACTTTAATATGTTAGGAAACCGCGTAAATTTGAAAACGAAATTAATATTTAGGGATTAAATCCAACGATTAAAAGAGAATTCATTTGACAGAAAAAGTTATCCGGGTTGAAAACATCAGCCCGACTATATTTTTTGGTACTGAGAACAAAAATCTAAAGTTTCTAAAGAAGCGATTTCCCAAGCTTAAACTAACCTCACGAGGCGATGAAATCAAGGCAAGTGGCCCGGCCTCAGAGATTAAGGAGTTCGAACAAAAATTAAGTCTTCTTATCAGTCAATTACTCAACAATCCTAATATTTCTGATGGCGAAATTCAGAGTGTATTGGGAGATGACTTTGTTGAGAAAAGTGAGGATGCCTCGTTAACCAATAATGTATTGGTATACGGAAACCGTGGAAAGGTTATTAAACCGCGAACGGCCAATCAAAAGGCGTTGGTTAAGGCAGCCGAAAAGCACGACGTGGTTTTTGCGGTTGGACCAGCGGGTACAGGTAAGACCTATACCGGTGTTGCTTTGGCAGTACGTGCACTCAAGAAAAAGGAAGTAAAGAAAATCATATTGGCGCGACCTGCGGTAGAAGCGGGAGAAAGTCTTGGTTTTTTGCCGGGGGACCTCAAAGAAAAGATAGACCCGTATTTGCGGCCACTCTATGATTCCTTATTAGACATGATTCCACCGGACAAATACGCAAAGTATATAGAGAATGGTACGGTGGAGGTAATTCCCCTGGCCTTTATGAGAGGTCGGACACTTGATAACTGCTATGTAATTCTCGACGAGGCTCAGAATGCAACCGATACCCAACTCAAAATGTTCCTTACCCGAATGGGGCCCAATGCTAAAATGATCATTACGGGCGACCTGAGTCAGATTGATTTGCCCAAGCATCAATACTCCGGTCTTAAGCGTGCCATCAATGTGTTAGGCCGAATTAAGGGGATAGCCGTGGTTGAATTAGATGTAATGGACGTTGTTCGCCATAAATTGGTGAAAGAAATAATTCGCGCTTATGATGAGAAACAAGGCGCTGAGAAATAAGAAGTTAGCACCTATTTAGACGGCTTCTAAATTGTTAAATGTGGGTATTTTCATAACTCAAACCCTTTTAAAGGAGTTTATATTTGCCGCGTTTGCGAACAGGTAATATTTGGGTAAAACTTTAGTGTAATCGCCTGATAATTAACTACTTGCAAAACCGGTGAAACGTAAAGAATTTTAACACAAAAACAGAATAAATGTCAGGAAGTTTCTATAGCAACTCAACATTTGTCGCCATTGTTATTCTGGCAGTGGTGTTGTTGGTAATTGCGGCCTTGATGGTTTGGGTTTTACGCCACATTTCTCAAATGGTTAGAGAAAAGGAAGGCGTGGAGGCAGAACCTAGTTTCTATGAACGAACCATTAAGCCAAAGGTTGAAAAGTGGAATCCAACCATTGTGACGTTGATGGTGATTGGAGGTTTGGTGTTGGTACTTGGGTCGTATGGCTACATGTACGGAATGAATGAAGTTGGAGTGCAACAGGGCTATGCTCCTGATCAGCCGATCAATTTCCCTCACGACAAACACGCAGGCGCAATGGGTATCGATTGTCAGTATTGTCACACAACTGCTGGTAAAAGTAAGCACGCAAGCATCCCTTCCGCTAATACTTGTATGAATTGTCACAAAGGTGCACAGCTTCGCGACGATTATGGTGGAGAGGTTTCTCCTGAACTAAATAAATTGTACAAAGCTGTGGGCTTCGATCCGGAAACATCATCGTATGATCCGGATGCTGAGACACATCCAATCAAGTGGGTGCGCATTCACAACTTACCTGATCTTGCGTACTTTAACCACTCACAGCACGTAACCGTTGGAAACGTAGAATGTCAGACGTGTCACGGCCCGATTGAAGAGATGGAGAAAGTTGAGCAGTTTTCTACGCTTCAAATGGGGTGGTGTGTAAACTGTCACCGTCAACGTGGTATTGATGTGAAGAATAACCAATACTATGAAGATGTTCATAAGGAAATGAAATCAAAAGGCGAACATTACGTAACCGTTGCTCAAAACGGTGGTCTGGAATGTTCTAAGTGTCATTATTAGTATTAATCTCAAAGTCTAGAATATACATGAGTACTTCTGAAAATAAATACTGGAGAGGAATCGAGGAGCTGGAAGCAGATGCTGCGACTCTGGAAGCGCAATCGAACGAGTTTTCCGATAAACTTCCAATGGAAGAAATACTTGGTGATACCGAAGAACTATCATCAAACCGGAGAGACTTTCTTAAGTTTTTTGGATTTAGCGTAAGTGCAGTTGCCCTTGCAGCCTGTAACAAGGCTCCTGTTAAGTATGCAATGCCTTACATTGATAAACCCGAAACAGTAACCCCGGGTAAGCCGTTGTTTTATGCAACGAGCTGTGGCGTGTACAACGAGGGGTTTCCAATTATCGCTAAAGTAAGAGAGGGACGTCCGATCAAACTTGACGGTAATGAAAAGAGCTTGCTTAGTCAAGGTGGACTTGATGCCATCAGTCAGGCTAGCATCTTGTCTCTATACGATGTGAACCGAATTGCCGGCCCACGTGTAGACGGTGAAGAAACCGACGATTGGTCGTCTGTAGATAAAAAGGTAGCTGGTCTCCTTTCATCAGGAAAAAAGGTTCACGTTGTTACCCGAACTGTCAACAGCCCTGTCATGCAGGCCTCAATTGATAAGTTTGTTGGAGCACACAACGCTACACACGTAGTGTATGATCCAATTTCGTACGAAGGCATTGTAAATGCGAACAAAGAATCGTTCGGTATTGCAGGTGTGCCTAATTACAACTTCGACAAAGCAGATGTAATTGTAAGTTTCGGAGCCGATTTCCTAGGAACATGGATTTCGCCGGTTCGATTCTCGGCCGATTACATGAAGAATCGAATTCCTACACCGGAAAATGCTTCTATGAGTAAGCATTTCCAGATCGAATCAAACATGAGCTTAACTGGAACCAATGCGGATTACCGCTACACAATTCCGGCATCAAAACAAGGACTGTACCTTGTGAGCTTATATAACATGGTAGCGTCTAAACTTGGACAGCCTACCGTTTCGGGTAAGAAACAAGAATTGGCAGGTAACGCACTTAATCAAATTGCAGATGCACTTGTAAATGCAGCTGGAAAATCGTTGGTAGTGTGTGACTCCAATAACAAGGAAGACCAGTTGATGACCAACGCTATTAACAACCTACTGGGAAGTTATGGCAATACCATCGACATGACGTCTCCGATGAACATATCAAACTACGATTCCAAGGCGTTTGACCGATTCATTTCTGATGTTAAATCAGGAAGATCGGGCGCGGTGGTATTGGTAAACTGTAATCCTGTGTATTCCCATGCAAAGGGAGCAGAACTTGCGGAAGCTTTAAAGAAAACCAAGGTAATTACCACTTCCATGGTAATCGATGAGTCTTCAGAAGGTGCTGCAGTTCATTCTCCGGATAATCACCCGTTGGAGTCTTGGGATATCATGGAGCCTATGAAGGGACATTACCTTACAGCTCAACCAACCATCTCTAAGGTGTTTAACACCCGTAGCGCAGCAGAGTCGCTTCGTGCATGGAGTGGTGAAAAAGTGGAAATGGGAGAGGACCAGGCGAGTAGAGCTTGGGTTTCTGACTACATCTCTTCTACGCTAGGTAAAGACGCTTCTAAAGTGCTTCACGATGGAATGGCTACTACAGGCAGTGGAGAAATTGCCGTATATACCGACAACGCTAATGGGGCAGCAGCAGCCATTGCTTCTTCTTATAAGGAGTCAAACGGATTTGAGTTGTCGCTATATCAAAAGGTAGGAGTTCGTGACGGTCAGTGGGCAGTAAACCCATGGTGTCATGAGTTACCCGACCCGATCACTAAGGTGACGTATGATAACTACATCACAATATCCCGAACAGATGCTGAGGCAAACGATTGGGAACAAGGTGACTTCTTAAAGGTAACTACTAAAGGTGGTAGCATTGACCAACTTCCATTGTTGATTCAGCCAGGACAGGCCCGAGGTACCATTGGTATCGCATTAGGGTATGGCCGTGAAGTAAAAACAACGCTTACGAATGACTTAACAGATCTAGGTAAGAACGCTTACCCGTTGGTAAACGGATCGTCTTATGTTGTTCAAGGTGTACAATTAGAGAAGGTAGGGTCTGGTTACGAGTTTGCACAAACTCAAACGCATCATATGATCGAAGGACGTGATTATATGCGGGAGGCTACCTTAGACGAGTATAAAGAGAACCATGCGGTTCGAAACGATGAGCACCATTATCCGGTTGCCGACCTTTGGAGCGAGTACGACTACTCGAAAGGGCACCACTGGGGAATGGCCATCGATATGAACGCTTGTACCGGTTGTGGTGCTTGTGTTGTAAGTTGTTCACTTGAGAACAACGTTCCAGTGGTTGGGCGTAAAGAGGTAAGAAGACGCCGAGAAATGCACTGGATTCGAATTGATCGATACTATGCTTTCGAAGTACAGAAAGACGAAACGGCTTCTGTACGGGTTGGGCCTTCACAC
>JAEPQQ010000035.1:18595-36187 GCA_017640445.1 Bacteroidia bacterium | reverse complement strand
TAAATTGGGAACGATAACATTCTTATTTTTATTTAGATTAAATCTATCCTGCAAATATAACCACAAAACAACGATTTTGTTTTCGAATACAGGCGATTGTTTTTAACCCGAGTTTTTGACCATTTTTGAAGAAAAATAATATCTCGTGATACGAAAAATTGAGCACCTCGGAATTGCAGTTAAATCAATCGAAAAGTCGGATGATATATTATCGAAATTATTAGGTTCTGAAGCGTACAAGAAGGAGGCCGTTGACTCGGAGAATGTCATAACCTCATTTTTTATGCTGGGTGAAACCAAAGTAGAGTTATTGGAAGCTACTTCAGACGACAGTGCCATCGCCAAGTTTATTGAAAAAAGAGGGGAGGGCATTCATCACATAGCATTAGACGTGGTGGGTATAGAAGACGAACTAGAGCGGTTGAAAAGCCTCGGATTTCAACTCATTCATGAGAAACCGAAGGCAGGTGCTGATGGCAAGAAAATTGCCTTTTTGCATCCTAAATCGACCAATGGAATCTTGGTCGAACTGTGTGAAGACGTCTAGTTGAACGCCGCCTTAGGTCATAACCAATATACCGTGGTGCCGACAAGTCATTTTATAATAGTGACGGATCCTGATTTCTTGAATTCATCCTCCGAACCGGGTAAACGACCAGTAACGACCCAGAAGTAAATACCCTCGTCTACCTTCTCTGCCGACCAACATTCAGATTTCTTCGAAGATGAGAACAACTCACTTCCCCAACGGTTATAAACGTGCAATTTGTAGTCCTCTAGCCTGCATTGAACGTCAGGACAAAAATGGAGCTCCTGACCAAGCGGGCCACCATTTATTGAGAGTGAATTTGGAGCAATGACCTCACATGAGTCGGTTTGGCCCAGAGCTACGGTACCCAGAAAAGTAAGAAGGATGGATGTTATCAGTGTTCGGAATGCCATAGTTTGAGTTTTCCCAAAAATAGTAAGACCCGATGGATCGATCAAGTCCATAAAGTTGGTTAAGCTGTGGCAATGGAACCAACATTTAGTAAACATGTACTATTCCTGTATGCTCTTTTTTTCGGTTGACGCGTATTATGTTGTAATTCAGCTTCCAGTAATAATTGCCAGGTTTGATATGCTCAACAGACCAACATTCGCCAGGCTCAGAACTCGTGAACACCTGGTTGTTCAGACTGTCGTACAGCGTTAACTGGTAATTGGTAAATTCACACGTGAGTTCCAGGCAAAATTCCACCTCCAGTTCCTGAGAGCAGCCTGTTTCCATAACTGAAGATGATGATGTTACAGTACAAGTATCAGTCGGTGATTGTCCAAATGACAAGGGGCGCAAAAAATATAAAAGGAAAACGAGCAGCGTTATTCTTTGCATATCAGTCGTTTAACGTGGAAAGGTACTGCTTGGGTACGTATTCGGTTAACCAAACACCGTTGTCCGACTTGAAAAACAAAATTCCGGTCTTATGCATAGCCCCTGCGTCAACCTGAAAAACAATGGGTTTTCCATGTCGTTGTCCAACCTGAGCCGCTGTTTCTATGTCGGCACTGAGGTGAACGTGTTGGCGACTTCCTTTGAGGAGGCCGCTCGACACTATGGAGTCAAAGTTTTTTGCGGCACTGCCGTGATACAGTATTTCGGGTGGTTCTGTTGGCGGGAGGCCAAGTTCTACCGATATGGAGTGTCCCTGGTTGGCCCTGATTTTGGTTTGGTCGGTATTAAAACTAAACCGCTGTTTGGCATTGTTGGCCACTACCTGCTCCAATTCGGGTTTTTCAACTGGCATTCCATTTGCCTTCATTTGCACTAATAAGGTGTCAACGTTTACCCATCCGGAAGCGTCCAGTTCAATACCGATGGTTTCTGGTTTATGCCTTAAAACCAGGCTAAGGAACTTACTGATTCGGTTTTCTTTTTTGGTGCTGAGTGACATATTCGGGTTTGGTTAATGCGACGAATTTAACGAGAATCCGGGAATAGACCGGACCAGTTCTAGGTAAGCCTATCGAGAAGTTCTTTTATGTCTCCCGACAATCCGTCAACCGCTCTTTTTGTAAAGAAAATCATTAGGGCAACCTGAAGCACAAGAATTAACCAAATAAACGGAGGGAACCCCGCCATTACAAAGAACACTGCTATGGCCAAGTACAGAAACAGTAAAAGCCAAACGACAAAATGATAACCTGCCGGGATAGCTGTTACTTCAGTGGAGATCAATGTGCTCGCCCCCTGGTCAAGAATTTTACCCGATGCCATCGCAGGTCTTCGATTACCGTTAAATATTCGGATAAGCGGCCTGATTTTAAAACCTGTAGGTGTCAAACGTCCTACAAATTGGAAACCGTTCGACGATTTAAGCATCTCCATACCGGAAAACGAGTAACTCGGTTCACCTTCTCTTATATAATTTCTTAACTGAGTATGTACATCGGAGGATGAGCGGTTTAACGTTTTTTCGAACCGTTTAATAAACCCAATTCGTTTTAGTAGTTCTTCGGTCCTAGTAGTTGTATCCATTTCCTGCATCTTCTTCTAATTGTACGCCTAACCCCTGAACAATGCGATTTACAAAGTTGAAGTAGGCTACTACCAAGGTTGCATCGAGAATGGCCGAATCAGAAATTCCGACCTCTTTCAAGGCACTGGTCCCATCGTCGTTTGTGAACACGCCTGGGTGGAGTGTCAATTTTTGTGCGTAGGCACAAAGGAGTTGTTCCCGTTCGGATAAGTCTGCATTGCGGAAGTCACTTCTCAACCGAAGTAAACGGTCTTCGTTTTTCCAGTAGTGATTAAGTGCTTCACCATGGTGTTGTTGGCAGTATTCACATTGGTTTGAAGCCGAAACCACTACGGCAATCATCTCTCTTTCGGCCCTCGAGAGTTCCGATTTGGAGAACATGATTTCCAAATAGAGCTCCATATGTTTGACAATGCTCTCTGGTCGAAGGCTTTGAATCATATGGACATCGGCAAGTTTGCCTCGTTTTTGGATCAGGTCGTCGTAGATTTCTTTTAATCGTCCCTCTGCTTCTTCGTATTGGGTTACGTGTATTCGCGCCATAATTGTTTCTGGTTCACGAACATAAAGATTCGAATGGAAACCTACTGATATTTGTTAAGCAGGCCAAAGTCAAACGGTGTCCATAAACAGGCCTTTAACCCACATTGTTTGAATGTGGTGTTGACCCACGTATTACACGTGTTGAGGCAGGAATAGCTCATGTTGGCCTTGTAAAAATCGTCGTTCTGACCATATCCTTTTCCCACCAATCTGATTTTATTATCAGATTTATCCGTTTGAAACGCAGCTTGAATTTTGGATAGGAGAAGGTGGAGTTCAGTGTCTGAAACGGCCACTTTCTTCCAGTGCGAGCGAGACGTTCGGTGGCGGGTTACGTGCATCAGAGAAGTGGATCTAAGAAAAAGAGCTTTACACGCGTTTTTGGCGGTTAAGTCGCCCCATGTGGGCGTGTTTATATAGAAATTTTCGTCTCCCCAGCCAAAGGAAATGAAATCCACCTTGTCCGAGGTCAAATCAGAGAGAGAGGTGGAGTCCAGGTGGTTAGTGGGAATTATGATGTCCAAATGAACCCCGTTACTCGCAAGGTAGACCAGTTTCGTTCGATTCGGGTTAGGACCTCGGTTAACCGTGATGACTGAGAGGAGTAGTCCCACAAGTGTATAGGTTACTGGAACGACCAAAACGTACAGAATCCTTCTAACCGTTCGTTTTAGCCATTTCTTCACAATGGCAAGTTCGCCTTTTTCAGAGAGAATCGCTTAAGGAAAGTCGATAATGGTTACTTTCCCTTTGGTGCGGCCGGTTTCCACGTGAGAAATGGCATCTTTTACCTTTGAAAATGGATAGCTTCTTTCAATTTCGGGCTTAATTGATCCATCGGCCAACATCTGGCCCAGGGCATGTAAATCGTGATGCCTGGCTTTGGCCGTCATGCTAATGACTTTGGGCCTCTTCGCATTTGCCTTTTTACCACCTCGAAGAGCAATATGAAGGATGTTGCGCATTGATTTAAAGCCAATAACTACAGCTTCGCCGCCGGGTTTGAGCAAACGATTCATGTCGGAGAGTGTAAAGTTGCCAACACAATCAAGCAACACATCGTAGCGCTGTTTCTCTTGCGTTATATCGGTTTTACGATAGTCGATGACGTGATTGGCTCCCAGTTTCTTCACCATTTCGACATTGGAAGTACTGCAAACTCCGGTTACTTGTCCGCCCCAAGCGGTGGCTATTTGTACGGCAAAAGAACCAACACCACCAGAGGCTCCGTTAATAAGAATTTGACGACCCTGTACCTGGTCTACGTTGTCTCGCAAGGCCTGTAGTGCAGTTAAACCAGCCACCGGAAGTGCAGCGGCCTGTTCAAAACTGGCACTGGCCGGTTTGACCGCGATTTGATCTTCGGTAGCGCAAACAAATTCGGCAAACCCCTGAACTGATACATCTCCAAAAACTTCATCACCAACCTTGAACAGTGTTACTTCTTTTCCTACGGCTTCAACTCTGCCAGCAATGTCTGCTCCCAGAATGGCTTGTTTCGGTTTGAACAGGCCTGATGTAAATCGAACCATAAACGGTTCGGCGCGCATCCGCCTCCAGTCCAATGGGTTAACCGAGGCAGCGTGTACCTTAATGAGGACTTGATCTTCTTCAGGAATGGGTAAATCCTGGTCGTTAATTTCAAGGACTTCGGGTCCTCCGTACTTCGAATATGTTAGAGCTTTCATCTATACAGCACTACTTTATTAATTGCTCACAATGGAATCCATGGTCGTGGTATTACTTCTTGTTCAAACGGGTGGCCAACTGTCTTGATATGAAGCACATTATCCTCGTCTTCACAATCGCCTGACCACGCCATTATGTTTTTAGACGTTTTAAGCGCTGGCATTACCTTAATCATTCGATGAAAGGACAAAATTTTTGGTTTCAACGACAAGTCTGATCATGGTTTGTCCAGGTCTCCATGTCGAATACATTTATTAACACTCGGCATTTACATCACTCTGAAAACAAAACTTATCTTTGAGCTATGCGATCAAATCCAATTGTTCGGATTCTAATTGGTATCCTGGGTCTGTTATTTCTCGCCTGGTTTTTCTGGCAAATCAAACAAGTAGTAATCTATTTTGCTGTTTCTACCGTTTTGGCATTGATGGGCCGCCCTCTCATGCGTTTATTAAAGCGAGTTAAAATTGGAGAGCGGGAGTTACCTTCCTGGTCCCGGGCAGCAGCAGTATTGGCTTCTTACTTTATTCTGCTCATCTTGTTCTTTAAATTCCTGATTCCGGTATTGGCCAGTCAGGTTGAGATCATCCTTAACCTGGATATAGAGCAATTACTTGTAGAGTTCCACGAGCCAATTAGTCGGTTAGAGAGTTGGTTTCAGAGCCTTAATATTAGTACAGTGAGCAGGGAAGACCTTCAGGAGCAATTCATTAATTACTTCGACTTCTCAGATGTTACCAGCTTTTTGGATGGTCTGGTTTCCGGTTTAGGTTCTATGCTAATTGGTTTCATGAGTATTCTGTTTATCACATTTTTCCTGCTCAAGGATAAGTCGATTGTGAACAACATTGTAGATGCGCTAACGCCCGACAAATACTTAAAACGCATTCACCACATACTGAGTGATACAAAAGATCTGCTTACCCGATATTTCGTTGGGGTTGCGATTCAGGTTTCCATTATCACCACCGTGGTTACGTTGGGTCTAACGATTTTTGGTATACCCAACGCATTGTTAATCGGTTTTATGGCAGGGCTTATCAATATTATCCCTTATCTGGGACCGATAATTGGAGCAACATTCGGCATTATTCTTAGTGTGCTTTCTCACGTTCATCTCCAGTTAGATGGAGATCTTGGAATCCTTATATTGAAGATTGCTGCGGTGTTCTCGGTGGCCCAGTTAACCGATAACTTCGTTTTACAGCCCCTTATCTTTTCGAAGAGTGTTAAGGCCCATCCATTGGAAATTTTCGTTGTTATAATGTCGGCCGGAATGCTTGCGGGCGTTGTTGGGATGATTCTGGCGGTACCCACGTACACCTTCCTTAGAATTGTGGCCAAGGAGTTCTTCCAGGGGTACAAAGTGGTGCAAGGACTTACAAAAGACCTATAGCCTTTAATCACTAAGAAGCTTCAACCTATTGTTGAAGTCCGTTAACATATTGTTGGCCGATTCGAATCGCTGATCAAGGTTTCGGTAAGGAGTGAAGAAGGGAAATGGTTCCTGCAACATGTTCATCGCTTCATCAAAGACAAAGATGCCCCACTTTAAGTTTCCGTTAGACTCGATAAACAACTCATCGATTCGGGCATAAAATACCTCCTTTTCGGGTGGGATGGATATGGTGCTTGTTCCATGACCAACCATAATGGTTAGCTTTTCCGGTGTTCTAAAGTCAAACAAGGAATCGTTGGTAACAACGAATTCTCCATGTCGGTAATGGGTTTGAATTGCGGCAATAAGTGCTTCCCGGTTTTCGATGTTTCGCACGCGGTTTACAGAGTCTTTGTAGGCGTTTGGCGGTCCGATGTAGTCCTTTTTTAAGGTGCCGAGTACAAATACCAGTAAGCCATTATTCCCATGTTTAAGAGACCTGGCTTGTTTTCGGGCAAGTTCGTTTTTGGCTTGTTCTTTCTCAAATCGTTCATTGATACGGTCAGACGAGGTTAGTTCATTAATCCGGAGCTGCAAACCAAGTTGCAGGTAGTCAATCCGTCCGGTAATCCTACCGGAGTTTTGCTGACCTCCAAAGTAGTCGATGTAGCTGAGGGTGAGCCTGGTGCCCGGGCTTAGGTCCAACCCAACACCTAGTCGTGCTCCAATTTCGAATGGTTTTTCAGAAACAAGGAGGTTGTGGTAGCCCGTATTAACCTCAGTTCCATCCAGGTTGCGTTCTTTATGTTGGAGTGCAAAACCTCCCATCAAACCGTAGGTCAGAAAGGTCTGCCTGTTATTATCCAGAGGGTGCGATACGTTCAATGCCAGGTCAAGTGCATTCGTAACAGCATTTCTGTTTCGTATATCGTCTGCATATCTGGTTTGGGCAAATCCCGGTATTACCTGTACTCCAAATTTGCTGAACTTACGTTCAAGCAAAAGCCCGGCGCCTACGCTCGACTTGTTGGTGAATGTGTCAGACGCAATAGGTTTAACAATGCTATTGTTAAAGTGAAAGTGTACACCATATTCCCACTTCTGGGCAAAGCCGGTTTTTTGGGCATAGGTTAAAGTTGCCCATAAAAGAAAGCCTGATAAACTCAGAATACGCATGGTGCAAAGATGCAGTCTATGTACAGAATTGTAGCAATCGGTTTGAGCAATGTCCCAGGTAAGTTTACAACAGACTTATATGTTGAACTTTATACCCTGTGCGAGAGGAAGGTCATTTCCGTAGTTTACCGTGTTGGTTTGTCGTCGCATGTAGGTCTTCCATGAGTCGGAGCCCGATTCGCGGCCACCACCTGTTTCTTTTTCCCCACCAAAAGCGCCTCCTATTTCTGCACCGCTGGTGCCGATGTTGACATTGGCTATCCCACAATCCGATCCGGCATTGCTGAGGAAGTACTCGGTTTCTCGGAAGTCGTTTGAGAAAATAGCAGAGCTTAAGCCCTGTTTAACGTCGTTTTGCATGGCTACGGCTTCTTCAATACGGTTGTATTTCATCAGGTATACAATAGGAGCGAAGGTTTCTTCTTGCACAATAGTGAGGTGGTTACCTGCTTCAGCAATACATGGTTCAACATAGCACCCTGATTCATAACCTTCACCGGTTAGAACCTTGCCTCCTGTTACAATCCTGCCTCCCTGATCTTCTATTTCTTTAACTGCGTTTAGGTATGCTTCAACCGCCTGGGTGTCGATCAGTGGCCCCATGTGGTTTTCCTCGTCCAGGGGATTGCCAATTTTGACCTGACTATAGGCTTCGATCAGCATGTTTTTGAATTTGTCGTAAACGTCATTGTGCACAATAACTCTTCGCGTTGAGGTGCAGCGTTGCCCACAGGTGCCAATGCTCCCAAACACAACGGCTCGTAGTGCATTTTGCAGGTCGCTGTTGCTGCTCACAATCACAGCATTGTTTCCTCCCAACTCTAAAAGTGGTTTCCCGAGACGGGCACCAACCAGTTGACCAATGCGTTTTCCCATTCGTGTGCTTCCCGTTGCCGATACCAAAGGAATACAATTGTCTTTGGCCAGCCTTTCACCAATGCGATAATCACCCATAACCAGATTGAAAATGCCATCAGGAAGCTCGTTCTCAATAAGAATTTCGCGAATCAACATTTGACATGCGATGGCCGAAAGAGGAGCTTTTTCTGAAGGTTTCCAGATCACAACATCGCCACATACGGCGGCGATTACCGCGTTCCAGCTCCATACAGCCACAGGGAAGTTAAATGCTGAAATAACACCTACCAGGCCTAGTGGATGCCACTGTTCCATCATCCGGTGTTCAGGGCGCTCACTTTGAATAGTTAAACCATAAAGCTGGCGTGAAAGACCTACAGCAAAGTCACAGATGTCGATCATCTCCTGCACTTCACCCATGCCTTCCTGCAAACTTTTTCCCGTTTCGTAGCTAACAAGATAACCTAGTTCTCTTTTTACAATACGTAATTTGTTTCCAAACTTGCGAATAACATCTCCTCGAGCGGGTGCAGGAATCCGTCGCCAGGTCTCGAAAGCCTCCTGAGCCACTTTAATTACATGGTCGTACTCCGATTGTGTGGCATACACCACTGATGCAATTTTTTTGCCATCTACAGGGGAAAAAACATCGTGTGTTTCTGATCCTACTGCGGTTATCCACTCCCGACCAGTACTTATGCTTTCGTTTACTTCTTTGATTCCAAACTTCTCAAGTATTTTTTCTATTCTCAAAACGCTATTCTATTTATATGCCTGTCAATTAAATCAAAGATAATATGCTGCGATTGTTTTTACCAACGGATATTGATACCTGTGTATATCTAGTTGAATAGAAGAGGATCTGACGTCGTTACTTTGCCATGTGAAGAAAAATACGCAAGGCATTCTTGTTATAGCGGGTGTGTTGGCCGTTCTGTTGTTGATTGTATTAATGCGAGATCAATCCAGAACAACAGAAACTGGCGAAACCACTACTCCAGACTCCGATTCTGTGGTGCAAACAACGGACACGGTTCTAAAAGAAGAGGAGGCCGTTAAATTGGTGGAGGAACCATCTGATGTGCGGGACGAAGAACCCGGCTCGAGTGAAGTAGCGTCAGCATCACCCGGTAAAATGCGTTATACTCAGTACTACGGACATCCATTAGACGGCCCCTTGTATCTTTCCGGTACGTTTGGTGAACTTCGTGGGAATCATTTTCATGCTGGTCTTGACATACGTACAGGTGGTGTGGAAGGCAAGCAAATACGTTCGGTTGCTGATGGGTATGTGAGCAGGATAAAGGTATCCACCGGCGGGTATGGTAAAGCACTTTATATACAACACCCCAATGGCACTACATCGGTATATGGGCATTTGCAAAAGTTCTCAGGTTCCATTCAAGATGCTGTTATCAAGAAACAGTATGGAATGAAGAAGTACGAATTTGACTGGTATGTGCCTGCTGGTAAATTGAAAGTAACAAAAGGACAGATAGTGGCCCTAAGTGGGAATACGGGAGGCTCCGGCGGACCTCACTTGCATTTTGAAATACGGGATAAGCGAGGAAGAACGGTAAACCCGTTGCTGTATGGTATTCAGGTGAAGGATGAGATAAACCCATTTGTGAAAAGCTGCAGGCTCTACCACCTCGAAGCAAAGCGGTATGAAGATTATGGCATTTATGGAAGCAAACGCGTTAAAGAAAATAGTACTACTGAAGTAAAACCCGGGTCTTACGGTGTTGGAGTAAGTTGGGTGGACTACTTTTCTGATAAACTCAACCGGTTGGGTATCAATTACGCCGAATTGAAGGTGAACGGCTCGACCGTTTTTACTCAGAGAATTGAAGATTTTACCTTTGATCAGGGACGTTATATCAACATGCATATTGATTATTGGCGTTATTCAGAAACCGGGATTCGCTATGTGAAAATGTTCAAAGACAGAGGGAATGCACTCCACTTTTATAAAGGAAATGGGTCGATTCAGGTGAAGCCCGGAGAAACCTACTCGATTGAGTTAGTAGCCACAGATTTCTCAGGTAAGACGGATAAGTTTGGGTTTACGATAAAAGGATCAGAACAAGCTACAGCTTTGGCTGAGGGAGGACTGCAGATGGCTGGTAATACGAAATGTACACCAGGCAGGGATAACCATTTAGGAACTACGAACTCAAAAATCACCATTCCTAAAGGGGCGCTATATCGCACCACCTACTTTTCAGCTTCTGAGACTCCATCAACCGGTAAGGCGGTGTCGCCAATGATCAGGGTCAAACACTCAAACGCTCCCTTACACAAATCAGCCCGAGTGAGCATTAAGATACCGGATGAGGTGAAGAATCGAAAAAGCCAATTGGTAATGATGAAGTATAACCCGAAAACCAGGAACAGTAGTTATGAAGGTGGGACGGTTTCTGGAAGTTACATTACCGAAACAACGAAGAGCTTGGGGATGTTTTTTTTAACGTTGGATACGGTAGGCCCAAAGGTTACGCCTCTGAAACTGGGAAAGTACCTGAGTTTCAGAGTGGATGATCTCACCAGCGAAATAGGTAGCTATTCCTGCTATGTGGATGGTAAGTGGGTTCTGCTGGAACACGAACCAAAGAGTAAGAAGATTTTTGGGATTTTGCCTGCATCTTATAAAACCGGAAGCCACGATTTGGTGTTAAAGGTAAAAGATAATGCGGGTAACGAAACCCAGATTAAAAAAACATTGAACCTATAATGAGTCACTTAAAAGTAGGGGACAAAATTCCCCAATTTTCTACCATAGATCAGAACGAAAACACGGTAACGCAAGACAACCTGAAGGGTAAGAAGTCTGTGCTGTACTTTTACCCCAAGGACGATACACCAACGTGTACGAATCAGGCGTGTAACCTACGCGATAATTACAATCATTTATTATCAGAAGGTTACGCCGTTTATGGGATAAGCCCTGATAAAGCCAAAAAACATCAAAAGTTCATTGCCAAATACGATTTGCCGTTTGACTTACTGGTAGACACGGAACATGAGATTGCAGACGCTTTTGGTGTTTGGGGAGAAAAGACAACATTTGGAAAAACGTACATGGGCATCCGACGCACCACGTTTGTCTTTGACGAGAATGGAGTCATAACCGATGTCATTGATAAGGTGACTGCGAAAGACCATACCAATCAGATTATGGGTTAGTGAGTCGGTCGGACAAACCGAACAGGAATAGTGTAGTACACGTCTACCAGCCTGCCATTCAACGACCCTGGAACCCATTTAGGCATTTTCTCAATGGCGCGGGTAACCTGTTTGATTAACTGATCGGAGTCCATTCCTCGCATAAACACTTCGTCAACTTCAACCGAACCATCCGTCCGAATGATGGTTTTTGCGTACACGGTTCCCTCTGCCTTTAAGCCATCGGGGTACTCAACATGCGCTTGAAGATAGGTGTGCATGCTGTCCATACCACCCGGGAATTGTGGCATCTGGTCTACAAACTTGTATATCTGTGGTTCTACCTGGTGATTCGTATCACCACCTTCTGTGCTTGTATCTTTTGGTATAACCATCACCTGACCCAATAGGTCAACCATGCCTATTGGTGGCGGAACACTGTCTGAAACGAGGTTCGATTGCGCTGCTGTATCTACTTGGCAATGTCCACCTGTGGTAGAATCAACAACCTCCGAAGTGGTTTCAACCTCCAACTCAATCATGGGAGTAGATGATTGTTTTTGTTGGCAGGCTGTTAGAACCAATACGCCCATTGAAAGGAGGAGAAACAGACTCGATTGAGGTAGTTTCCTTGTGGTTATAATCGTAGCGAGTTCTCTGTGATGAAAATCGAGTTGGCTTCGATTCATTCGTGCACACATGGAGCTTCCGTCGTTCCTTAAGACGTATTCCAGAATTTGGGTGCGATCCCATTGGGTAAAGTCAACAACGTTTTTGTCGCATTGATCACAAAAACGAGAGTTAAGCCCAATTTTCATGGATTCCCAATCCTCATGACATGGCGTTTTGATTTTTAGACGCATAGAATAGGAACGAAATTTAGTCAAAAAAGTGCCCTGCTGGGTCGCTACTTTTGACTAGCGGCGTGAACGCGTTGTGCAGTGTCGGATTTAGACAAGGTAAGGCGAATAATGCTATCCCTGAGGCCAACGAGGTCGTGAAGAACATTGGCTTCCAGTGAGATGATATCTCCTGATGTCAACCCGATAACCTCGCCATTCACTCCAAATCTAATATCGCCGTCAACAACGTGAACAACAATGGGGAACGGTGCTTTGTGTTCTTTCATAGTTTGCCCTTTAGCCAGGGCGATCCGAATTTCTCTGCTGTTTGACGTCTCCATTAATTTTGTCACGACCGGATGCTCGGAATTGAAGACCAGATTGTTTGAAAGTGATGCTTGTTTCATGTTTGAAGACGGTTAAGGTGTTTTAACTTAGTCTGGAAAATATGAGCAATGGATCTTGCGCGGAGCTTAGCCTCTTCGGCAACCGGGCCTTCAAACTGATGGTCGATGTTGTTAACAAACAGAGTTACCCAGCGGTCAAAATGTTCAGCTTTTATAGGTAAGGGGATATGCTTTTGAAAAGGCCTCCCTTTAAATCCTTGTTTGGCAAATAAAACCGACTCCCAAAATGAATACATTCGAGGGAGGTGGCTCTCCCAGTCAACGTTAGCAAAATCGTTAAATACAGGTGATAGAAGAGGGTCGAGATTTACTTGCTCGTAGAAACTGTCTACCATTTGTTTAACCTCGGAAGAGGTTTGAATATCCGGTTTTGTACTCCGCATATGGCTGTGCCTTTTACACTACGAAGAACGTGGATTTTATTGCATAAAAATATGACGGTTGTCACATTCGGCAATGGTTATTCTCGTTGATCGGTTTGTTGTTTAGTCCACCCAGTCTGCAACAAATATGTTGATTTGTTGTGTTCCGCCATTGTTACGCTTCGAGCAGAATATGAGTTTTTTACCGTCGAAGGAAAACATGGGGAATGCATTGAATGTACTCTCCGAGGTGATTTGCTCGAGGTTGCTGCCATCGTCGTTAATGGTAAACAGTTGATAGCCGTCGTTTTGTTCAGAACGGTGATTGCTGCTAAAGATGATCTTTTTTCCTCCTGGATGGTAGAACGGGTGTAGGTTGGTTTTCCCCAAAGCAGTAACCTGTCTTAGGTTGGTTCCGTCGGCATTGCATGTGTAAATTTCCGTATGGGTTTGGTCTACCAGACCCTGTTTAAGAAGGCTTCTGTAGTTTTCAATGGCTTCTTTCGTTTTGGGTCGGGTAGATTGGAAGACTAACTTGCTGCCATCTGGAGAGAAGGAGGCTACACCGTCATACCCTATGCGATTGGTTATTCGTTTTACATCGCTCCCGTCAATGTTCATGGTATAAAGTTCAGGATCGCCAGAACGGTTTGACGTAAACACTATTTTGTTGCCCTTCGGTGAAGTTTTTGCTTCTGCATCGTAACCAGGCGAACTTGTGAGTTGTTCGGTTGGTTTTCCATTGAGATTCGTGACAAAAATGTCATGATCATCATGTAAGCCCTTTAAGTATTGCCCATTTTTAGCTTTCCACGGTATGGGATGAAGACAATTCTCATCAGAAAGGTGTGAGGACGCATACACAATGTGTCCTCCGTCTTGCATAAAGTAGCAATCGGCGGTTGTGCCGAGGCCGGTGCTCAACATATGGGGAATCGCCGTGTCGTGTTCGGCATGGGCAAGATCAAATATGAAAACTTGGTCACAGGTAACGCCCCATTTGTGAAAATCGCTTTGGAAAACCACGTTGCGGTGGTTATAGCTAAAGTGAGGTTTTGTGTTGTTCCCCCCGTAGGTGAGTTGGTGAAGGTTTTTGAGATGTAACTCCGTTGTGTCAGCGAGGTCTGGTTTTACTCTTTCTCCAGCTCCAGGGGCTTCTGAACCTACGTTGAGCCGGCATGAGCAAAAGGTGGAGGCAATGGCAATAAGGAGTATCGTTCTCATCGAATCAAATTTTAGGTAATATCCTGCTTGATCACGAAAGAATTATAAGTTTTTGAAAATACACTTCACCCGACTGAGTTTAGTTTGAATTGGACTGTAACTTGTGAATTTGAGTGCATAGAAGTTTCGATCGGCATCGCGAATGATAAATGAACTGTTGGCAGAAGGTCGAAAAGTCAGGTATTCTTCATACCAGGTATACCAAGTATGTCCAATGGCGTTGGTTGAATCGCTATAAGTGTACGATTCCACATCAAAGAAGTCAATGTCTTCAAAGTGGGCATTTGTGTCAATCGCTACTTGTCTTTTATAAGGATTAAGAAGAACTCCATCCACAAGCTCGTACCCGTTGGGCAGTTGTTGAATAATGGGTAATGGCGATACACCACCATCGTTTGCCGGTACAGCGTACGGAGTAAACAGCAGGTCCCATTCATTCTTTGGAGGTTCCAGTTTTAGAACTCCGTTCTTTTCAAACGAGAGGTAGACGTAATTAAAGCTGTCATTTTTCTCCACTTCGTAATGCCTCACGGCAAAACCATCAAGATCACCAACAGTAATGCTGTATTTATTGTCGGTATATCCATTAACCTTCATTTTTACAATACCGGTTGGTTCTCCATTGATATCAATACCAAGGTTTATAAGGTAAACATTGCCATAACTCTGAGGATTGTCGAATTCGAAATCCCCCCAGGCGCCCAGACAGCTTTGATCTTCAGCCCCGGTACATTTATCATATTCCCACGGGTACTCACGAACGGTGTATTGTGCATTAAAGTCTTTTGACTCTGTGTTGTAACTGCTCATGCCCCGAGCCGAATTAAGAAGTATGTCATACCTTCCGGGGGCGCAACTAAACGCGATGTCCCAGGCTTCAACACTGTTGAACTTCATAACTGAAATGTCTTTCAGGTTTACGTAAACCTGGCCCGAATCCAGTTTGAACATTCTTAGGTCAATCTCTTCGGGTTCAAGGGGAAGTATAGGTTCCTCATTTGTGAAACACGAAGATGCCTGGAGAAGCACAAAGAGCAATATGTAGGACAGTTTCTTCAAAATTCAGTTATGAGCGAAAACCATATGCGTCGACCGTAGTCGATCGATATAGGTATTCGTGTATTTATGTTCTCGTCGCTTAACCGGTCGAGCGGGAGGTAAGCCCCACTAACGTTTAGCGTGTTCGTCATGTTTTTTACCCCAATTAATGCAAAGATAGAACGGTCGAACAAACGTTTTTTTACCGAAAGGTCTACTAACCAAAACGGATCCTGCCTGAAATCGGTTAAGTCTTCCGTTATATCGGTATTAGGTCGGGTTTCGTTTATTTCACTGACATACTTGGAGGCCATGGTAAGGGAAAGTCCAAGTTTGTGAAAGGTGTACATTGCCTTTGCAGCCACTTCCTGATAAAAATAGTAGTTGCCTACTTCCTCTGGAAACTGGTTGATACCATTATTACTTAGTCCCAGGGTTAAATCCAACGCTTTGCCCTTATGTGTAAGGTAGATGTTTTGCCCCATTAACTTGGTGGCTTTGGTGTTTACGAATTGATACAATTGACGAGATGAATCAATCAAGCTCAACTGGATGCCGTTGTTGCTGTTTGCCCAAAAAAGAGTGGTGTATACCGTGGTTTTGTTCGATTTTATGCGCAGTGTAGTGTTGAACTGATTGTAGGTCTCCGATTGCAGGTTGAGGTTTCCCGAGATGTTAATGTCCGGATTCTCAAACGTGTAGAACATCTCATTAAACGTAGGTGTTCGAAACCCGGAAGAGTAATTTGTTAGGAGAGTTGCCGAATCGGCCATTTTATAACGCATACCAAGTTCGTAAATGGGACGCGTGGTAAACTTATTGCTATTGGTGAACCGAAGCCCGGATTTGAAGCGTAGGTCCTGATTGAGTTGGTACGTCACATTGCCCAGAATCGCAAGCTGAGTGATGTTCGTTTTTACAGCTGTTAAAATACTTCTTTCCAGATCTCGTTGATGACTAAACTCCAATCCCGTCTCGTAATCGAGTTTGGATTTGGGAGATGTCTTCGATAACTTAATTTGGTTGAAGTATTCATCGTAATGCAGACGGTCAAAAGCACTTCGGTCGTTGTTCTCAATGGTTGCCAGTGTGCTTAGTATCTTAATGGTTTTATAGTTGTTCATGAGGTAGTTGGTATAGGAGTGGCTAAAATCGAGGTGGTGGTACTTACTGATTTTGCCAATAATACCTGCATGAATGGTGGTTAGGTTTGTGATTTGGTCAACGTCGTAGGCTCGAAGCGTGTTTGGGATGGGGTAGCCACGATCCTGTACTTTATTGTAGATGTGGCTAACAAACAGATATGCTTTTAGGTCGTTCAGAATCTGGTAGGAGTAATTGAGCTGAGCCTGATCCCTTAGTCGGGGTTTCCATTGAAAGACTCTAAAACTATCAGTACCTCCTACACCCGAAAAAAAGTATTGCCCAAAGGCGGCCGTTATAGAGTGTCTTCCAAAATTAAAAGAACCCTTCAAATAGGCATTGAGGTCGCCCCGGCTGCTTGTGTTAATGTTTAGTTTGCCGTTCCAGACTTTGTTGGCTGGGGCCTCTGTTATGATGTTGACGGTTGCCAGTGCCGCGTTGGGACCATTGAACACGCTGCTCGATCCGCGAACGATCTCAATGCGATCTACCCCAATCAGTGAAATCTTGGAAAGGTCGAAGTTGTCCATCGACGTCATAAACATCGGCATACCGTTCATTAGGATTTTGATGTTCTTTCTACCTGTACCGTTGTAGTTTAGTGAATATCCATCTCTGCCATTGTAAACCGAAAAATTGTTTAGTGTAAACCACAGAGCATCATTGAGCGATTGATAATTTAACAGATCAATTTCCTCACTGGTAATAACGTGAATGTTATGGTACGAGTCTTCTTGTTTAATAGTGCCGGTCTGACCTGTTGAAATCACCTTATTGGTATTGGAGTTTTGCCCAGATACCGGCATACCAAGAACTAACAATGCCGTTAGTACATAGCCACACCGTAAGTAGAAATTATTAAACACCGTATGCAAAGGTACATTAAGCAAGGTCCAAATCATGTCTTTTGCCGGTTAAACCTCTGTCAGGCCACTGTTTTCTAAGGTTTGGCTCAATTGGGTTTTACGAACTAACCTTGTGTAAATAAAAGCCAGTGCAAATTGCAGTCCAATAACGGTGGTAATAGCCCCTGCAATCGAACCTTTTAACCAGGAGGCGGTGAAATAGCCGATAACGGATGCAGAAATTCCAAAGGCTACAGAAAGCCACAACATGGATCGAAACTGCCTCGTTAACAAAAATGCCGTTGCCGCGGGCCCGGAGATAAAGGCAATAACCAGAATGGCGCCTACTGATTCGAAACTTACTACCGTTGTTAAAGAAACTCCGGCCATGAGGTAATACTGC
>JAEPQQ010000035.1:0-18585 GCA_017640445.1 Bacteroidia bacterium | reverse complement strand
AATGTCTCATCGAATGTGGTTAAAACCAGTTTGCGATAGCCCACTAGCAAGCCTACCAGAATCATCACGAGGGTTGATGCTAAGATCCATACCTGTCTTGGCCCCAGATACACATCGCCTAAATAGAGCTTGTCAAAGGGAACGTAGGCAATTTCGCCATACAACACACAATCCTGATCCAGGTCAACGTCGTTGCTGAACAAGGAGATAAGTATGATTCCCACAGCAAACAAGAATGTATATGAAATCCCAATACTGGCGTCCTGCTGAAGTTTTACCCTTTTATTGAAAAACTGAATGAAACCGGTAACCAAAATTCCTGTGGCAGCCGCTCCCATGAGCATCGGAAGAGATGCGCGACTATTTGTAAGCAGGTAGGCAATAACAATTCCCGGAAGCACCGCATGCGAAATAGCATCACCAATCATGGCCATTTTCCGCATTATTAAGAAGCAGCCTAAAATGGATGACGTGGTGGCAACAAGGGCCGCAGTTAATATGATCCAAAAGTCAAACATCAATAAGGTATTTCGCTGTTGTGTGGATCCAGTTTGGGAAAGTCGAGTTCTTTCTCAAGTTCGCGTTCGATCTCCGGTGTGATTACGTGTTCTATTCCCTCAGCATCGTCGTGTACATGATCGGGTTGTAAGTGCATATATCGCGCTATATACAATTCCCACAATCGGTGTTTTCGCACAATTGCCCGAGCTTCCTTTGTTCCCTCATCAGTGGTTTCGTAGAGGCCGTTCGAGAAGTCAACGAGGCCGTTTCGCCCCAGGAGTTTTAAGCCTTTACGTAAGGTGGCTTTTTGCATTTTACTTTCCTCCCAAATACGATGAAATGAGAAGCGTTTTGTATGGGAATCGGATGTGTTTAAACCGTAGAAGAGCTTAATGGTGTTTTCACGAAGTATTTTGGTGTTGTTACGCTTTTGCTGGAGATACTTCCGCAAAAGGCCGCTTTTTGACCCCGCAAAGGCACTGGCAAGCGCCACAATGGTGACGGTTACCACAATCCAGGGGCCTGTTGGCATGCCATTGTAGGTGTAGGAGATGGCCGATCCAAGGACGCCCGAAACCCCGCTAAAAATAACGGCCAGGATGGCAAGACGAATGATGCTGTTGGTCCAGAATCGCGCTGCCGCCGCAGGCGTTATAAGCAAGGCGGACATTAGAACCACACCTACAGCCTGAACACCCATAGCAACCGTGATCACCGTTGTAATCGAAAGCAGAAGTTTAAGTATCTCGTTCGGAAATCCAATAGACTCACTAAAGTTTTCATCAAACGATAACAATGAAAAACCTCGGAAGAAGACGATTATCAGAGCTGTTATGATAACACCAACCACACTAAACAACCAAATATCACTGGAGTTCATGGCAGATGCTCGTCCAAAAATGAACTGATCCAACCCACTTTGTGATGCGTTGTCGGTGTGTTGAATGTTGGTGAGTAGCAGTATGCCAATTCCAAAGAATACACTGAGAATAAGGGCAATCGCCGTATCGTTTTTGATCTTTGAATGTTTAGTTATGTAATCAACAAGGTACGTCGATATCCAACCGGTTATAGTGGCTCCAATAATCAGAAAAACAAGGTCTTTCTTTTGCCCAATGATAAAAGCCAGCGCAATTCCCGGCAGAACGGAGTGAGAGATCACGTCACCAATTAGCGATCGCTTTCGCAACAGTGTAAATGTTCCAACCAATCCGGAGATGGAGCACAGAATGAGGCTGCCCCAAAACACTACCTGAACGTTGGGTTCTGAAAAGGTAAAAAAAGACGCTATTTCTTGAAGAAACTTCATTATTTGTGTCGCATCGGAAAGTCTTTCTCCTTGAGCAGGTTGGCGACTTTGCTCAAGGTGGTTAGTGTACCACCATAGGTTTCCGTAAGGGTTTCTTTATTGAAGACCTTATCCGTAGGACCCACAGCTACCAAGCGGGAGTTAAGCAGTACCATATGCTCGAAATAGTCTTGCGCTGTGTGCAAATCGTGGTGCACCACCAATAGTGTTTTACCCTCATCCCGCATCGATTTTAGCAGGGTGATAATGGCTTGTTCGGTAGCCGCATCAACGCCAACGAATGGCTCGTCCATTAGATACAGGTCAGCTTGTTGAGCCAGTGCCCGTGCCAGAAAAACACGTTGTTGCTGCCCTCCACTGAGTTGGGATATCTGGCGTTTTGCAAAACTGCCCATTTTTACCTTTTCCAGGCTATCCTGAATGATGGTTTTGTCGTTGGAATCAAGGCGTTTGAACAAACCTTTGGTTGCGAACCGGCCCATTGCCACAACATCCCACACGCTGGCAGGAAAGTCCCAATCTACGGATTGGCGCTGGGGTACATAGGAAATCCGATTGCGTACCTTGTCAAGGTCCTGATCGAACAATTTTGTATAGCCAATATTGGGTTCTACAATACCCATTATGGCCTTTAGCAAAGTTGATTTCCCCGAACCATTTGGGCCCATTACCCCTATGATCTTGCCAACCGGTAACGTGAAATCAATGTTCCAGATAGCTGGCTTCTTGTCGTAAATGACGGTAAGGTTATGGGTTTCAACAGAAGGTGTAATCATTTCAGTGCGTTCACAATGGTGGAAACATTAAAGTGCAACATACCCAGATAGGTGCCTTCAGGTGTTCGTTTGGCCCCAAGTGCGTCAGAGAACAATTCTCCTCCAACCACAACGTCGTGTCCCTTTGACTTGCAGCCATCGATTACTGATCGAAGTGCTTTCTGGGGTACTGAGTTTTCTACGAAAACCGCTTTGACTTCATTGTCGATTATAAAATTTACCATGTCGGTTACGTCTTTCAAGCCTGACTCGGAAAGGGTTGAAATACCTTGTAGTCCTTTTACTGTAAAGTTATAACTTCTACCAAAGTACTCAAAGGCATCGTGGCTGGTTATCAAAACCCGCCTTTCCCGCGGCAAGGTGTTTACGAGTTCGGAACACAGCTGATGGACCGAGTCCATTTGTGTAAGATATTGCAGCGCATTCGAGTCAATTTTGCCCTTGTATGTCGGAAATTGGTTTCCAAGTTGATCAGCTACGTGTTGAACCCCCTTTTTCCAAAGTTGTACGTCGAACCAAATATGGGGATCGTACACATCGGCGTCGGAGTTTATACGTCGCAATTCGGAAGAATTAACACCAGATGCAACGGCGATAACCGACTTCTCTTTTTCAAGTTTATGTAGAATGTCAGACATCTTTCCTTCAAGATGTAAACCGTTGTAAAGAATAACATCTGCTTTGGCCAGAAGTTCCACATCGCCATGGGAAGCTTTGTAAAGATGAGGGTCTACTCCAGGCCCCATTAAAGAAGTTATGTCGGCAAAATCACCGCAGAGATGTTGTGCCATATCGGCCACAATACTGGTAGTGGCCAACACCTGAGGTTTGTTTTTCGCTTCATCAGGTGAGGAACACGACCAAAAACCAAGGGCCATAAACAGGGTAGCAAGAAGTGTTTTTGAGTTGATCATTACTTCGACAAAGATAGGGGTATCGGTAATGGGAAGCCGACTCTTCGACAGACCCATAAAAAAAACAGCCGACTCGCGTCGGCTGCCTTAGATGTCGTAAAACCAATTAATCTTCGTCGTAAGAAAACTTATTGACTAAATAATAGATACAAGTTTAACGGTAGACAGGTGTCATTAGTTCACGTTGTCTGTCAGATAAATGTCATCTAAATTTCATTTTTTTGGAAGGCGATGGGGGTGGCTAATAAAACAAACGAATCAGCATATTGGTTCGGCGAGCTACTTTGAGAGAAAAGTCTTCGATGGAGCGGTGGTCTCCTTGTTGTGATTGGCGGGATGCCTTTTTACGGCCAATTATGAAAAGACGATCGATCCAAAACGGATCGACACGATCTATGGCCTCAACCAGGTGATTAACCTGTTTGTACGAATAATATTCCGCGATTGACGAAAGAATATTCTCTTTTTGGTCCAGAAGGAGTCGATCAAACTCTAAAAATGCCTGGCGCTGAGATCTGTCGTCGGATTTGTACTGCACCGCCCGCAGACTCAAGCTGAGGTCGTATACCACATGTGCGATAATGGATAAACTAAGGGTGTTAAGGGTTTCATTGGGCTTTAGATAGTCAGCCATTCGACCAATATCAAAGGCCGTTCTCCATATTTCGGGTACTTCATCTAATCCATCGTTCCAATACTGGTAGAGAGAGGTAAAGTAGCGGTTGCCAAAGTCAACCACGAGTTCTTCAATAAATTGGGCTTCTTGGGTCAATCCATTTCTGCGATATACCTCAATTCTTTCCTGAGCGGCTTCCGTTGTAATGCGATAGATGGATGGAAACAACCCCATCTGCTTTTGCTCGGTTCCAAAGACCTGTTGAAGTGTACTCAGTTGATTCAGAACTTCGTCTACGGTTTGAACGGCAGGTGGTATCGATACATTGGCCTTGGGACTCTCGAAGAAACGCGCATCACCATTCGCAGCAACTACGGCAACCACTTTGGTGTGGGTAGAACCATCGATACGATCGAGGGGAATAACGGATAAAAGATCCTTTTGTGATCTGAGGGTTTTATTGCGCCCGAGTACCTGAAGTTCATAGCTCGCATAGCCCGTTGAGTCTTTTACCACCACAAAGTCTTTATAATTTCCGACCTGAAGCTTGTTCACCTCAAAAAAAGCCTCGGCTTCGGTATGTAAAACGGGTGTTGACGATTCCGGTACCTGAAGAACGAGTTTGTGTTCCAGATACGTTCCAAAGAGCAATCCCTTTGCCAAAGGCGTTGTTGCACATGTGTTAGCCCATATCAGGATGCAGCACAATACACAAAAAATCACAGGTGCAGTGCTTCTGAGTTGAGTCTGAAATACGTTAAAAATTCCTTGAAAATTCAGGTTTCCCGACATGGTATGAATTGCCCGCAATTTAACCCCTATTTTTGACGTTGAAATGTAGTTCATGAAAATCAACAGGGTCTTCGTCTTGCTATTCATTTGTGTTTCCCACTGTTCTCTGGGACAAACTGCGTCGGATTCGGTGGTTTCACCGGACACTGTTCACACGGTAGTTGATTCTGTAGAGTTGAGGTATGGTATGGATTTGTGCGATACGTTACCCGAACTGGCCGATTCAATCTTTAAGGTCTTGAAATCAAAGAAATTTGAGCGAGTACTTCCTTACATAGCCACGGCAGCTATGTTACGTGAAGAATTTGACAGCATGGATGTTAAAGAATTACAGCGACTCGCTAACATCAAACACCAGTATCTGGTTAATAACCTGCGTAAACAACATATTAAGATGGTTAAGCATGCCAAGGTAATGCGGTACAGCCTTCGTAATATGGAAATGGTCAAAATGCGTGTCCGCGAGCGGGAACATGAGGTTGGATCACGTTATGGAGAGGTCACGTTCCTATGCAAGAGTGGAAAGAAAAAGTTTTACATAACATTCCTGGCCATCCAGGTGGTAGGGAAGTGGTTTATTGGAGATGAGCTACAAATTATGGAAGTCTGATCAGGTAGACTGTTTCGCCCTCGGGTAAACGTAATACTTACCGTTCTTTATCAAGATTACATAGTCGCCGGCAATGTAGAGCTCTGATTTAACAGGCTGCACAACCTTTGCAGTATCTTCAACCACAGGTTCTTCCGAAACCGGACTTGGAGTGATGGCATTATCCATGGCAAAATATTGCAGCATTGCCAATGAGCAGAATAGCACAAGGGAAACAAAGACTAGTTTTTTTCTCATAATACGACAGCTGTGAATATTCTTAACGCACGAATATCGTCTATTGTTGTAATGTTGTATTTCATACAAGTGTCACGAAATTGAGAATTCACCTTATATCCATAGGCGGTGCGGTTATGCATAACCTGGCTTTGGAGCTCCAGCGAAACGGGCATCACGTAACCGGAAGTGATGACGAGGTCTTCGAACCGTCGAGATCGCGTTTAGAAAAGGCGGGTCTGCTTCCGTTGGAAATGGGCTGGGACCCTAAACGCATTACGTCTGATATAGATATCATTATTCTGGGAATGCACGCGCGAATTGACAATCCCGAACTTCTTAAAGCACAGGAACTAGGATTGACCATTCAATCGTTTCCTGAGTTTGTGGCCGGTCAGAGTAAAAACAAAACACGAGTTGTGGTTGCCGGGAGCCATGGTAAAACCAGCACGACGGCCATGATCATGCATGTTCTTAACAAAAGGAACATCGATTTTGACTACCTGGTAGGTTCAAAACTGGAAGGCTTTGAGCTTATGGTGAAATTGTCAGACGCGCCATTGATAATTTTAGAAGGTGATGAATACCTGAGTTCGCCGATAGATCGTAGGCCAAAGTTTATTTGGTACGAACCACAAATTGCCATTATCACTGGTGTAGCTTGGGACCATATTAATGTGTTTCCAACATTTGATAACTATTGCGAACAGTTTGAACATTTTTCTACTACTATCACGTCTGATGGTAGCTTGATTTACTACAAAAACGACGAGGTGTTACGCTCAATTGCGAGTAAGGCGTCCAACGTAAATGCCATTGGCTATGACTATCTGGAACACGAAATCGTGAACGGTCAAGTTGTGGTGAGCCATCAGGGGGAAGACTTTCCAATGCGGGTGTTTGGAAAGCACAATCTGGAAAACATGAACGCCGCCATTTTGGCTTGTAATCAACTGGGTATTGACCAGGTTGATTCACTTAAGGCGTTGCAGGATTTCAGCGGAACTGCCAAACGTCTTGAAAAGGTATACGACGTCGACGATGTGTTGGTGTATCGCGACTTTGCCCATTCTCCGAGTAAGGTTGGGGCAACAGTATCAGCGGTTAAGGATACCTATAAAGCACATACAGTGGTGGCGGTGATGGAACTGCACACCTTTAGCAGCTTAAATGCTGATTTTCTGCCGCTATACAAGGATACCATGAAGGCAGCTGACCACGCATATGTTTACTTTAATACGCATGTGTTTGAAATGAAGCGAATGGAGCCGTTGGATACCGCTGAGGTTAAGAAGAATTTTGGCAACGTAGAAGTTCTTACCGACAGTACAAGTTTATGGCAGCGGTTAAAGCAATTGCACCGACCCAAGACCGTGTTCTTAATGATGAGTTCCGGGAATTTTAATGGGGAGGATGTTTCTGATATAACTTCCTAGCCAATAAAGCTTCTGATAATAATGAGCTGTACGATCACGTTCAGCGCAAAAAACCAAAGCACCCAACGCATGTTGTTCCCATCAAAAAATGCAGTGATCTTTTCATCAACGGCTGCGTACAATTTGTCTTGAGCTACTTCCTGGTTTCCCGCTTTAATCTCATTGTTAATATCAATGGCCATTTCTCCTAAAGGTAGGCGCTTGAAGAAAAACAGTGCTATTCGTTGGAGAAATCTCGGAATCCTTGATAGCTGGCTTTGAATCACACGCATAAAATCCGTTTCCGAATTGCCTGTAGCACTGGCAAATTTGTCTATGATGGAACCGCATAGATTGCGGAATGTTTCGCTCAGTTGACCATAAATAACACCGAACGCGTTAAGCAGCATGGCCTGGTAACTCTTAAACCCAACAAACGCCGTTGCCGCAACTCCAATGGCTAATACGAGCAATACAATTGGTAATTGACGTACCGCAGATTCGCTCTGAAAGTCTCTGAAAAGGGCATAGATCACCAATACGGCATTGGTTAATCCAAACAGGATTGTATTTCGGATTATGCGACCGGCTCCCTTTACTCCAAATCGACCACCCTCTCGTATAAGGGCCATGGGACTGTTTAGCCGGCTTAGTAATTCGTTTTCGTTCGATTCTGACATAGTTCTGTTTTGAAGCGCAATTATACGATGTACAAACGATATTAAAAGAGGTACCTGGCCTGAACCCGACCAATATGAATAACTGGTGTTTCGATGCTTTGTCGTCCATCGTAATTGAGCAGGAGCTGGATGTTGTTGGCAAACCTTCTTTCAATCTGCAGATTCCACTTAAAGTTGCGCCCATTTTTGAGTCCGGCAAGAAGTTCATATGCCACCGGTGAGTTGTCGTTTCCTTTGTAGTTGATGTCTACTAAACCTACGTTTGTTCGAATCGTCCCTTTGTTTAGCAGGTTCCATCGGAATTCTGCTGTAAAATCATGGTTGTAAGTAGCTTCATTACCAAATTCCGGTGCATTTAGGGCTTCGAAATACTGATAATACACTTCCAGTCGAAACGAAGATTGATACTGATATCCCAACTTGGGTTTGATGGAGTTAAACTGGTAGTCAAAGGCTCGGTCGGTTAGAAACTGTGAAGTGTATGTTTTACTTCCATTCGATGCTTCCACAATTAACTCGTAGTTCTTGTTAACGTTATAACGCAGTTTGAGCTTATTCTCCTGACCATTTCGAGCGTCTACACCATTTACCAATAATATTTTGTTTCGGTTTTGAAACCATTGTACGTCAATACCGAAAACAGGACTGGATTGGTTAAATGAGAGGATGGACCGAATAATGGAATTTGTGGTTAGCAACGACGTGTCCTCCACGTTTTGAACAAATGGATTTAGAAAGTCTCCTCCATTGTTGGTCACTTTCTTTTGAACTTTTACCGAGCTTACATTGCTAAACCTTCTTACAAATCGAAGGCTTTTCTTTTTTGTTTTTCGAAGGAGGTTAATTGGTCGTATTCGGATGTTTTGGTTGTATTCACTGCTGAATGATTTGATAAACCCGGGAACCGGTAGAAATTGACGAATGTAATTTGCACGGCCAATGTCAAAGGAAGAAGCGAGTTCAAACTCGTTGAGGCTTTGAATACCGTTACTGTCGTAGTCGTTCCATACGTAGTTGCCATTACCGTCACCAACCTCTAAATAGCTGAATTCCCGACGTTGTTCCTGGCCTGTCCCTAATTGATAGTAGGCCGTTGTGGTAATAAGCTTTCGAGCAAGGTTAAGTCGGGTTTCGAATCGGCCCTGGAGGGTGTTTTCTGCTTCGTCGGTGGCCAAACTCGAGTCGAGGAATACCAGTTGGCGGTAGGTCGAGGTAAGGTTAAACTGTGCATTTCTATTTTTATTCCAGCCCAGATTTAAACTGGCATTTCTACCATCGGTACTGGGGGAGAAACGTCCTTCTTTGCCTATTTCGTCCGTTCGTCTACTCATGTTAAATCCGTACGTAAAGGCAGTGGAGTCTCCATTCTCAAGGTCAAAGCTAACTTGCTCAAAGGCGTAACTGCTGGCATATATCGAGTCTACTGTGCCTGCAAAACGACTACGCTCTCGTTGGTATTGAAGCTTGCTGTTCAGAAAACCAGAGCGTTTACCCGCTGAAGCCAGGTAACTGGTAAACTGGTTGTCTACTTCTACTCCATTGTTAGGCAACGAACTATTGATTTGTTCAATACCACCCGATGCAAACCACCCACGCCGTTCGAATGCGCCCAGGTAACGCTGGGCAAGCCCACTGTTGTTGCTGCCTTGCTGGTAAAACGACTCGTCCACTACCAGGCTGATATTCGAACCCTTAGTAAGGGCGAATCGAGCGTTTGCAATGCGCTCATCAAAGAAGTCTTCAGTTTCATCCGGGTTTTCAAGTGTACGGTTCCATTTTCGATCAAACTCTACATTTCGGTAACGCTCCACATAGCGAAACGTCTTCTGTGTTTGTTCATACGAAACAATGGAGTTGAGTTTCCATGGTTTCGCACTGTCTTTCGAGAGTTTTTGTTCGTCTTTTAAGTCAAAACGAATGCCGTACCCGACGTCGTTTTCTTTGTCGAGGGTACTAAAGGTGTTGGCATCGTTGTCCGTTCTAACAAATTCAATGGATGCCTGTGTTGTTAGAGATACAAAGTAGTCGAAGCCGATGTTCAACATCTGCTGTCGGGTAGGGGGAACAAGAATCTCAACCGGGGCATAATTCCCCTGCGAAACTCCACCGATTGGCTCCACCCACTGAAAGACCTTGCCATTAGCCGTGCTCACACTTTGGATGTAGTCTCCGTTTTGCGACCCAACAAGGCTAAACGAAACCCGATAACGTTGGGCCGTATCCGATGCTGTTGCAAAGTCAAAGTATTCAACACCATTGCTGTCTTTCTTAACATATAAGATCTGGTTCACGTCGTATTCGTCTACTGCGGTTGCTCTGGGGGCAAATACGAACTGGGCATCTCCGGCGTTGCTCAGGAATTCACGGGTAGGGACTTCACCAACGGAGTCGTTTAGGTTCTGTTGAAAATCTTGGTTTTTGTTGTCTTGCTCGTTAAAGTAGTTGGCTCGAATCCGGTACTTGTTGGTGGAGTAACTACCGCCAAACCGAACAACCGATCTCCCATAGTTGCGGTCTGAGTACTGGAACTCGACGATGATTCTGCTGTATTGCGTGATGAGGCGTTTTGGGGTGAAGGTAAGTTCGCCTGTATTGTAGTTGATCACATAGTCGTTTTGCTCTCCACGGGTCAACAGTTCTCCATCGAGGTAGACTTTTTCTGTACTACTTATTACGATTATGAACGTTTCGCCATTAGCTCCTGAGAGGCGGTATGGTCCTTGGTTTCCTTCAATGCCTGGAATGGTGTTCCGCGAAAAACGCCCCCGGCTTACGGCTCCCTCACCACTAACATTCCACCTGGCCTGGCCATGTCTGGCGGCATGTTCAAAGTGAAGGCCTCTTGATTTTTTGTTGTATTTCATGAAATACGAAGCCTCGGGAGTTAACATAGGAAAGTCACCGGCAATTAGGCTCGAACTGTCTTTGATCAACTGGATGTATACACGGTCGAAGTCCTGAATCTGTTGGGTATTACCTTCGGGTTGGATGGGGTTGTTCTCGTCAGAAATTGCAGCGATTATGTCAATCTCATCTTGAAGCCTGCCAGTTAAGCGCAGGTTGAGATTGCTGTTTACGGTTACATCCTGTCGGTTCCCAAAGCCAATTCCTCTGGAGATGTTACCAACCGTCTTAATTTGGTCCGATTCTGTAGATAGAAATCGATCGCTGGGAGGGACGTAGCCAAATGGGTCCTTGGTATACTCGTGCCCAATAATATCGGTTGTTTTGTTACGATATATTTTTTGGAAATCGAAGCGTAGGACGCGGTAGGTGATGGTTATGGAATCGGGTGGATAGGAAGATTCGAGCCATACCAAACGTGCGCGTGAAGGAAGAAGCTCAAAGGCGGAGCCTGAGTAACCGGAAACCTGAAACGAGCTTACATCAATCGATAAGCTATCCAATACAGTGGTGTCCTGCTGAATCAATACTTTCCTGGATCGAAGACTTGAGAAGTCTTGAGCAAAAAGGATGCTAGCACCTAACGTTGTTAAGAGAAATACGCCCAGAAACCGTTTCGACATCAATAGATTAACTTACCAAATGTATAAAAAGTATGCCGGGTGTGTTAGGTCATTGTCCTATTTGTGACGTTAAAAAAAGACAGTTTGAACTAAATCTCAGCCCGTTGGCGTACTGCCTCAAACACAGTAACGGCGGTGGCCGTTGAAACGTTCATCGAGTCTGCCAGTCCGTGCATGGGTATTTTAATGGTTTCGTGGGCATGCTCAATCCAGAATGGAGATATGCCAAAGGCCTCTGAACCCAGCACCAATGCAGTATCTCCTTTCATGTCGACGGAGTAATGAGGAGTTGACGCTTCGAGGTAGGTGCTATAGATTTGGAAGTTGTTTTCTTTTAGGAAGTCAAGACAGGCTTCATTAGTGCCTATGGCAAATGGTACGGAAAATACGGTGCCGAGGCTCGCCCGGATTACGTTGGGGTTGTAAAAATCCGTATTGGGGTTCGCAATCAGAATGGCATCTACACCAGCCGCATCAGCAGTTCGGAAGATGGCACCCATGTTGCCAGGTTTTTCAATCGCTTCCAATACCAGAACCAGTGCCGATTGCTTGAGATTCAGTTGGTCGAGCGAGGTGTTAAACAGACGAAAGCAGGCCAGGGCATTCGCAACAGAGCCTCGGTAGCTGATTTTTTCAAACACTTCATCAGTTAGTAAATACTCCTGAGTCTGCGGAAGTTGGCCGCGAAACTGTGTCAATTGATCTACGTCCCATTTGGAGTTGTACAGTATTTCTGTTGGTACCAGACCAGATTCTAGGGCAACCTGAATTTCGCGTATGCCTTCAACAAAGAACTGCTGATGTTGCGTGCGGCCCCTTTTCTTGTTGAGGGCCATGATTTTCTTAACAATGGGGTTTTTAACACTGGATATATCCTGCATATGCTAGCGACTCAATTGATCCAATCTACGTTTTTCGGCTTCACTGAGGTTGTTATATCCAACTTCATTTACCTTGTCCAGGAGTTCGTTCAACTCGGCGGTCCTGGTTTTTTCGGGCTCGGCCTTTCCCGGATGTTGTTTTTTGGTTTTGGGGCTAAAGTCTCTGCGTATTTTTGGCCTTTTTAGTCTAAAAGGGCTGTTGCCCCAATTCACTTTCCCGGTAATCATCCATTCCGGATGATAAACAACGAAGTAAAGAAAGATCAAAGACGGGATCAATATGGCTGCAATTACCCGATAGTCGAATTGATGACGATTGTAGAAATACAACAAAGTAAGGAGCAATCCCCCAAGTGCGCCACCCAGATGTGCTTCGTGGGCAATACGTCCTCGTTGGGAACGAATACCGAAGATGCTGTATCCAACAAATATCAGTCCGAAGAGCCATGATGGTATGTACAAACCCGGTATAAAGATAAGTCCGATGCCACCATTCGGAATGAGTGCAACGGAAGCGAAAACGACTCCACTGACTGCACCGGAAGCACCTACAGCAGAATAATCGCCATGGTTCCGGTGGATGTATAGCAGCAGAAGGCTTCCTGCCAGAAGACTGCCAGCATATAAAACCGCAAATTCAATGGGGGAGAAGAAGGTGTTTATAAGTTGCTCTCCAAACGAGAACAAAGCAAACATGTTAAACCCCAGGTGTAAATAGTTCGAGTGCAAAAAGCCCGACATAAACATACGGCTGTACTCCTTGCGAATCAGAATTGGGTCTACACGGAATACATGTTTTTCATAAAAGGAAAAATCCTCAAATGCTTTCCATGTAATGACCACGGTTACCAGAACAAGACCGTAAAGGAATATCATGTAACGTTTTGCTCAATATAGTCAATCAGGCTATGGATTACCTTAATGTGTATTTCCTGTGCCCGGTCGGCGTAATCCGATTTCGGCGCCCGTATTTCGATGTCACACAGATTGGCCATTTCACCACCATTCTTTCCGGTTAGGCCAACTACCTTCATGCCTTTTTCGCGAGCAGCGTGAATCGCGTTGATCACGTTCTTAGAGTTTCCACTGGTGCTTATGGCTAATAGCACATCTCCCGAACTGCCAACGGCCTCAACAAAGCGGGAGAAAACGTAATCGTATCCATAGTCATTACCAACACACGACATATGCGAAGGGTCGGAAATGCTTATCGCCGCAAGGGCTTTACGGTCGTTTCGATATCTTCCCGAGAGCTCTTCGGCAAAGTGCATGGCATCACAAAGACTCCCACCATTTCCGCAAGAGATGATTTTTCCACCATTCGACAAACTCGTGCTCATCGTTTCTCCGGCGGCTTCAATTCGGTTAAAGTTTTCCTGATTGTTCAGAAATGCTTCTAATACCTCAAATGCCTCAGTGAAATGCGATTTTATGCTCATGCCTTATCTGATTAGACAACCAAATTTACGATTCTGCCCGGAACAACAATCACCTTTTTAGGAGTTTGCCCATCGAGCCACTTTTGAACGTCTCCGTTGTTGAGAACTTCCTGCTCTACCTCGTCTTTCGACAGGCTTAGAGAGAGTTCCAGCATCATTCGTGTTTTTCCGTTTATAGAGATTGGGTACTTTTTGCTGTCTTCAACCAGGTGTTTTTCATCGAATTCCGGCCAAGACGCGAGTGCTATAGAATTTGTTTGACCTCCTTTTTCCCAGAGTTCTTCTGCGATATGAGGGGCAAACGGCGACAATAGAATTAGAAACTGCTCGAGCACCTCTTTATTCGTACATTTCTGTTCGGTAAACTCGTTTACCGCAATCATAAACGTACTTACACAGGTGTTAAGTGAGATTCTACCAATGTCTTCCGTAACTTTCTTGATGGTAGCGTGCAGTGTCTTTAGCGATTTTTTGTCGGCATCGCCGGAAACAGGTACGTAGGTACCTTCCTTGTCGATAAACAGCTTCCAGGTCTTTTTTAAGAAACGGTAAACACCGTCAATACCGCTGATACTCCAGGGTTTTGCGTCTTCCAATGGCCCGAGGAACATCTCATACAATCGAAGCGTGTCGGCGCCGTATTCTTCGCAGATGTCATCTGGATTTACAACGTTGTGCTTGGATTTGGACATTTTTTCACTGAACCAATTTAGGTCAATGTATTGCTCACCATTCTCGTCAACCAACCATTCTATATGACTTATCTCGTTCGTCCAAAAGTATATTTTTAGCTCTTTTGTGGAGAGAAGGTCGTAGTCATACTTGTACAAACGTTTTGATTTCAGATTGGAAACGTCATCGTTCGCGACACGGACTAGGTCATAATGCTGAGAGGCTTCAAGAGGTATGATTAGTTCTTCCCCCCCGAAACTGTGAAAAACACCTGGTTCGAATTTGTTCTCGTCCGAATGAATAACTCTTCGGATATTTTGACTTTTATCTAAAGTTCGGTAGACCTTGATGAAATGGCTTTCTCCTTGAATCATGCCCTGGTTTACCAGTTTTTTAAATGGTTCGTCAAAAGGTAATACGCCAATATCGTGAAGAAATTTGTTCCAGAACCGGCTGTACAAAAGGTGGCCCGTGGCGTGTTCTGCGCCACCAAGGTAAAAGTCAACCTGACCCCAGTAGTTTATGGCATCTTGCGATGCCAGTACCTCGTCGTTTTGAGGATCCATGTATCGAAGGAAGTACCAGCTACTTCCGGCCCATCCCGGCATCGTGTCGGTCTCTCTTACACCGTCTTCGAGCTTCACCCATTCGTCGATTGCGGCTAACGGAGATTCTCCCGTGCCTGTCGGTTTGTAAGATTCCACCTGAGGAAGAGTTAACGGAAGTTCGTTGTCCTTGATCAAAGTAGGTAGCCCGTTTTTGTACACCACCGGAATTGGTTCACCCCAGTATCGTTGTCTGCCAAAACCTGCGTCGCGCAGTTTGTAGTTAATCTGTGCCTTGCCAATTTTCTTTTCTTCAATTCTCTTAATGATGGCATGGATGGCTTGCTGTACAGAGAGGCCATTTAGGAAATCGGAGTTGATGCATGTCCCTTCTTTGGTGTCGAACGAAGCTTCTTGAACGTTTGCTTCGTCGTTTGAGATTACCTGAACAATATCAAGCCCGAATTGCTTGGCAAAGGCATGGTCGCGACTGTCGTGAGCGGGTACCGCCATTACAGCTCCTGTACCGTAACCACCCAGAACGTAATCTGCCGTCCAGATAGGTATTTGTTTTCCGGTAAACGGATGAATGCAATACGAACCCGTGAACGCACCTGTTACGTTTTTTACGTCGCTCATTCGCTCTCGCTCCGATCGGTTTTTAGCCCATTCTACATAGGCAGAAGCTTTTTCCCGTTGCTCATCGGTAATGAGTCGGTCGATCCACTCGTGTTCGGGGGCCACCACCATAAAGGAAGCTCCAAAAATGGTGTCGGGGCGTGTAGTGAAGATTTCCAGTGAGTTTTGATCGGGGTCTTTAGCAATGGGAAAGTGTACAGAAGCTCCCTGGCTTCGGCCAATCCAGTTGCGTTGAATTTCCTTAATTGAATCGGACCAGTCGATGGTGTCGAGCCCGTCGAGAAGTCGTTGAGCATAGGCCGTAATACGAAGAAACCACTGCTTCATCGCCTTTTTGATCACGGGATAACCGCCTCGTTCTGAACGACCATCTTTAACTTCTTCATTTGCAAGAACGGTACCCAGCTCTTCACACCAATTGACCGTGGTCTCCTGTATGAAAGCCAAACGGTATTGTTGCAGGATATCTTCCTTTTCCGAAGGAGAATAGCTTAACCATTCTTCAGCAATGAAGTTCTGTACTTCGCCACCTTCATGTCGTACATTAACATTTCCTTCATTTTCAAAAATGGCAACGAGGTTGTCGATATGCTCTGCCTTATTGGAAGTAGCATTGTACCAATGGTTAAATAATTGCTTGAATATCCACTGTGTCCATTTGTAATAAGACGGGTCGCACGTGCGAACCTCACGACTCCAGTCGAATGAGAATCCAATGCGATCCATTTGCTTCCGATACCGATCAATGTTTTCGTTTGTTGTATCAGCAGGATGTTTACCGGTTTGAATGGCATATTGCTCAGCTGGTAATCCAAAGGCGTCGTAACCCATTGGGTGGAGTACATTAAAACCATTTTGTCGTTTGTAACGACTTACTATATCAGATGCTATGTAGCCCAGTGGATGGCCAACGTGAAGTCCGGCTCCGGAAGGGTATGGAAACATATCCAGTACATAATACCCCGGTTTGTCGGAGGAATTATCTACCTGGTAAAGTTTGCTTTCACGCCAGGTTTGTTGCCATTTGTGCTCAATAAATCGATGGTTGTAATGTGCTTCGGACATGCTATTTTTCTCTGCAATAAAGGAAGCCGCGAAAATAGCAAGAATTGCGGGCTTGATTTATACTCAAATCCGTAATTTAACAGGTGCAAATAGCCTATTCTACTTCGAAACCGTACTCATCCAAAATTTCCTTAGGCGTTTTTTCGATAAACGACATGGTCATTGGAATTCGGGCGTTGGGTAAGTTGCCGGAATTGCGTGGTTGAGAAACAATGTCATCGGCCGATGACTGCCCCTGAATGACTTTACCAAACACAGTATAGGCGTTGTTCAGGTGTGCTGTGCCTTGCTCACTTACAACAATATAAAATTGGCTTCCACTTGAACGTCGTTCAGGGTTTACCTGATCGCTTTGCCGTGCGGCGGCAACCGCACCCAAATCATGCTTGTATTTGCTGGTGTCAATTTCTGCGGGCAAGGTATAACCCGGTCCGCCTCGTCCATCGTTCGTGCGATCGTTGTCTTTACTGTTTGGGTCACCGCCTTGAATCATAAATCCAGGAATAATGCGATGGAATTCTGTCCCATTGTAAAAGCTGTCAGCCACCAGTTTATGGAAATTGGCACGGTGAATAGGAGTGCCTTTGTACATATACAAAATCATGGTGCCATGATCTGTTTTTAGTTCAATAAGCGTGTCTTTTGGTTCGGTGTTGCCACCATTACCTCCGTTGTTGTTGTTTGTATCGGTTGGGCCATCATCTTCCGAGCAAGACGCCAGGGTTAGGACCAGTCCTATGAATAGGTACAGAATTCGTTTCATAATGCGCCGAATGTACAACAAACGAAAGAAATCAGACTGTCACAATTGGCCACTGAAGGTAGAATGTGGTGCCAACTCCCTCTACAGACTCGAACCAGATCTTACCGTTGGCGGCTTCCAGCATTTTTCGCGTAATGGCCAGCCCCAGCCCCATGCCACTGTTTTTTGTGCTGAAGTTTGGGACAAAAATGTTGGGGCGATCTTCTTCCCGTATGCCACGGCCGTTGTCCTGAATTTCAACACGAACCGTTTCTGAATCAGATTCGACGCGTATTTTGACGGAGCCTTTGCGATCTTCAGGAATGGCTTGAATCGCGTTTTTAATCACGTTGTTAAACACCCTGCCCAGTTGTTCGCGATCGGCATATACCATAATTTCAGGAAGCGTATCATCGTATTGGAAGTCGACGTTCTCACTTTTTTCAAACAGTGTAATGGTGCTTAAGAGACTGTTGCTCAGATTACAGTTTTCGAAGTTGTTAACCGGCATCTTTGCAAATGACGAAAACTCGGTAGCGAGTTTGGAAAGGCTGTCAATCTGCTCGATCAAAACCCCGGTTACCCGTTTGAATGTGTCTTCGAGCCGCTCATTTTTGTCGGACCAGGCACGTTGCAGGTGCTGAATGTTCAGCTTCATTGGGGTCAAAGGGTTTTTAATCTCGTGGGCCACCTGACGGGCCATTTCTTTCCAGGCTCCTTCCCGCTCACTTTCACTAAGTTTTTGTGCGCTATCTCCCAGTTGAATAACCATCTTGTTGTACTGCTTTACTAACCGTCCAATCTCGTCGTTTTGTTTCCATTCAATCAGTTCGTTTGTTCGCAAACCCGTTTTTGACATTTGTTCCCGGATAATTTGAAGGGGCTTGCTGATCCGTTGTGAAACCACATAAGCTAATCCAATAGCAAAAAGGATGAGAAAGAGGTAAAGATTAACAAAGTTTACGGTGTACGAAGATATCTCATTACTTAACTCGTTTTGCCTCGAATAATAGGGCAGGTTCAGATAGGCAATAACATCGCGTTTATCATTGACCAGGGGCAGATAGGCTGATGTGAAGGTCAGGTCCCGGATTTTTTCGGCGTTTACCAATTGAGAGGTTTTTTGAAGCTTCAATACTTCAATGGCCTTTGGGTTCATTAAGGGAGCCGAAAGCCCTTGATTGTAAATGTCTTCGATGCTTGAAGCCAGTAAATGCCCCGTGCTATCATATAGGTTTGCGTCAAT
>JAEPQQ010000034.1:10085-36541 GCA_017640445.1 Bacteroidia bacterium | reverse complement strand
ATTGCGGCCTGACCTCTGTCATCCTTCTTCTCGTTCCATTTTGGGGTGTATCGCAGGACATGACCAGCAAAGGCTTTCATGACAGATCGTATAACATTGCCAAACAAGGCAACATTGCCGAGGCGATCGAAACACTGGATAGTGGAATCCAATATTTTAGTTTCCCAAATGATGATGAAGATTCGCGTACATATTGCGAAGTGTACAAGGCCGATGGGTTAAAAATGTTAAACCTCGACTCTTCTCTAAGCTATATTAACACCATTCTAACGGAATACCAGTCTTCCAAACGAACGATACCCGGATATGAGGGTATTTTTCTGGTTCTGAAAGCAGATGTATTAAACCGAACATCCTCCAACCGATCAAAAATCAAGAAAGTTTTCCTGAAGGCCATCGCTCTTCTTTCGGAACCCGACAGTATAAACAACGTGTTTGAAAGTCAACGAATACTATATCTGATGTTGGCTTATAACGGCGTATCCAACCTGTACTATGTTCAAAACAGATTCGACTCCAGTCAGATATATTTAAAGAGAATTATTCCAAACCTCGACTCTACCAAATATGAGTATACGGCTGTCCTTTCGAATCTGGCGTATACCTACAGCCACACAAATGCATGCGACACCGCCTTCCTTCTCCTTAACAAAGCGGAAGACAAGGTGAATGAAAACACATTAGACAAACGAAATCTGATAACGGCATATGGTCAGTTCGCAAGGATTTCCTACTTCTGTGAAAACTATCAGGAATCTGTACGATACTCGGATAGCGCCATAAAGTATTTTAAAGAAACCAACGGAGATTTTCTCAAAAGCCGGGTAGGCTTCTTTGCTTACAAAACGAAATCTCATCTGCAACTGGGCCAAATCCAACAAGCAGTTCTTTCGTGTCGGGAGTGGTTGCCATTGGATCGATACAAGATCGTATTTGAGAGCTCCCTTCTGTCGACCGACAAAAAAGCACGATACCTATCGAGAAAGCGCACTGGTCGTGATGAGTTTTTCACCACCCTGGAAGAAAGTAATAACCGACATCCTGGCTTCACTGAAACCATGTTAAATCACACACTTTTTTTGAAGCAGTACACCCATCACTCGTATGATCAACTCCAGAAGGGGATTTCGGAGAACCAGGATACTGCTATTAAAAACTTGTACAATGAATGGCTTAGTTTAAGAGAAGATTATTTTGGTTCGCTTCGATTCTCAACCAGGTCTAACCAACAGTTGGACTCCTTAAAATCTGCCATCGCTTCGACCGAGAAAAAACTGGCAAAAGGCCTTCGAATTGAATTGGAAACTAACGACTATTCGACCAACTCTTCCTCCGAAATAAGCGAATCACTTAAAAAGGGAGAAATGGCGTTGGAATTTGTTCGTTACAAAAATGTTCTAACGAAGAAAGCCATGTACGCAGCCCTGGTTGTCTCGCCCCAAAACAACAGCTCTAGATTTATCCCAATATGCTCCGAAGACACGTTGAAAAATGCGCTCAAAAGGGAAACCATGGAATCTGAGTTTAAGTATATAAACCGATTATACGGAAGCTCTGAACTATACAACATCATTTGGTCCAACTTGAGAGGGAACTACCCGGAAGCAACTCGTTTCTACGTCTCACTTTCGGGTTTACTCAACTACGTCAGTCATTCTGCTTTACAGACCACAGACGGCCAACTCTTTGTTGATGAAGTTGATCTGGTGATTGTTCACAGTTCCATGAACATTGAAGAATCTACCACCATATCAGACACTTCTGAAGTGTTTCTATTGGGAGGAATAAATTATGACGTTCAAAGCGAGGACCTAAAAGGTACTGACGCAACAAAAAATGTTTATACCAAGCTGCGGGGCCAGATTGCCGGAAACTGGCAATATCTGCCTGAGACTAAAAAGGAAGTAGTTGGGATATCCGATCTTTGGAGTAAGGATAGGTGTACCATTTTTGATAGTTCCACAGCCACTGAAAAGAATTTTTCTGAGTACGCTACACAAAACCAACCAGGCATTATTCACATAGCAACACATGGTTTTTTCGTAAAAAAGAAAAGTACCAGTATTTCTGCGTTTCATCAATATTCCTACACTCATTCCGGGTTGGTTTTGACCGGAGCAAACACCTGTTATACGGCCAAAAAAAGTTTTGAGAACATCGGAGATGGAATTCTTACAGCACCTGAAATTTCGTCTTTAAACCTACTTAAAACCAAGCTCGTAGTTCTGTCGGCCTGTGAAAGTGGGTTAGGTATTTACAACCAATTGGGGAACAGCTACGGCCTAAAACAAGGCTTTCGCATGGCAGGTGTTAAAAACATCGTTTATTCCCTGTGGAAGGTTTCTGATCAGACCACCCGCGAATTTATGCTCATTTTTTATGGGAGGATCAACGCAGGTTTAACCATTGAAACTGCATTTAGTGAGACCAGGTCTATTCTAAAAAAGAAGTATGGTGTTTTTGACTGGGGCTCATTTCAACTCATCCAATAAGATATTAAACTTATTGATCTTAACCAGTTCATTTTCGTAGTACAACTCATAGTAATACATGCCGATGTTGAACTGATTTAGTGGCAGCACAAAGCCCTTATCAATACTTGAAATCATCTTCACTTTTAGCCCCTGGTTATTGTAGACAACCAAGCCCAATTGAGCCGGTTCAGATTCCCACAAGAACGTTAGGTGGTCGTTTCTTTGGTAATCAGTTTCAACCGGGCTGGTCAACTCCAGGTTCCCCGATCTTAGCGACCGAGCTATCTCTTCTTCTAAGTTTTGATTCGGAACATATAAAGATGCAATAGCATTTTCATTCATCGCTATTTCTTCTCTAATCTTTTCCAACGAATCCTGCTGTAGTTCTATTCTTTCCAAACTCTTTTCGAGTTCTTCCAACCGCAACTGTTTACTCTCCGACTGCTCCACGGAATCGACTAAAACCTTGTACTTCATTGACAATTCCTGGTATTCTTGCCGGCCTCTCCACACCACAAAACTTAAAATGAGTAGGAAGACCACGGAAGCCGCCAACAACCAATCGTTTGGTACTCTTTTGGTTTTTTTCACGTCTGGTAAAAGCGTAGAATCCTGCTCATCCATTTCGTCAACCACATCAGCAAGCTTCATTAGCTTCTCAGAGCATACCTCGCATTCTTCTATGTGGTTAGACACAACCGGATCTAGATGCTCATACCTATTCTCTACCAATAGGTCTGCCGCCATTGCCAGTTCAAGATCGTCCAGATGGGACACGCTGTTGTTATCTAAATCGTTCACTTGTCGTCTGCAAATTTTAATTCCATCAATATGCCCAAAGTCTCCTTATCGTGTTTACGCTCTCCACCCGTATTCAACAGTTTAACTACTAACGCTATGTGCCTATCCACCCACTTTCGGGTAGCATCTTCTGAACTATTCTTTTTTTCAACCCTGTTGAACAACTTGGTAAGATAAGAAATGATCGCATTTTTTCTCGGCCCATTTAACCGACTAAACAGATCAAAAAAGTACCTGGCTAAATCCATATCCTGAGCATATTTAAACAAGTCTATGTGAGTTACGTCAATGAAATAGTACGCCTTTAATGCAACGACGACTTTGGGTTTCCTGGATCCTTGAATCTTAAAAACATACCCAAGTCTTTTTAGCTCATATTTTAGTACCATCTTCTTGGTTATGGAAAGTTCCCCTTCTCCATCAGCCGTTATTTCAGGCTGTATGCCTTCAGACTCCGTAAAAATTGACTTACTGCAGTTCGCTCTTCTAAACTCTCTGCAAAAATTGAGTAATACTGCACAGACATATGTCTTAACCCGTGCTTCCTTTCTATAGTTATTCCGAGCCGTATTGAACTGTTCGAAATATCGTAGTCTCATAAATTGAATCAGATCTTCCTTTTCATATGGGTAAACGCTATACGTCCGACAAAACTTGCTTGCGACCAGGTTAATCAATTCTTCGGGTTTGATATGGTCCCAACCGGTTTCTTCTAATGGATTGCTATTGGTTCTTTCGTCGGTCAATATTTGTACTTTTCAAAACGAAGTAAATCTACTCAATTTTATTCTTGTGAAAACAACTACATTGTCACGGGCATTGTTCAAATCAATATGTGGGTCGTAAAAATTGTGCGATGTAAACTACTCTAAAATTAACAGCTTCCGCACAACTTTTTTCAAATGACCGCCCTGGTATTATTCCAGTTTCCCGTTTAAAAAAAAAGTGCAACCTGAGGTCGCACTTTCTTTTAGTTGTCTATCCGCATCAATTTACTTTGATCATCTTCTTTTCGAACACTTCTCCGTCTACCTTGAACTCAAAGTAGTACACACCGGCACTGATACTTCTTGTATCGATGGTGGTTTTATGCTCCCCAGCCACTTTCATGCCCGGGTTCACTTCCACGATACACCTTCCTAACATGTCGGTAAGGCAAATGTGAACCGTCTTCTCAGACTCCAGGTAATAGCTCACCTCCAAATTGTTTTTAAATGGGTTAGGAGACACATCACACTGTATCAATTCATCACCGGATTTACCGTCTCCCACAACCTGATCCAATGTTATGGTTTCCTGAGTCAAATCTCCCAGGTACATTGTATTGTTGTCGTTTGTGGTCTGTGCAGGTGGTTCTTCTCCTGTAGTAGCACGAAGGCTATAAACGCATTTTACACATTCCTCTGAGTCACTTATGTATTCCTTTGTAACCCCTCCATTGAGTAGGAGATATTTGCTTGCTTGTAATGGATCTGGAATTACATTCCCCATGTTGTCGTACCAAACTCCGTTTTCCTCAAGTCCTGGACAACACGGAAAATCATCGATATGTAGCTGGAAGTAATACTCCAAATTTATGATCTCAGGCATTGTTGCATCAAAGTATCCCGAAGAGATTGTTGTTCCTCCGCACGAGATTATCGTCCAATCTTTTACCACCACTGTACTCGTTGCGGTTACTGTGCCACAGGTTGTATGATATGTGGCGGTTACCGTGTAAGTTCCAGGAAGATCATACACATGACATTGACGCGGATCCGGCCATGCAGCATTTGGCGCTGTTAAGTCATAAGTACGTTGCGTTCCATCCCCAAAGTCAAACTCTGCCGCTGTGGTGTAGTTTAATATCTCAAATGGAAAGTCTGTAAACTCGGTGCAATACTCTTCCCCAAGACAAATGGTATCATCTTGTAATTGAAGAACAACGTCTTCGATGAGCGTAATGTGATAGGCTGTGGTACATGCACAACCAAACTCGTTGGTTATTTCAAGGTAATAAACACCAGAAAATGAAGGCGTTACTGTTCGCACGGCACCGTGTCCTCCACCATCTAACCATCTGTAAGAGTTCGGGCTTGTTACGGGCGTGCCGATAACAGTGGCCTCGTTCTGGCAGACATAGAAATACACGTCTTCCGGGCATGCAGTGATTCCGTCCAATACCGTAATGGTTAAGCTTCGGGCATGGCACGTTAGGTTGCCATCCGAATCGCGATAGTAAAAATCAATCTGATAAATTCCACCAGCCTTAAGACAATGTGCAATCCAACCATCGTAATGTTGACCATTGGAATGAGTACCTCCAATGTCTGAGTTATAGTTGTACTGGTCGTTGTTCGGTCCACTTATTCCTATTAAGGTGTACCCATCGTACTCGTCCTCCCCATCCGGGATATACCATTTGCACTCGCCACACGAATACAGTGTGAGTGTTTCGGTTTCCAAATCCGGGCACCCAACGTCAGTACAAACACAATACGTAAACTCGCAACTGTCGGCATCTATCTGAGTCACACAAATTGTATACTTGTCCTGATCAGGAGGTAAGGTATACTCGAGTGAGGATCCTATTAATTCGTCAAAAAGAACTCCATTCGTCGCTCCGGTGATCTTTATTCTGCTGTTGGGAAACACGGCACCTAGCCCTACCAGGTTGATTACGTTTCCAGTGATATCTACATCAAAACTAAAGGAGAAAATGCATTCTGTAGTCGGGGTTAACTGTACCGAATCGCAGCACATGACTTCCAGAGGTAATCTGTTCTGACAAAGCTCTGTTACCTGCTTTTGAGAAGTTGATGGTGTAAATGATGAGTTGTTTGCACTTGAAGTACTCGTTGTATTGGTTACCGTGTTCAACTGTTGTTCCACTGCACAGGTGGTCCGAAGGGTATCGTCAAACGATGAAAAAACCAATCCACCGTTGTAAACCCCTAAGCATACCCGGTCCTCGTTTGAAAGTTCGAGCAAGGTATTACCGCGGTTGGTTCGTTCACCAATATCATCCAAATAATGAAGGGCATCCGAGGTCTGCGTTCCAAATGTATATATTGATCGCCAGCCATCGTGCATCTTCGTTCCATCCAACGTAAGTTCCATCAAATCTCGCCCATAGCCGGAAGACAGAAGTAAGTTGCCATCCGAAAGAACGAGCGCGTCATGCACCTTCATGTTGGTTTGGTGCTCAAATAATACGTTCTGGCTTGCTCCAAACACCGTCAAAAATGAACCAGACACACCCAATCCGGTTCCCATAACAATGGTTCTTTCCTCAGCGGCAGTCTTATCGTATGACTGTAGTATCTTATTTGCAAAAACTGAACCCGCTGAACTCTGGTATTTGAGACTTGTATTAACTAGGGTTCCATTGTCATCTACTTCAAGATAAGAATATTGGGAAGCCACAGGCGACCCTGTTCCTAAAACGTACCAATTCACCAAGACCTTATGATACGGAGCTTTGCCCTCAATGGGAGAAGCTATATCGAACGCAAATGTACCGTTCTGGCAAGATCCGTTATCTGAAATAATGTTCTTGAAAACGTTGTTCCCGTTTGTATCCATTTTGATCAGCATGGCTTGTGGCCGATCACAATCCGTCCGGTACTCTCCGCCTACAACCAAAAAACCGTTCAAGGAGTTGTTTCCATCGTAGGTTGGACTAAACGCATTGTACTGGCACGTACTACTCATTTCGTTTTGAGCCCACATAAAATTACCGTCGAGATCGAAACGAGCTATGTATCCCGTGAATTCCCGATCCGCAGTAGAAATCAAAAATTTATGCTCCTGAGACGCACTCTCCCCCTGGTTACCAATTAGGTAGATTCCCTTTTCGTTCACAATCAGATCCTTGGCAGTAATAGGTCGATCTTCACTTTTGTAGGTAAAGGAATTGATAAGCAGTGAACCCTTTGACCGGAAAACGCTTACCGATATTTCATTTTTACCTACTACTTCAGAAACCACATAGGTTCTATCCTTGTATATTTTCGTACTCCTTGGAATCAGGTTATCGTCGTCATGGAAATATTTCTTCTGGTATTTACGATGTCCTTCGCTAACCTCGATGCAGTCATCACATATTTGGTCGCATATGCACTCGTCATACACCATAACCTGTGTTTTGTACTCTGTTCGGAAACAACCGATGGACGGTGATGCCTGTTTGATCTCAAATACATTAAATATAGGGTCACAAGGTGTTGCAGAAGGTTTTACTTTCCCCCTGAACTTTAAAGTTTCAGTATTTCCAATCTTTATGATGCTTATGAAATGCGCCAAAAGTGGGTGAACGGCATACGAGAAGTCACCATCTACGTATTCCAAATCTGCTGACATGATGTTTTCAAGGTTCACATTGATGGCATCAACCGTACCTGAGTTCGTAATTTCAATGGTAAACTCGACCGTCTCCCCTATTTCCGGGTTCTCTTTGTCAGGAGTTACAACCACCGAAAGTTTTGGGCCTATCTCCGTTAAACTCACGGCATCATAATGTACATAGGTTCGTTGGGGTACGTTGGCCGTTCCGATAAAGTAAACGAATTGTTTTCCAGAATATCCCGATATAGTTGTTGACAGATCCTGCCATCCGTCAAAATCAACCTCGTCAATCTGGAATGTTTCCTCATGGGTTATTTTACCTTGACTCACCAGAGTATTGAATTCAGTCAAACTACCAAACTCATGAAAGTTTGGACCTACTCCAATTCGTATTTCCTGATACTTGTTTGGGGCGGGAGTATTCGGAAAAACATCTACCACATGGGCTTTGAAGTCCAATTGATAATCGTTGCTTATGTTGAGTTCCATCGTTTGCGTAGCAAAATGTTCTCCGTGGCTCGGATATGAAAATCCGCCCATATATCGATTGTTAGATGGGCTGCTGTTATAGGTAGATGGATGCCCGTCCTGACCGACTGCCCTATTGAGCCTGCTCGATCCTTCAATAAATAGGTCAACTGTGCTGTTTACCTGCCACCAAAAGTCAACAATGGAAGGTTCAGGAGGTATTACTCCGACAAAATCATAATCTCCTTGTAGGCGTTCAAAAAAGTCAAACGGGATTCCGTTTTCAAAATCGCCATTGCAAATCAAGCTGCATGGATTGTCCGGGCAAAATGTACATTCAACGTTGATGTAGACAAATGTTTCTATTCCCACCCGACCGGTTACAGCATCTTTGGGCACATAACTTACGGTAACAGGCCCACAGAAATCGGGATCGGGCAAGTATTCAAGTTTGTTGTTCTTCCATCGAAAATCTCCAACATATACGTTGTTATAAATGGAATACCCTACGGTGTTAAAATCCGCATCATAGGTAAGTCCGTTGCTACTTGGATCGATGTCGTTGTTTAACACATCAATTGACTGCCATTTTGTAGCCGTGTAAACAACGTCATCCCTTTTGCCAAAAGGAGGCGCGACACAACCATAGGGCGGTGTGGTAGCATTACCTTTTAGTTGATAACCCAACTCGCATAGAATCAAAATCTCTACGTCGTTCCATTCGCGATTCACACTTCCAGCTGTCCCCTCTGGCGACATCACGTTGTAGCTTCCACGTTGAAATACATCGATATGGGAATAACTCGTTCCAAGTTCTGCGGGAATGTTTGAGGTAACCGGAAAGTATTCATTCAGGCTGGTCGATTTGAAAAAGACGGAGCCTTTAGCACTTACTTCAGCCCAAGGACTCATACCACTTGAATTGATGGCCTTAAAAAAGGTACCGCTCATGCCTTGATAGTATAGTAGATGATCCCACAAGCTGTAGGTCCCATTGGTATTATACACTGCGGGGTTATCGCTAATTAACATTTTACTGGCGACACCCAGATCGTGCGTAAACTCGTGTAACAAAACGGTGAACAGGTCGGCCCTTGCCGGGTCAACAATGGAATAGTCTGAGTTTAATACATCGTTGATGTCATCATACCCAAAATCAACATACACGCGCATATCGGGCCTCGTTGCATCTGGGTCAACCCCATCCTCAATATGTTTATATGCGTAAGACTTATAGAAACCGCCGTCAATCAACATTCCGGCATCTGCAGCGCCTATACTTCCGGTACCGTCGGTATCAGACACCTTAAACTCGACATCCAGAACTAAGCTTCCAAGGTTGAGGACCGATTCAATATATTCCAAAACCTCTTCGGCGGTAGCACGTCTAATTGCACCGAGTGTCAAGTTTCCCTCACTTAGGTGATGATTGTATTGATCCGTTGTAATTGCTCCTGAGCTTAGTAAAGAAGCAATCGAGGTAGGATCGTCAAAACCATGATCAGTGTTGTTTACCACGTCTTGAAAGGTTGAACTAAAATTAGTCGAAGCAAATAGCCCCGCACAGGAGAATAGAGCTATAAGAAAGAGGAAAAAGCGTTTCATTCAGATATCATTAATATTGTGTGTTCGGCCTACTCTTTTATGGCTTTTCGGCACCCGCCTCGTCTACCGTGGTGTCAACGAATTCACAAAATGGACATTCATCTCCGTTTTTTTTTTGAACCACAGTGCTGGTTAGCAAATAGACCGGACATTTATGGTGGGTGAGCAGGAAGAGGTAGTTCGTTCAAAATTCTAATGCAACTTACATTCGGAGACTCATCTCCTGCGTTGGAAGGCGTTGACTCGCGCTGTCAGAAAATCAATATTCTGAGCCTAATTGTAAACTTGCTTTGTCGATTCGAACAACACTGAAACGAAATTCAAAAACTTACCGCACCTACAGAACGATACGACGGCAAGTATGGGACCTCATGTACAGTTCACTCAAATCAGGGAATTACTCCAGATCAGAACATAGCATATTTCCCCACAAGAGGTTCGAACGGATTTTGATAATTCAATTAATTGGTAATCCATGTTAGGAAGAAGAGTCGTGATTTAGATATGCAGACCTATTTGGGTGCTTTACTGCTGTTGAGATTTATTACAATGACTCCGTATGGAAAGGCTAATTCCGATAAATTGGTGAAATCCGAACTAATAAGCGCGACCCTTACAACGGCTGGACTCTTTCCCAAAAACCATGTGGAGATGGTTTAGATACAATCAAAAACCCATTTGCACCTGATTCGTAATAAACGGTTACTCGGTTCTTATGCGAGAAAGTCTAATCTCATACTTGCATTGGCATACTCCCACAGTCTTAAACCAATTTCTTCGTTTTTCGCATAGTCGGCAATATAGGCCGGGGCAGGATAACCCGTTAGCTCATCTTCTCCGTTGGGTCCAATGTACTCACCTCCTTCCAGCTCATGGGTAGCTGCATACAACGACGAAAAAGCTCCCTGATTTGCACTCATATGCGGAAACTGATGAATCATTTCGGGTTTATCAGTGCGCAACAACTCAGTCTTGCTAATACCAGGATGGGCCCCTACCGAAATGGTACCTGAATTATTTCGTTCCAGCCTCCGTTGCATTTCCAGCGTAAAGATCAAGTCGGCTACCTTGCTTTGCCCATACTCTCTGAATTTATCAAAGGGTTTCTCAAGCTTCAAGTTATCAAAGTCGATAGCTCCGTTTCTATGAGCAATACTGCTGAGCGTTACTACTCGGCTGTGAGGTGTTGTATTTAACAATCCAAATAAATGCGCTGTTAAGGCAAAATGGGCCATAAAGTTGACGCCAAACTGCAACTCGTATCCGTCTTTTGTTTTGCCCGGAGGAGGGAACATTACACCAGCGTTATTGATCAACACGTCTAACCTATTGTGTTTGCTTATTACTGATTCTGCAAACGCCTTCACGGAAGAAAGGTCGGACAAATCGACCAAACCAGGCTCCAGTTTGGCACTGGGATATTGTTGCTTGATACGTTGGATAGCCGCAGCGATCTTTTCCCTATTTCTCCCAGCCAGAATAACGAAGGCTTCCTTCTTTGCCAGCTCCAAAGCGGTCTCGTATCCCAATCCTGTATTAGCACCGGTAACCAAAACAACCTTTCCATTTTGGCTCGTGATATTATCTGTAGTCCAATTCATCGCTTTTCGACTAAAGGCCGAAGGTTACTTTGGCCTTATAGGTATCCATGTATTCCTTCATTCGCTTAACCTTTCCATTTTCAATAATGAACAGGAAGTGGTAGTAATTTTCGTAAAACGGTCCCATTGAGGTTTGGGCTCTGAATTCAGCCTCAGCAGCTACTTTATCCCCTTCGCAGATCATTGATGTTATTTGGAAGTCTGTGCCTTCGGGAAACAATTCTTCCCCCTTAAAAAAACCAAGAAAATACTCTGTATCATGTTCACCAGCTGTGGCCAGGTATTCCGGTTTACCAATGATCCACCAACTAAAATCATCCGTAATCATGTTCTTAAGCTTGTCCACGTTAGAAGTCTGCATGGCAGCCACAAATTCTTTTACCACCGCTTTATTGTTCGCCGAATGGTTGTCGTTTTGGACTTGTTCGGAATTTTCACCTGAATTACAACTCGCGAATGCGAAGGCTGCGACAGCTAAAAGCAGGATTGTTTTGAGGCGGTTTTGACTATTCATTTTTTGTTATTTGAAGTTCTGAGGTTGCAAGTTTAGAGGCTTTACTTTACTATTGAAAGTAGTTACACCAATGGGAAGTAATAACACAAATGTTAGTACTGTTGAGAATCAATTTGTTATGCGCGAAAAAACTTTAGAAGAATATTTAAACTGTCCTTTTCACCTGGCAATGAACACCTTAGAAGGCAAGTGGAAGTTTGCCATCTTGTATGTATTGCTCGATCGTGGCACCCTGCGCTTCAAAGAACTGGAGCGTGCCATTCCAGACATTTCTACCCGAATGCTCGTAAAGGAATTAAAACACCTGGAGGTAAAAAAGATTGTCGCACGAAAGGCGTATGCCACCGTTCCGCCCAAGGTTGAATATTCATTAACCGCAATTGGAGCAAGCTTACAGCCTGTTATTGCCAGCATTTCCGACTGGGGGAAACACTATTCCCAATCACTGGCACAGCCACAGTGAACACAGCCTCTGATGGAGGGTATCTTTCTTCGTTCTGCACTTCCGTGCAGTATGAACGACTCAATAGATTCATCCATGAGAACGTTCCGCCAACCGCTACAGGACTGGTTACCGGGCAATAAATAGACTCCGCCCTTTCTCACATCTGAACACATACGTTCCTGGCGACAAAAGACGTACATCTACTGCAAATGGATTGGAATCGCTTCCGGCCATGACAACTTTTCCCAGAGCATTCACTACCTCCCATGAGCCCGCATTCGCGATTGGGACATGCAACATGGAATGTGCTGGGTTGGGATACAACCTCTGGCTGTGTAACCAATTATCTTCAACAGTTGAATTTCCTTGATCATCAAAGCCGGGCTCGCTTTCATAAAGTTCCCAAAACATGGTAAAAAGCTTGTCTTCTATATGAAAAAAGAAAGGCAATGAGGTGTTGGTATTACCCCGGATCAAACCTGAGGTGTCTCCTGCTTCAAACTTCGGGGATGGTGTACTCGACGATATAAAAGGTGGTGGATTATCCTTATCCGCAAATACGGGCGCAACAGCTGCAAACACGTAGTCATCTACTGCATGAATTGACCCAATAAACGGATTCTGATGCGTATAAATATCTTTGGAATTTGTGATGGTCCAGGATTTGCCTTTGTCATCAGAGTAATAAACATCTACGCCACCTGATGCCGGAGAAGAGCAGATAAACAAGCGATTCTTACCGTTACTGACAATGGTATTGGCCTGAAAGTTTGCTGGCAGCCCAGTGGTACTTATGGTGCTCCAGTTTTCTCCATTGTCATCCGATTTGAGAAGTTTGTTCACTCCTACTGCATACCAATCACCATCATGGGCAGTAACTTCTACGGTTACCACCGGATCTATTTCGATTTTGCGCCAGGTAGTTTCTTCAACCTTCTTTAGGTACGATGCGGTGGCATCGAATGCCAACACATAGTCGTTGCCTAAGTCTCTAATGTTTAATGATTTCTTGCCTGTTTTGGTGATGTTCATTGGGAGACCAACGGTATCCACAACCCAGGTTTTACCATCATCTTTCGAGTATGCAATCAAGAAGTCGAAGGTATTGATCTTGAAACTGGCATAAAGTCGATCTGAAACACCCTTTAACGCTGCAAACTGTTTAGCAGGCTTAACGCCGTCCTGCTTGGTCCATGTATCGCCTTTGTCTTTTGAATATACCAGTTCCTGGTTGTTCCCAACTGCGTAAACGGTGGTTTTAACGTGGTCGGCCGCAACCAGATATTGTGCTTCTGAAGTCTTAAGCGCCGAAGTGGCCTTCCACATTTGGGCAGAGGCCGGTAGGGTTAACAAACCTAAACCTATTGCTAATACATCTCTCAAGTGTTTGATCATCATGTCTTTTTTTAATGCTCCAAACCTAGAAAAACGCTCAGATCAATAAAAAAAAATATTGTCTCATATCATGAATCACAAAAACACAAACAATTGAAAATCAACACATTAGTCGGATGAGACAAAATCCGACGGACTCTTACCCACTATTTTCTTAAAAGATCGGTAAAAAGATGCCCGGCTATTGAACCCAGATGCATACCCAATGTTTTCTATTTTGTCGACTTTCGAATCAAAGTCCTTTAAAAGTGTTTTGGCAGTTTCAACGCGTAGTTTGTTTACCAAATCGTAAAACGTCAGTGAGTAATGTGTATTTAAGCACTTAGAAGTTAGATACTCAGGCTCATCGATCTGTTTAGCCAGATCAGACAATTTGAGTTTAGGGTTAAGATACAGCTGCTCTTCCATGAGGGCAAATTCCAGTTTCTCTACAATTGCATCAAACCGCGATTCGATCGGCTCTGCGTCGACTTGTTGATTATAGTTGGCATGTACGTCTTCATTTTGCTGTTCCAGTTCGGCATATGTGGCCCGATTAAATATGGCATTATTCCTTAGCAGGAAGACTACGATAAAAACATATATGATGGTTACCACTATTGGTAACAAACCGTAATCTACCATAGGCATTGGCAGAGTCAGGTACAAAACCAATAGTAGAAGGTTCAACACTAAAAGCACCGAAACAAATTGCCTTACAAAGTAGTATTTAACCCCATCGAGGCTCGCCAGGCTGTTCTTCACTTGTTGATAGTACCTTTTTATTTCAACACTCAACACAATGAAGTAAACCATTTGCCAGGCATAAAAAACGAGGTTATAAACCGACATAACCAGTGGATAGTTCCCCCTGCTCAACTGATCCAAAAACTGGGTTCGACCTCCCTCCTCCAACAACAGGAAATGACCCAAAACATAACAACTTAGAAGAACAGTTACACAGGTACCTGCCAGCAAATAAGGATGATACCTTTTCCTATCTCCCAGGAGCAAATGAACATAATAATATACCGCCGGTGGGAACAGGTTGGCGATAATCTGAACAAAGAAGAAGACCAATGCAACATCGTGAACAACCTGCGTACATATGAGAACGTTGTCGACTAAATACAACCCCGGTATTGCCAGTATAATGGCCAACACCCGGTTTGGCAACACGTTGTTTTTACGCGCAACCAAGAACGCTAACAAAATAGCTATGTTTACAATAGCAACGACGTTTAAGGATATGTATATGCTGCTGTCCAATCTGACTAGTTTGTTTTAAAAATACACCTGTTCCGAGTGCAATTTATGGTTTATTGATGCAAATCTCTATTGGTAAATGGATGCTATATACAATCTTCGATTTATTCAGGCATTCCATATTCCAACTACGGTAAACCTGGGCCAACCGTCAAGGCAATCTAGGCCTCCGACTCACCTGGATACAAGAGAAAATAGAAAACGGGAAGTATTGTTAAGCATTCGGGAACAAGTGCCAAGTATTTGGCCTTCAACCGCCTTCATCTTTGCTGTGTCAAAAGGACATAACTTTAATAAAAATAAAGATGAAACATTTAGCATTAACAACAGTTCTGGCAGTATTTAGCGTAACAAACTTGTTTGCACAATTACCTGATCCAGGTTTTACGTTTGACGAAAATACTGCAATCGTCATCACCGATCCCCAAAACGACTTCTTAAGTCCATCAGGTGTTACCTGGGGAGTGGTTGGAAAGAGCGTTACGGAAAACCACACCGTAGATAACATTGAAGCATTGTTCAAAATTGCAAAAGAGAAGAACATCACGGTTTTTGTGTCTCCTCATTACTATTACGAGCATGATCACACGTGGAAGTTTGAAGGAGCCCTGGAAGCTCTCATGCATAAGATAACCATGTTCGACCGAAACGGTGCACTTACACTGGAAGGGTTTGAGAATTCAGGTGCCGACTGGTTAGACAAATACAAACAGTACATCGACGGAGAAAACGTAATCGTTACCAGCCCACATAAACTCTATGGCCCTGAATCCAACGATTTAGCACTTCAACTTCGCAAGCATGGTTTTAGTAAAGTGATTCTAGCCGGAATGTCGGCGAACCTGTGTACGGAGTCACATATGAGAGAATTAGTTGAAAATGGGTTTGAGGTTTCTGTAGTTAAAGATGCCACAGCAGCAGCAGTATTACCTGGAATAGACGGTTATGAAGCGGCTTTGGTAAATTTCAGAATGATTGCCAGCCATGTTTTCACTACCGAGGAAGTTCTCAAAGAGATCAGAAAACACTAATTAGGTATACGGACATACTAAGGGGCACGGGAGCTATTCTTGTGCCCTTTGTTGTTTTAACTCCTCACATCTCAAACCAGAATACCATTTATTAGATATCTTTACCAACCGGAGCAGTACAAACCATTTACCTTTCAACGGGTTGTACGAATAGTAAGTTCTGGACTAAAGATTTAATAAATGAACCTAAAAACAGCTTTCTTTCTACTGGGAGTCGCTTTATCGGCGAATAGTTATTCTCAGTCCTGGAATTTTGACATTTCCAACCCGATTAAAAACTCGATAAAACTGAAGTTTAACAGCTCGGTATCGGGTGAGGTGGAAGCATCTTTCAAAAAACTTGATTCCAGTTACGCACTAAACCCTCACACTTTATTTTGCTTCGGCCATTCTGAGTTTAGCTCCAACTTAGCAGCGAACCAGGCATTATCGAAAAACAACTCGGGACACGTTATTCAGACCAGTTCAAAACTCGACAACCCACCAACGGTGTATTGGAACAAGGCCAAAAGCAGATCGGTTACCGTTGACAACAATGACCTACCAAAGCAAATTACGATTCCCAACGGGTACAGATTGGTCGCTGAACTCGACAATCCGGAAAACGGAAGTGTCTTCGGAAATGTTTGGAAGTATTACATATACAACCAAGCTCAGAAAAAATTCATTCTTCAAAAGATCGTTTTTACCAAGTTTATGCAACGTCAAATTGTAGCGACTTACTTCGTACAAACAAAGGAGTGGAGCCTGGGCAGCACATCCGGCAAATTCCCATACCCCGTGTGTAAGGAAGAAACAAACCCATCCGAAAAACCCCAACTTCTTATAGAAGATGGCACATTAAAGGCGACCATAGAAAAACAAATTCCTGGTTTAAAGACTGCCCGCGGACAAATAATGTTCACCTGTAAGGTAAATTGCAGATCGCAGCTCGCCGATTTATCCGTAATGCGTGTAATGGGGTTAGACAGTTATAGCGGTGATATCGAAAAGATCTTATCGGATGCTGGTAACAAATGGGCTGCCGGCAAACACAACGGCGAAAATGTAGACGCGGCACTTACCATTATCATACGGGTTTCTGGCGGAAACATTATGATCCGAAAATAACAAGAATCCGCTTACCCGTGGTTGGACCTATTTTTGTGCCTTCAGTATCGAAATTTCTTTCTTCAGTTCCTCAATTTGCTGTTGCTGTTCCTGAATTGCTTTTGTCAACACCGGTATGATATCTGAATAATACACTCCTAACGTTTCGGCTGGAACTGTACTTTTTGCTCCGGTGGTTTCATCTACAACCTCTGTTTCACTCACCACTACTTCTGGCAATACCTCCAATAAGTTTTGTGCATTAAAACCAATCTTAGCCTTACCCATGGGCTTGTGCTTCCAGTGGTAGGAAATGGTCTTGATTTTCAGCACCTCATTCAGGCCGTATTCCAAATCCCTCATATTGACCTTTTGAGTGGTATCCGAGGTATTTATAACGCCATTGGTGGCGTATACATCATCCCAACGCAGAGTGCTTGAACCCAGGTCAAAAACGTCGTCTTCAAACGGCTGAATACTGCCTCGCATTTTGAATACTGAGTTGCTGCTTGAAGAAGATGAAAGCTTCTTTATTTGAAAGACGTTTCTTCTTTGACTCGAGTTACCATCACCCACGGCAAGGACCATCCTTGGTTCGTCTACATTGTATTGGCCAAGGGCGACTCCTCTGGAGCTTGATGATTTTACACCAAAACCTATGGCAACGGAGCCTTGTCCACTTGATTCAGAACGATACCCCATGGCCAAACTAAATGCCTCAGTTGCCGACACCCGGTTACCTATAGCAACGGAATTCTGGCCAGAGGCAATGGCCTCGTCTCCCATAGCAATGTCGTAATGTTTCTTAGCTTTAGCGTTGTTACCAACTGCGAATGAGTAAAAGCCAATACTATCTTCGTTCCAGTTTTTGTTTCCAATCCGGCCAATTCGGAAAGCACCTCGTGAATCGTCATAAAACATCTTTGTTTCCGATCCTGATTTGTGGTCCAGGGACGTATCTCCCACCAAAAAATCTGAATATCTGTTTTTCAAACGGGTCAGATTGTTCGTTTCTTCCCATAAGGAAAAGTCGGAGTATGACTTCCAATTGGTCTTCCCGTTGCCGTCGTACACCAAAACCTGCCCGGTGTTTCCAGCATAATTTGGAAGTACATATGCCTCGTTTATCTCCACGTTTCCGTTCTCATAAACGGTAAAGGCGTTGCTTCTAAAGGTACCACTGAACATAGAGTATGTACCATTTCCTACCATACACAGTGCTTCTGCTGAAGTAGGATTTAGCCCGTGAATCGTATCATTGTAATTACCAATTGCCAGGCCTCCAGCTGAGTTTACGTAGGTATTATTTCCAAGAGCCATAGATGCCTCACCGTTGGCTACCGACTTTAGACCCGTAGCAAGTGCATAGGCCCCGTTGCTGCGTGTACCACTCCCAAAGCTAACGGCTGAATTACCCGAAGCAATCGTATTGTTACCCATTGACACGGAGTAATTTCCCTTGGCCTCTGCCTGGTACCCGAACGTTGTGCTATAGTTCCCCTCTGCCTTAGTGGCATTTCCTGCAGCGAAACTTTCGTTACCAGAAGCTTGTGAAGAATAACCGAACGAGACTGCATGTTGACCTGAAGACTGGTTAAGTCTTCCAATTGACACAGCTCCATAACCAGTTGCCTTCGCCTCATCTCCCATTGCAATAGCATAATCGTTTTTGGCCTTTGCCCTATAGCCAATAGCCACGGCCGAGGTGGAAGTTGCTGCAGACTGGCTTCCAGCCGAAATTGTATATATCGCAGAGGATGTATCTAGTTGTCCGAGCGCTATCGAGTTAGAACCCGATGCGATGCTGCGATCTCCTATGGCAGTTGCATTACTTCCGGTTGCCTTTGTTTTGGTTCCCATTGCCACGGAATTGGAACCCGAGGCAACCGTTGCATTACCAGTGGCTAAGGCGTAGTTGCCTGTAGCCTTGGTCAAAAAACCTATGGAAGTGGCCACGTTCCCGTCTGCTTCCGAGCTACTACCCAATGCGATGGAAGAAGTTCCGTTTGCCTCCGTATTGATGCCCGCTGCCAGTGAATTTGAACCTGTAGCCTCAGTTTGAACACCCATGGCCACGGCTCCCTGACCTCTTGACTGGGTGGCTGACCCAACAGCAAAACCATAACTCCCAACGGCTTTAGTATTTAAACCGAATGCGGCTGAAAATGAACCAAGACTGTCTCTGTTCCATTCTTTGTTAAAAGCCGCCCCGGCTCGGAAAGCTCCTTGTGGCTTATAAAACACAAATCGCCTATCGTGTCGGTAATTATTGTCGTCGTCTATTTGTGGGCTGCCAAACACAAAGTTGGTAGAATCATAGTCACCACTAAGTCGAAGTGTATGAGCATTCCGTTCAAAATAAGACGAATCGCTTGTTGTAGGAATCAAAACGTATCCCGCCTTGCTGAGAAAAAGGGTATCACCCAACAGTGTAAGTGCCTGAAGCTCGTTGGTTGACGAACTATCGCCGTCAAATACATGATCCTTTGGCAAACCTACAACACCTCCATTGCTTAAGTATATAGAGTCGTTCACCCTACTGAGTTGCTGATTGTCTGTGTTGTCCAGGTATTTGTTTAGCAAAACGTAATGGCCATTACTTAAGTGCAACGAGTCGTTAGCGAGACTCAACACCTGTATTTCATTGGTATCAGAGCTATCGCCATCGTACACCTCATCATTGGGCAGGCGCACAAAGCCACCATTTGTCAAAAAAATGGAGTCATGTGAAATCGTGATGGATTGAAGTTCATTGATGGCAGAGCTATCTCCATCAAAAACCTGATCCTTTGGCAAGCCAACTACGCCGCCATTGCTTAGGTAAATGGAGTCGTTCACCCTACTGAGTTGCTGATTATCTGTATTGTCCAGGTATTTCTTCAGCAAAACGTAATTGCCATTGCTTAAGTATAACGTGTCGTTGGAAACGGTTAAGAACTGTAATTCGTTGGCGTTATCGTCGTCTATCAACACAATGGACCCGCCGTTGGTTAACGAAACGCGATTACCTGTTTTCGATAAAAACTGTATTTCATTTGAATTATCATCATCGGCCAACAAAACAGAGCCCCCGTTACTAAGCAAAATCATGCTATCAGTTTTGGTCAGGAACTGTATTTCATTAGATGCTGAACTATCACCGTCGAACAGATTTACCTGACCTCCTCCTTGCGACAACCGGAGTTTCCTCCCAGCCAATGACAGAGTCTGGATTTCATTCGACGCTGAACTATCTCCATCGTAGCTGTTGTACGCAGGCAGCTTTACAAATCCTCCCTGAGACAAATAAATGGTATCCGCACTGAGTTTGATCGACTGCAATTCATTATTTGGGTCGTCATCGTTTAGTACGAGGTTTTTGACAAACAGTGCTGTATCGGCCCGAGTTGATTTTGTTGCGAAACTGGCATTTGGGTTGCTGTAAATTGGCGTCTCACCTACCTTTACAAAGGCTGTTCCGTTGTTCAGGTCGATGTACGTTACCAACGTTATATTTCCGTTGGTATAGTTTATATCAAAACTACCCTTAGGGTTCACTCCGGTTCCAATTGCCAAGCTAAACTTCCCCCATTCGGAGGTAGTAACCGACGTGTGTTCTTCGCTGTACAATACGTTGTTTCCATCAACCAATTCTATCTGAAGCGATATGGTTTGGTTCGCTATTGGCTTTTTGGTCATTGGATCGATTGCAACGGCTTGATAAGAGAAGGGGTTTTGGCTCCATCCTGCAACTGCGATACTAAGCAGCACTATTGTTAGGAAATGCTTCATCATATGTCTAAATCTTGATAAATTTTGAAATCGTTTGGTATCCTGATGTGCCTATTCTGATGTAGTACAGGCCTCCCGGGAGGTGTTTTAACTGAATTATTTTCTGCGTTGAGTTGATTTCCACGGCAAGCACTTCCTGCCCGGCACTATTCATGATGGTGATTTGGTCTACCACCATGTCGGAAGTCACCACTATCTGGTCTGATGCGGGATTGGGATAAACCCGGATAGAGGCTTCCTCAAGGTGTATAACAGATAAATTAAAAAGCTCTCTACCCTGCTCAACCCCCTCACTTAAAAAGACAGATGGGGCATCGTGGTTCTTTACTGCCGGCTCTCCAATTGTGACCGACAATTCGACTTGAGTGTTACCGATGGTGTTACCTCCTTCACTAATTGCAACTCTTTCCAGCTGCTGTCCGAAAGACATTGATGAAATACCAATCAGCAACAGAAGACATACATTTTTACAGACCATAGCGCTTTTGATACGAACCGCAATGCGAGTTCATTTTCACTAGTTTATGTAGGGAGGAATAAGAAGGTTACCCTATTATTTGATTTTATTCACGGCTCTCGTGAATACTCACTTAATGAAATCCGCGCGTATCGATGTCTCCAGTTGGAAAATCAGGACATTGGTATTGATCAGAATGTCGTAGCAGACCTACAGCGGTTCTGTATTTGTGGCAAGGCCCTTTTTTAACAGCCAGGTGGCCAGAACCACTTCCTGTACGACAAGCGGAATGGACATTAAACCATACGTGATTGAAACTACTTCAACCAATTGAAACATGATCAGAACACCTGCCAACATAACCAGCGCGTTACCCCCGAACGCCCAAAACGACAACCATTTGGGAACCATGTTATGCTGGTAGAGGATTGTGTAGAACAGAACGTTCCCTAACCCGGTTGCCAACATAACCCCTAAATGGTTGACTAAATCGCGAGACCATCTAATCAAATCTCCAACCGGTTCATAAACTGCCAGGCCTGTGTTTGTGTATTTCTGACATACGAAAACCAAAACTGGCAACGAAACGACTCCTACTATTTGAAAAGTTGCAGCCATAAACCTGAACCCAACAAAACCAATTGATAATGTTTTGCTATGCGACGCCAAAACAGGGTAAAGAATAAGGGCAAAACCCACGTAGACGGGGACAAGCAAAACCTGAAAAAAGGCACTTGTTAAAACTTGGTTTCTATTGGGATACACCTCCTTGATGTATGCATCGCTCTCAACGGAAGGGGTAATACTCAAGATGCCAATTACAATGCCCAAAACGATTAAGCCACCGGCAATTCTGAATGTTTGTTTATTCTGTTTTTTCACGTGCCAAAAGTAGATGCACGTTGGTTCGTATGCCTTGACGTTGGTTAAGAAGTCATTCCTTGTCCATGATTCTCTTTCTAATTCGGCTCAATGACTCAGGCTTAACTCCCAGGTAACTTGCTATTTGATAGAGCGGAATTCTCTGAACAAGATCTGGCCTTGTTTTTACGAGGTTTAAATACCGTTCTTCGGGGGTAGATGCCTTAAACCGGGAGAATGACTGGTGTTGCTCGAGTAACATTTTCTCTGCAATCATTCTCGATAACGACTCTAACTCCGGATACTTCTCAAACGTTTCTTTTTCTATTTCGGGATTGCCCAAATTCAAAATGGTGTCTTCTACGCATTCCAAATAGTACTCGGAAGGATGCGACGTTCCATAGTTTGTTGGAACAACAGACTGCGCTTCGGTATAAATTTCTATCGTTTTTTCCTCTCCGTCTTCAAGGGAGAAACACCGAATACATCCTTTTAGAATAAAGTAACACTCGTTGGACACCTGACCTTCTTTTAACAGAACATGACCTTTCTTGTAAGCCTTAATAAAAGTGCTTTCAGAAATGGCTTTCTTAATTTCTTCTGTAATTGGAGCGAACCTGCTCAGGTATGTTAAAATCTCGTTTCCCAACATTGACGTCTGGTTCAAGCATTGGAGCAATGCGAAACCAACAACGAAGCTACTAAGAATAATTGGGCAATTGACCTCTTATCCTCTGAACTTAACCAAACACGCAACAACCGCTTCCGGCATAAAAAACTCTCATATTCCTGATCCACCACAATGTGGGAATTCCACCGTTACGATAAAAATAATCTGCAAAAATTTAAAACAAATTGCGTTCCGTTAACGCTTAATGTATTAGATTGAAGGCCTATGCAAAAAACTCCCAAAAAAGGACTTGGTGGACTAAAAGAGAATTGGCAAAGTGACATGGTGGCGGCATTAAGTGTTGCCCTCATCGCTTTACCCCTTTCATTGGGAATTGCCATAGCCGCAGGTGCACCTCCAATGGCCGGCATTTGGTCAGCAGTGGTTGGGGGTATTGTTACCACCTTGTTCAGAGGAGGCCATATCTCTGTGAACGGACCGGCCAAAGGAGTAATTGGTGTTATCCTCGCTGGTATCATCACCCTTGATGACGGCACCGGGCAAGCATTCAACTACATACTGGCGGCCTTTGTTATTTCAGGAGCGATTCAGGCTTTGTTAGGTATTTTAAAGTTGGGTCGGTTTGCAGACATTTTCCATTCAACGGTAATTCACGGTATTCTGGCAGCTATTGGAATTATCATTTTTGCAAAACAGATTCATGTGGCGCTCGGCACGCATTCCGAGTCGTATAGCATTATTGACAATTTGGTAGATGCGGTAAAGATGTTGCCCCAGGCGAACCCCTTTGTGGTTATGATATCGGTGGTTGGTCTGTTACTGATGTTTTTTCATTCCAAAATCAGTTACAAGCTGTTTCACCTGTTGCCAACGCCGATTTGGGTGATTGCCCTGTCCATCCCATTCGCATACCTATTCAACTTTTTTGACGAGCACACTATGAGCTTTCTTGGAAGAAGCTACAATGTTGGCCCTGACCTGTTGTTAAAGGTTCCGGATTCAATAACTGAATCCATCATATATCCCAACTTCGGCGCCATAAATACAATCGACTTTTGGCTCATTGTTTTTTCCATATTGATTATCACAAGTATCGAATCGTTGACCATTGCCAAAGCAATTGACAAGATCGACCCATACAAACGTAAAACTGACTTGAACAAAGACCTAACGGGTATTGGTTTGAGTACCATGGTGGCAGGTTTAATAGGCGGATTACCAATCATTGCCGTTATTATACGAAGTACGATAAATGTGCACAATGGAGCCAAGACAAAATGGTCGAACATGTACCAGGGTATATTCCTTCTGTTGCTGATCATCGCACTTGGACCTGTTATGCAGAAAGTACCGCTTTGCGCCTTTGCCGTGCTTCTGGTGTTTACCGGATTCAAATTGGCCTCACCCAAGGTATTCAAACAAGTAAATGAATATGGGATAGAACAACTCATCTTTTTCTTGTTCACGTTGGTACTGACACTTTATACCAATCTGCTGATTGGGTTATTTGGAGGATCACTATTGATACTATTTGTTCATCTTCTAATCTCGAGGATGTCAACCCGGCGCTTTATTCATTCTATACTCAATTCGAGTTCCAAACTTGTCCAGAAGCCGGATGGAACGTATTCGCTAAAGCTGCAGGGAATTGTCAACTTCATGGGAATTCTAAAGATTAATAAGCTCCTGGATGAGATTCCCAAAGGCGCAAACGCGGTGATTGATCTTTCTGAGTCGCGTCTGGTTGGACACACCGTACTGGAGACTCTCCACGACTTTAAATCAGTACATGAAACTACGGAAGGACATATTGAAATTACCGGACTGGACAATCACTTGTCGTCATCGAGGCACAAACTGGCTATCCGGACAAACCTCAGCCTGGAGGTAAAGCATACAAGGCGGCAAAGAATGCTGGAAGAAATGGCTTCGGGTTATGGCTGGGAGTTCCAATCCAGAAGCATTGAAAACCCGGATTATTTCCAATCCTTTTACTTCTTCAAGACCCGTCCGATTGAAAAAGAGTTGAACGTAATTACCCATCAGGATGAGGACATGTGCCTCGAATTGATTGACGTAACGTTTGAAGAGAGTGCATTCCACATTAACGAGGAGTATGAAACTACGGTTGGTCTGTTCCGACTACCTTTCCAAATTCCAAAATTCACGATTGAGCGAAAGGACATTTTAGATCTGTTCTTACCACTCACCGAGCACAAGGACATTGATTATGTTAAGTACACGAACTTCTCCAAAAAGTTCAACATAAAGGTTGATGGTATTGAAGAAATGGATGCCTTTATGACAGACAAAATGCGGGAACTCATAGAAGCGTGTGGCATCCACCATCTGGAAAGCAATGGAGAAGCAATTCTCATGTTCAGCAACAACTTCCAGTTGGCACAGCTCTCTGAATACAAGTTGATGATCGACTTTGCCGAGACGTTCAAAAAAATAGTGAGGGAAAGGAGATAAGATATCAATCCTTATTTAAGACAATACTCTTATTGCTTTGATCCTTTGTAAATGTCAGAGTATGCTTGTTTTCACCGAAATCAATTAGAACAATGTTACTCTGATGCGGCAGTATTTCTGTAAATATGGTATTCTCTACAGCCAACGATTCAATTGGTCCATTCTTATTACAATCAACCAACTCAAAGTATACGTAAACGTCGTGTAGGTCATTGCTCACCTCTTTACCTACCCAAGTGTATTCAGCTGGTTTGCCATTCGGAGAAATTACCAAACGCTGCTTAAAGTAGTCCCTTATCCATTGTTCTGCCTTTTCGTGTTCCTTGTCTGTTCCAATTTCCAGGTTCTCTGCTCCCTTATCTTCCAACGCTGTCTCAATGTCTTCTATCGCAGCCTTAATTGTAATCTCAATAGACTCCTCGCTGCTGTTATAGTGCAACGTTGTATGTGTTACATGAAAGTCATGAAGGAAGAAGAATGCAGACAGAATCGCAACGGTTAAAGTTGTTTGCATGATTTAAATTTTCCTATACGGTTTTCTCGTCGATTATTTCTCTCGTTCCTTTGCCCTGATGGCTCGTTGCATCGGATTTTCCTCAACCTGTTCTCTGCTCTTATAGAGCTGAAACCGTGTGGGCTCCACCCTCGGTGGCCAATAGTTGTTGTTTCTATCCACATCGGCTGTTTCAAGAAAAGGGTCCAGTGTTACCCTGACCAATTCTCTTTCCAAAATAAAGACCTTGCCAACCTTCATGGCATTCTGCTTCCATATTTCCGCAGGTATTCGAACTACCTCTTTCGTCCCATCGGTATATTCAAACTCCAGAATAACAGGCATTACTAAACCTCCATGGTTTGTAAACTGCAGCTCATAATAATTGTAGCCCGTATCTAATAGCGCCTTCTCTTCATCGTTCAGACCGTTCAAATACTCAGCAAATTCTTCCTTATCCAGTATGGTAGTAAGAAAAGGGTCGTACGTTGTATAAAAATCGATGGCCTTCGCATCGGTTTCCGTTACCGTTTTTTTAATGGACGTGCGGTTACGGCTGTCACCAATGAAGGTATTTTCCTTTTCTTGTCTGGCTTTCGCAATTGGGTTTTCTGTTTCCGGGTTTCCGGTGTTCACTTTAAACCAGTTTACCTGATCTAACGAAATATCCACGTGATCATTTGTATAGAACCAACCACGCCAAAACCAGTCGAGATCCACGGCACTAGCGTCTTCCATTGTTCTAAAAAAATCTGCGGGCGTAGGATGCTTAAA
>JAEPQQ010000034.1:1999-10075 GCA_017640445.1 Bacteroidia bacterium | reverse complement strand
ATCGTTCGCAATAGGTCTTAAATGCAAAATCAAACAACTCCCGGCCCATCACCGTTTCCCGCAGTATGTTTAGTGCAGTAGCTGGCTTACCATAGGCATTGTTACCAAACTGAAGAATGGATTCGGAGTTTGTCATGATTGGTGAAATTCCGCTTTTGTCGCCCTTCATATAGTCTACTATGTTTTGGGGTGGTCCTCTTCTGGACGGATAGTTCCGCTCAAATTCCTGTTCCGTAAGGTATTGCAAAAACGTATTTAAGCCTTCGTCCATCCACGTCCATTGGCGCTCATCCGAGTTAATGATCATCGGAAAGAAATTGTGTCCTACTTCGTGAATGATGACTCCAATCATTCTATACTTGGTTCTTTCCGAGTACGTGCCGTCTTTTTCTGGTCTGCCGAAATTGAAACAGATCATTGGGTATTCCATACCGATCCGCTTAGAGTGGACGGAAGTAGCCTGAGGATAAATATAATCGGTTGAGTATTTGGAGTAGGTCTTAATGGTGTGAGCAACAACCCGTGTAGAATACTGTTCCCAGAGTGGATTTCCCTCTTTTGGATAGAAACTATACGCCATAACCGTTTTGTCCGATATTCTTACAGCCATTGCGTCCCAAATAAATTTTCTTGAGCTGGCCCAACCAAAATCACGGACGTTCTCAGCTTCAAACGTCCAGGTTTTGACGCCCTTGCTCTTCTCCTTTTCGTTTTGCTCCGCTTCCTCTTGTGTTACAATTAGAACTGGTTCTGAATAACTCTTTTTTGACTCTTCCCAGCGTTTGTTTTGTTCTGAGGTTAAGACAGAGGAAGAATTCTTTAATTCTCCGGTTGCCGCAACAATGTGATCTGCCGGTACCGTAATATTTACCTTGTAATCACCAAACGGAAGTGTAAACTCTCCTCGGCCGAGGAACTGCTTATTCTGCCACCCTTCCACTTCGTTATAGACAGCCATTCTTGGAAAAAACTGAGCTATCGTATAAATGGAGTTCCCATTTTCTTCAAAGTACTCGTAGCCACTTCTACCCCCAATTTTCATGCGGTCATTTATGTTGTACCAGTACTTAATCTTGAAGGAAAAAGATTGTCCTTTTCTCAATGGTCGGGAGAGGTCTATTCGCATCATTGTTCCATTTACCGTATACGACAACTTTTCTCCACGCTGATCGGTCACCTCTTCTAGTTTAAAACCTCCATCAAAGTTTGCCCGATCATGCATCGCCTTTAAGGTGCCAAAACTCATTTCATCATTCATTCCACTGGTAGTTGCCAATTGTCCCTGAGAGTTTTTTGCCCGAACGTTTTGATCCAGCTGAACCCACAAATACTGCAATACGTCAGGAGAGTTATTGGTATAGGTAACAACCTCATCTCCCCGGATGATATGATTCTCTTCATCTAACGAAACATTGATTACGTAATCTGCCTTTTGCTGGTAGTATTCATGCCCTGGAGCCCCACTGGCCGTTCGGTACACATTTGGAGTAGGTAGTTCTTCGTAAAGTTGTTTAAACTTACTGTTATTGGTATTGCTCTGAGCTATTGCCCCAAAAGCAGCAAACAAGAAAGGCAACACACCCGCTAGTCGTGCGAATCTGCCTAAACTCAATTTATTCTCCTTGTTTTTATCGGAAGTCGGCGTTAGGATTTCCAACACACCGGACTCATTAATTCTCTGTTTTACGATCATCTGCTAATTACAAACTTAGCCCGGCACACAACCTCCATTGAGATTGACCTTATATCTGCCGGCCTGATGCAAATATATCAGATAATTGAATCTGCAATTCCCCGACCAGGTGGACCAAGGTATTGTTGATCCATTTTTACAATTTACAAACAGGTTTTTGACTTCATCAAAAAGCTCTCTTCGGAAAAGAACGTGGCTGGTTCCAGACTGATCAACGAGCGATATTGAACCTGGAAGAACCGGGATTGCGTGTCTATCCTACTTCTCGAATTTCAGCAACTCCTTGTACGGGTCTCCTTTCAAACCCAACAGTTGTGCAAAAGCTGGTTCCGTTTTTAGACCACCTCGTTTAAGCCGAAGAACATTCTCCCTAAACTCCTCGCCCATTGAATTCAATATTTTATGTTCAACCAGCATATGTATGTACGCGCTTTGATTATGGCTAGGGCAATCTTGTCCGAAAACCTCAATATCGAATTGACCGGAACGAAAAGCTGCCACCGTCGATTCTTTCCCTCCTTGCTGGCTCGTGTGAATTCGAAAACCTTCTTTGTCTGAGTATAACGCACAGAGTGTCTCACGAAATTCTGCATGGTCGGAGCATTCACAAATAATGTCCAGGTCACTCTCCGGTAGGTCTATACCGATTGGGATCGTTCCTGTCAACAAAGGACAATACCGCTTCAAGTCATCGAAAACGGAAAGCCTGGTCAATTCTGCATAGGCCAGTTGTTGACGGAGATTTCCTGTTTTTAGGTATTCAATAGTTGTAAAGTCTGTTTCCATTGTTGAAGTTCCCAATCAGCGCTTTTGGCAAAAATATCCCACAACCATCAATGATTATGTTACAATAAACTAACAAGCTCATCTCGGTTTTATAGAAGTGTGCTTCCTGATTTAAAAAGTATAAGTTTGGAACGTGCTTTGCACACTACCCAATTCATGAACCCATATATGCAAACATTTACTCAGCGACTCCCATTATTTGTTCTGCTTTTTTGCTGTGCGTTGAACACCAATGCACAACAAAAAACTTCTACGCTTTATACTTTAACCGGCAAAATCACTTTTGAAGGAGTTCGGGTTTACCTGATTAGAGATGACTTTCCTCCGGACTACCCCTTCGCTATTTCGGATTTAAGTATGGACCATGACCAGGGTGACTATATGGTAGAAGATTCAGTGCTTCTGCGCTCAACCGGTGTAAATAAGATATTGAAAACTGGAATTCGATACGAGAATCCTGAGGTTCCAATTGAAAAGGTAACCGTTGTTAAGCAGTACAAGATAATTGTTCGGGACACCTTGTTTCCCCCGGTAGAACAGGTCTTTAATGACTCGATAATCTTTGAAGCCTCAGTTGACAGTTTAGGCGCAATTGAGTTCTCTAATAACCGCAACCTCAAACCTGCTAACAGGGAAGTAAAAAAGGTATTAAAAGACTTAATCGACAATGCGGAAGCAAGTTCATTTCTAAGTACGCAAGAGCCTAAAAAATTGTACAAACAGAAAAGGGGAAAATGTTCTTCCTGCGTCAATTGGAATTTTGAATTGGATCGCATATTCATTCGAGTCAACTACGACTTAAGTGAATCGGATCAACGTCCTTTGGTTCTGGAGCTAAAGCAAATTTCGAGACCTTAGACGGTCTCAGAATGCGAATAACGAATTAGCAAGCCCTTCAAACTCTGACTCCATCCCAACTTTTAACTAGCTATTCATGGCGTAATAATCCTGATGAATCCAGGTTCCGAAAATAGTCAGGTAAGCGGTTCAACCGAGGCATTTTAGGTCTTTACTTTTGGGTTGTAATACATGTCAAATCCTCAATTGAAGATTCTGGCATAGGTTAAACAATTAAATATTTATACTATGAAAAGTAAAGATTTCAATTTCGAAATGCTTGAAAATCAAGCAATGAACCAGATTTATGGTGGTGCAGCGTACACAATCACTCTCGACACCGTAACCGTAACTCCAGAAGACGTAAGTAACGATGGAGACGACTCATGGAGCGGTGAAAGCGATGGTGCACTTCCTCCTGCTAACTTAGATCACTACTCAGACAATGTGTTCACACGTGGTGATGTTGGCATCATTGATCCTGCTATGCTAGATGCAGCTGATCAAGCTGAAGAGGCTGTTGTATTTTCTGCAATTTCCTAATCTCACCGGCTTTTAAACTATGCTCTTAACCAATTGGTTAGGAGCATATCTTTTCTTATGATTCTACTATTAACTTCAAGTTCAGACACCAATGCCGACCTAATAATAGCTTGGTTAAAACAACGCGACGTCCAATACTATCGGCTAAACTCGGACAACCTGTTGGATCAGTACGTGTACCTTGACGTGCACAATAACGTTCTGGAATTACATGATGGCAACCTTAACCTAGATGAGGTTACTGTGGTTTGGTACAATAAGTTTTATGGGTTTACCAAATCCGAATATTTTCACACAACAGAGAGCAAGGTACAACCTGGTGATCTACAACAGCTTCAACGAGAGTTCTCCATATTACAGGATTTCATTCTCCGAACCTTAAAAAACAAAACGTGGATGTTGAGCCCATTTCATGCCAGCATGAATAAACTACACAACATCAGAGCTGCTGAAACTGCTGGTTTACATACACCAAGAACCCATGTCGTTTCAACAAAGAAAAAACTGCAGGAGCTACACAACTCATCTTCCTTGATTATTAAGTCGATGTATGAACCGTATTTCATCACCAACGCAAGCGGGCTGTACTCCATGTTTACCCGAAAGGTGAAGCAGGAAATGATCGACAAATTACCTGACTCGTTTTTCCCATCTCTGGTGCAAGAAGAAGTACCAAAAGTATTTGAAATACGCACATTCTATCTTCATGGATCGATGTATTCCATGGCCATTTTCTCTCAAGCCAGTAAGTTTACACAGGAAGACAGCAGACAGGTAGACTGGTCGAATCCAAATAGAAGGGTTCCGTTTATGTTCCCAAAAGATATTGAAGGTAAAATACACGACCTCATGAACGACCTGGGGCTGAATTATGGAACCATCGACTTCATCATGTCCGAGTCTGATGGAGAGATATACTTTCTCGAAATCAACTCAACCGGGCAATATGGTATGATTAGCATTCCTTGCAACTATACCGTTTATAAAGACATCGCAAATCAATTAATACACATGCACCATGGAATATCAGGATGAATTAAAAAAAGAACTTCACAACAAGTTCTCCCTTAACTTCTTAATCGCCAATCACAAGAAACTAACCAATGTAAAACGGGATAAGAAAATAATGGATCAACGGATTACCAGCACTGCTTTTGACACACGTAACTTCCAGGCTAAATCGTACTACAAACCAATTTCCTCCATTGTCAATGTAAACGCTTTCAAAAAGAATGACTAACCAAAACTACTTCAAATTATTTGCTTGTTGTATCCCTGTTCAAGGCGCAAAAAGAACCATTCTCTGTGATTTACAACGACAAGCGTTTCATCAAATTCCTACAGAACTTGTTGATTTATTATCCGACAATGCCATTTCGTTGCCATCGCTGAACAACCAGGTTGATGGTGACGAATTGGGTAAGCTTCTCGACATTCTGGTAGAGAAGGAATTTGGGTTTTACACATCCACACCCGAGTTGTTTCCGTCCATTGACTTATCACTTGATGACAACCCTAATATCATCGACAATGCCATCATCGATATTGATGAGGATTCCGACTTTGAACTCGGCAAAGTAATGGAACAATTATCGGAGCTGCTTTGTGCCGCCGTTGAGCTTCGGGTGTATTGTCAACTATCACTAAAAAAACTCACCAAACTTCTAACGACCTTTGAAAACACCACCATACGGACCATTCACCTGACCTTGCCATCCAATGACGAATTCGAAGACTCGGCCCACCTGGCAGAGTTATTCTTTGGGAACAAAAAAATCAGACAGGTTAATGTGTATGGTTCGAAAAGAAACCAGTTGATTAGCATGTACACCGGAGCCAGTTTAGTGTATTGCTCGGCCGAAGTAATTGACGAGACTTCCTGTGGAAACATCAGCCCGGCTTATTTTAGTGCAAATCTTGACATGTTCAAACAGTCTCAGCGGTACAACAACTGCTTATACAAAAAAATGTCAATTGATCGGTTTGGGCAGGTTAAGAACTGTCCATCCATGTCGAAATCGTTCGGTCACGTTCATGAGGTCAAGCTTTTGGATGTGGTTCAAAATCAAGAATTTACCAAGCCATGGTCAATTAATAAAGACAAGATCGCAGTTTGTCAGGATTGTGAATTCAGATACATTTGTTTGGATTGCAGAGCTTATACAGACAATGACGAGGCTCTGGGAAAACCAGCAAAATGCAAATACAATCCGTATACCGCCGTATGGGACGAATAGGTGTGGCAACCATATCGCTTTTTATAATGGTATGCGGATGCGGCATCAACAAACAACAAAAAAAGACCCATCTGCGTATGATTGATCAGTATTACAAATATGTGTATGACGACGCAGTAAAACTTCACTTCAAACTACCCGGTGATTATGAATCGGTTGAATATAAAAAAGACTGGCTACCCCACTCTACTCTAGAAAATCTGGCGACCAGGAGGAACTTCCTTTCTGGTTTCGAGACCACGTCAGGCCCCCGACTAAGTCTGGCGGTCTTCAAAATCCCTTTAACTAAGATAAATACCCTTGAATTGGGTGTGGCCAGCAGTGACAGTGTTGGAAACGAATACTACTCGCTGGGAAGGAGTTCAACCAGAGAGCGACTATACATCCTTCCCCACCAGGACTCTGTATTGTTTTTCATGGCATTTAGCGAATCAGACGCTGTACATAACCTATCAAACGAATTTGAGCAAATCGTCTTTCCGTCTATCCGGCTTGGAGACGCTTACATGGAAGAAAAGCTAGAGTCACCATTCAGACTGGCGAAACAGGCTTTTACCCAAAAAGATGGAAGCGCCAATTACCTACGACCAATTGTTCGGTTACAGCAATCCGAGATCAACTACAAACAACCTCAGGATAGAGCCTCGTTTGTTCAAGCCTCTGCCACCTTTCATTCGTTTATTGAAAATGGATCAACGGATCATTGGGTTGATCAATGGCGCAGTTTGTCGTACCTCAGCGAGGTACAACAACCCATATTCAGCACAACCAATCAAAGTGCCTTCGATGTGCTTATTGCGCAAATAAAAGATGAGCGAGTAACGATGTTTAATGAGGCACATTTTGTAAAGTCGCACCGCCTACTTATGCGTCGTTTACTTCGCCCCTTGTATGAACTTGGCTACCGACATCTGGCGATTGAAGGGTTGTGGGAAGATTCAGACACGCTTCAAAAGCGTGGTTATCCAATTGTCGATTCAGGATTTTACGTCGCTGAATCCAACATGGCGGCATTAATTCGGGAAGCTCTACAACTCGGTTACCATGTTACCGGTTACGATGATTTTTCCCCAGACCGTGAGCGCCTGCAAGCGCAAAATCTTTATAACAACACCATCTTGAATCAAGAGGGAAAGGTCTTAGTGTTGGCGGGATTTGGTCACATCCATGAATCCTCATCTTCTGGTAGAAAAATGATGGCGGAACATTTCAGGGATTTATCTGGCATTGATCCATTTACGATTGACCAGGTGGAATTTAACGCTTCATCGCCCGACACCTGGCTGGGCATAGTAAACGCCGACAGTGCGCGCAACAAGCTTCACATTGGGGTAGACCTGAGCATTACAAACAATCTACATCGAGCTAAGAACCCTTTAGGTAGAGTGGACCGACCCATTCAAAAACTTTCGCTCAGCAGCGCTGCAAAAGAGCAAATGTCTACTGGGAAACACTTCATTGCTCAGTGGTTTCATCAGGAAGAGTATAGGGACTATCGCCTGAAGGCTGTTCCCATAACCTCGTTAATCGTTACTCCATCCACCCGAACGCTGGAGTTGGGCCCGCAACAAGGAACATTCGTATTCTGCCTTCGCGATTTGGGAGGTCGTATACTGTACAGCGAAGAAGTTATGTATTAGTTTATTAAACCGCCAATGATGGAGACCAATCGAATGAAAAAACCTGCCTTACTCTTCTTAATCCTGATACTACAGGCTTACACCCTGCGTGCACAGTCTCCGGAATTTAGGGAATACCTGTTTCAGGCAATTCAAACCAGCCCATCAGCGAAGCACATAGACTTACTCAGACTTCGTTCCAAACATCAATATTCGTATCGTCTCAGCGAACTGAAAACAAGCATCCGGCTGACGGGTGATCTACCTGGCATTTCCCGATCTATTACTTCGGTATGGCAGCCTGATGGAGGGCAACGATTTTTACAACAAAACCGAGCTTACTCCTCTCTTGGGTTGAGCG
>JAEPQQ010000034.1:0-1989 GCA_017640445.1 Bacteroidia bacterium | reverse complement strand
CCTGGTTTTTTCAGGCGGTACACTTAGTCTTTCGTCAGGCTTAACCCGATTGGACATTTTCGAACCTAGTGATCACACCGAATGGCAGAGTAGTCCACTGGTGCTCAGCTTAAGTCAGCCATTGTTTGGTTACAATGACTTAAAACAGGCCAGGGTTAATGCCGCCAACCAGCTTTCCATTGCTGATCTTGAGTATGTATTTGAAAGTTTTTCTTTCAAGAGAAAAATTGCCAACCTGGTGCTACAATACTACCTGGTTGCAAAACAACTCGAGCTTACGGAATCGCGGTTGGCGAGAATGGACACTACTCTCTTGTTGGCGAAAGAGCGTCTTAGACTGGGTAAAACTCCAAGGTCAGACATAGACGCCTTAACCATAAACAAACTCAAACTTGAAGAAGAGTATGAACGACATAAAGCCAATCTTGATGACTTAATTCTAAAATTTCGGGAACACGAAATATCCCCTTTTGTTATTGACGATTTAAACTCGTGGAACATACCGAGTTATGACCTCGCTGAAATTCAATCAACGGCTGTAAAACGAAATCCTACGTTCAGAAAAAATGCCGTTCGGTTATTTGAAGCCAATGAACAAATCACAAAAAACAAACGTGACGCAGGGCCAGGTGCCACTATAAATGTTGCCTTCGGCTACAACCAAAGAGCCGATCGGTTTGACGATGTTTACAATAATGTTCTTGGTAGTCAACGAATGAGTATCGGGGTTTCTGTTCCTCTTTACGACGGCGGCGCAAGCAGATACCAACAGCTTATTGACAACCACCGGCTAAAAGGTATTGAACAAACCGCATTCGCTGACTCACTTGCTTTAATGCAGAAAATACGCAGTGAGCATATGGCGTATGAACTCCTATTGAAAAACAGAACTTCATCACTGACAATTCTCGAATTAACCAAAAACCGGCTCAACGATTACAGTGAAATGCATGGTTTAGGTAAAATATCGGTCGATCAATATTTATTGGCGGAAAATGAATACGCCCAGCGAGAACTGGAGTACTACTCGGTTATGGTAAATCTCTGGCGTAAAGTTTTCACAATTCGAGCTCTTTGTGTGACGGAATAATGAGATAACCTTCTAAAAACCACTACTTCTAGCGATTTCACAAGTCAACTGGGTGAACTAGATTTGTTAGTAGGCATTGATTCTTTCAATACCAGGAACTCACTTAATAAAATCTTACTAAACCAACGAACACTAGTTTTTTTTATGCTACTATGATAATCAAACAGTTACAAAACACTCATCTGCTTGGCATGCACATTCGAAAAATTCGGAAAGTTCATGAAAAAAAACAATTTGAGATTGCAAACGCTTTAGGGGTCAGCACACGGTACTATCGAAAGATTGAAAACGAGGAAGTTGCAGTAACCTTAAATCACTTAAAAAGACTTGCCGAGTTCTATCAAATTCCAGTAGAAACGATCATCCATTTCGATGAAAAATCATTTCTGTTGCAAGCGGGCATTCGGGCCATGGACAAATCGAGCACAGGTGATCCTGACTATGTAAAAACTCTGAAGGACACGTATGAAAAATTGTTAAACTCAAAAGACGACATTATCCGTCGCCAGAACGAATACATACAATTACTTGAATCACGGGCTCACCAAGGCTAAGACATGAAGAAGTTTCCCTTTGTACAACAACTGGGCATTAAAGACTGTGGTCCGGCATGTCTGAAAATGATATCGAAGTGGTACGGTAAGTCGTACGATATCAACTACTTACGACAAAAAAGCCACATTACAAAACTCGGTGTAAGCATGTTGGGTATTTCCGAGTCGGCCGAAGCCATAGGCTATCGCACCATGGGTGTTAAGATTAGGATTGACCAATTAAAGAAGGCGGTTGGTTCGGGTCCTCTCATAGTTCACTGGCGTAACAATCACTTTGTAGTTCTGTTTCGCATAAAAAATGGGAAATTCCATGTTGCAGACCCTGCCAAAAGTATCATAGCGTAT
>JAEPQQ010000033.1:332-36845 GCA_017640445.1 Bacteroidia bacterium | reverse complement strand
AAAATGGTGAAACAGTGCGGTCGGTTACCATTCCAGGAACCGGTGGCATTGAAGAAGGCCGTTCGATTCGAACGGCCACCAATATCGTATTTCTATTACCTGGACTTGATGAGCTTGATTGTACGTTTATACGCTCCTGAATATACATGCATGAGGTATACTCCAGTTGATAAATGAGAAAGCTCAATTCGATGCGTATGGTCATACTGCTTAGCAGATTCTGTAAGAACAGGTCGTCCTGATATGTCCGTCATTTGAATCATATAGTTACCCTCCATATTGGGGTCTAGCGTAACTGTAACTTCTGTGTTAAACGGGTTTGGGTAAACCTTGAGGTCTCCAAAATCTGTTTCCAAACCAACTTTGACAACTTTAGAGTATTCAAAAGGTCCATCAAAGTCAAATTGTTTCAAGCGGTAGTAACCAACTTGGTTGAGTCCGAGATCGTGGTCTTCAAAGTTGTAAAACGAGGTGGATTCTGAATCTCCAACGCCGCTTACAAAGCCAATGTTTTTCCATCCTGATCGATCGACAAGGCGTTCAACCTCAAATCCCCGGTTATTGATTTCCATGGCGGTGGTCCAGTTAAGCACTGCTGTACCCTGGTCATCTCGTCGTCCAACGAATGACGCAAATGAAACCGGAAGTGTAGTGCCACCATCTGCAAATACAACCTGCGCCACAACAGGTAAATGGTCGGACCCAAGGTGGAGGGCATCGGCTATTGCCGCGGATACGGCACTATTCGTGCCGTCGTTGATGGAATCATCGTAGTGGTTGCCGTCATTACCGTATACCAGATAACTATTGCTTAGGTAGTATACATCACTTGCTGTACTGAGCGCGGCTGAGTGCATTATAAAGTCGAAACGGTCGTCAAGCCCACTCGTAGCTCCCCCTTGAAAAGATCGGGTTCGGGTGGATTGAGAGTGGTATGTAGCATTAGACGAATTGTTCCAGTTGGTGGTCACGGGCATCGTTACCGGATCAACAAAGTGTCCTTGAGAGCCTGTTTTTGTGACAATGAGACTATCATAGGCCGCTTCATCCGAGTCATAAATGTTAAAGTCTCCCTGAACTACGAAATTCGAGCCGGAAGGAAGCGCGTCTGTAATTTTCCTGAGTTCGTGGACCTCAGCCGCTCGTTGGGTTCTGCTCGAAGAGTTGTCACTGGCCTTTAGGTGTACCTCATATACCCTGAATGTATCGAGAGAGTAGTTGTGAATCAATACATATTGGTTGATGTCGCGAAGCGTGGTGGTGATGGCTGTGTTGGAGACGAAGGTAAACGTAGTCGAGTCATAAAACAACGCAGTACTCATGTCGTTCGAGCTTTGGATGAACGTTGCCGGTTTGAAATGCGGCAGCGCAATTTCAAACAAGCTATCACGGGCTGCATTAAAGCCTGTTTCTCCACTTTGGATCTCACAAACCCCAAGGATATCTGGATTCAAATTGGAGAGTACGGTGCGCAAAGATGCATTACGATCAAGGGAAGACCCGCTTCCCGAGTATTGAAGAAGGTTGTAGCTAGCTACCTTTATAGTGTCGTTACCGCTGGTGACAGAGCCGGAAAGAGGTACTTTAAAGCTTGTTACAGAATCATGTGTGACAGTCAAACTATCAACATAGGCACCTAAAGCCTTGCCGGATTTAAGCCGGACATAAAAGGTCGAGTTTATGCTGTCGGAACTTGGTGTAAAGTTCAAAGTTGAACTGTATGAACCCCCGGACGTAGTAGAAATTTCGTAGTCGGAAGGAGCCGTTACTGTCGCCTGATCAGAACCGAGTTTGCCTCCAGTTAGTAGGACGGCCTTCGGGTTGGACGGGCCTCCATGAGAAAACGGGTAGTTTAGAAAGGAAACCTTAGTTGGAACCGTTTTTAGAGAAGAGGTATCCACCGGACAACCTCCCGGAGGGACTCCAAATCCATCCATAGAACAACTTGAGCTCAGTTCTTCAAAACGCGCGCTTGGGTCGCTCCAGGAAGTAGTGGCACCAGTGGTAATGCCCGATTTAAGACCAATACTGCTGTTGGCGGTACTTACACCACCTCCACTCCAGCTAGATCCCGGGTCCGTACCAGGTTGCCCGAAAATGTCAGTTATCGTACCGTCTAGTTTTACCTCAAGAGCATCGTCACCATTAAACGTGAATGACTCACTCACATAGGTGTGACAGGTGGTACCCGTCACGTCCGTAGTACCAACAATAAGTACTTCACCTGCTTTTAGGGTGCCAGAGTTAATTGTAACGTCCACCGAAGTGGCAGCGCCGTTAGTTCCTTTCCACACAGTGATGGGTGTTGAACTCATGTCGATGTCTACGTTTGTGGGGTTCCAAAGTTCAACAACCTTTGGTGTAGTGCCTGAACAGGCTTCGACGTACTTGCTGATGATGACGGTTTGAGCTTGGCTTATGAAGGTGAAACCTCCAATAAGGAGCAACATAGTAGTGATTCTCATAATGATACAATAAATAGTAGTAGTACAATTTGCCTACCGTTACGAGAGATACGAAACGGCCAGCCTTAACAAATATAAGGGTTTTGTTCAAAAGTACCATAAGGGTGGTCGAGACGAATCCAAGTGTGGATTAATTAGGACATGTTTGACTCGCACTTTTGATCTGTGCCCAACCCTTTAATAAGTGGTTTGATATGGGTGTCGCCCCACTATAAGTAAAAGAAGTAAACACGCGCATTTAGGTTGTTACTGACAATCTTACACAATGCTGAAATAAGGTTAACCGTTTATCTTTTGCCCATAACCGGTATTAACCATAAAAAAGTATGCGATTTTTGGTATTAAGTATGGTGTTGGCCATTACGGCCGGTTTTGCAAGAGCCGATGAAAAGACCTTCAATCGGCTTCAAAAGAAGTTCAATAAGGACTCGGCAAAAGGGTTGGAGTATGCTAAAAGACTCACGAAAAAGAAGCCCAGAGAGGCGGATGCCTATTACTACCTGGCATATACCGACTGGAATAAATTCAGAAAAACCGATAAGCTTCTAAAACAATATGCATCGTTGAACAGGGCGTCGTCCAATACCTATAAGCTGGCACGTTATGGTGGACGAAGTAGATACCTCAAACCATACATTGATACTATGAAGAGTACATTGGCTACTTATCTGGCCATGTATCGCGATACGTTCCGTTTGCGAGAAGATTTGGATAGGTCGGAGCGACTGGCGTATCAGTACAAGCGTTTAACAGGCAAGGCACTCCCTACGTTGAATGAGATTGAGGAGCAAAAGAAGAAACAACAGAAACTGAAGCAACTGGCCCTCCAAACAACCCGAATGGTAGGTGGTAAATATTACGGACTGCCTTCCGGAGAAGAGGAAATTGTAGCGTTCAACAGTGATGCGGAAAAAGAAGTCATCCGAATCCTAAATGCAGCAAGAAAAAAGCGAGGGTTGAAGGAACTAAGGTGGGACGAATCCCTTGCCAGATCGGCTCGATACCATGCCAACGATATGGCCAGTCAGAACTATTTCTCACATTCAACGTGTGATAGTATCGACGGAGAGATTGTAACAATAGTGGGTGCTTTTAAACGTATACGTCGATTTTATAACGGCAAAGGATTTGCCAACGGTGAAAACATCGCGGCTGGGAGCAGTAAAGCCAGTGGAACATACCATCAATGGTTTACGAGTAAGGGGCATCACGATATTATGTTTAACCCAAGTAGTTCTCAGGTTGGCGTAGGCTTGGCCTATAATCCAAAATCCTTCTACAAGTATTATTGGGTATTGTGTACGGCTAAGGGTTAAGCTTGTCCCCCCATCGCCATACAAGCCCGCCATAGATCCATCTCCCGGGCATCTGCGCTCCAAGAATCTCCTGATACTGTGTGTCGAGTATGTTTCGCGCTTCGATAAAAACTCGGGCTGGAACTACTGGAGGTTTGTAGGAAACCCGGGCGTTTAATAGAAAGTATTCAGATTGAACCAGGCCATTGATTGAGGGAATCTCTTCCGCGTTTCGCGTAACAAGGTTTGCCGTTGTGCTCACACGAAACCGATTATAACGGAACGTAATCTGTGGTGAGATCGACTGAATTGGGTGATTGGCTATGTATTTAGATACGCTGCCCTCAGGCGTAGAGGTGTTGATGTACGTGTAGTCCAATCTAAATCTCAAAAGCGTCGAATCCGACTTAAACGTTGTGTACGTTATTCCTGTTTCAAATCCCAGTGTTTGCGTTTCCGACACATTCGTAGCATAGAAATAGGTGGTGTCAGCTTGCAGGTTGGTAAGATTTGTGATTTGGTTCGAATTCGTTTGAATGTAGTCAATCAAGTTGGATGATTGTCGGGCGAAAACAGAGCTGGATATATGAAGTGCATCACTCGGTCTCCAGTCCATACCCACATCTGTTGAGAGTGATGTTTCAGGTTTTAAATCAGGATTGCCGGCATTTCGGTTAGGGCCCAGGTCTGGGATCAGAAAAGAAACAAAACGTTCGGTATAATCCGGATTTCTTACGGATGCCCCAATGGAGCTTTTCAATAAGGTGTTCTTGTTTATTCTGTACGTTAACGTTCCTTGTGGTACAAAACTAAACCCAAAGGCGTCGTCATTCTCGCCTCGTAAACCAATCATCAGGTTCATACGGTCAAGAATACTTAAGCGGGTTTGGGCAAATGCAGCGAGGCTGAAATTGGAATGGTTTCCACGGTCGGTACTTTCGATCGACGTTCGATCGAACTGAAGCCCGTAGGCAAACCTGGCTTTACCCTTTCGAAAGTTTTGACCGAGGGTAGAGTTAAGCCGAGTCGTGGTATGTCCGTTAATGGAGGGAAAAGTAGGGTTGAAATTGAACGTGTCTCGGTTTTGCTTGTACCCGATGTTAAACTCAGTCCGCAGCTTTTTTCCCTGATGGATGATGGCCGATTGCAGCCAGTGTGCCCTGACCTCCTCTTCCGATTCGTCAAGTGAGCTGGCCGTATAGAAATACTTGGCGTTGAAGTCGCGAACATCCATTGCACCACGTATGTAAAACTTCCAATGGTCCTTGAAATAAACGCCCGATGCGGTATAGTTTTTTTGGTTGAAGCGGGTTTGATAAAGACTGTCTCCGCTGTTGGCAGGAAAGTTTGGGTTAGCAAATTCCTGTCCGTCGGCATTCAGTGATCTAACGCCTCCCGAAAACGCCCATTTTTTGGTGCTCATAAAAAGGCCAAGGTCATTATTGTTAAGACCGTATTGCCCCTTAGATACTTTTCCAATAAAGTTCAACTTGTATTTAGGTTTGGCCAGATACGTTTTGGTTTTTATATGGATTACACCACCAACGGCGTCGGCGCCGAACGATGAAGCAGCCGGGCCTTTTATTACTTCAATTCGTTCGATCTCCGAAAGAGCAATGGGGATATTGTTGTTAAAGTGACCGGTTAAACCATCGTTTAATCGCTGATTGTCTATTAGAATTAATACCTGAGAAAAAGTACTGCCCCGTAATCCGATATCGGTTTGGATACCGAAACCCGCACGCGCATTTAGGTTTACACCGGCAATGTTTTGAAGAACGTCTTCTACCGAATTCACCGGAAGCAAGGCAATTTCTCTCGCCGTTATCACGGTTACCGCTTTGCCCGTGTGAGAAAGCTTGGTTTGTAATCGCGTAGCACTCACCGTAGCGGTGTCCAGTTTTTCCTGTGCAAGGCCTGTAAGGCTTGTTATCTGAAGGAAAATTAAGGGTATCGTTTTTCGAATCATTACACCTACAAATTTGGTTCAATACTACTGCCATCTTTTACGTAAGGCAACTTCAATCGTAAATTTCTCAAGTGGCGGTTACCGATACTCAAAAAATACATTAATTTGCTCCATGCGGTATTTCTATACAGCCCTTTTCTTATTTGCCGGTCAGCTGTTTGCACAAACCGGTGATGGTGGTGCGTCGGCCGATTGGACGAGTATCTTACCTCCCTTAGTGGCCATTGTGTTGGCCCTGGTTCTCCGCGAGGTGTTGATCAGTTTAACCGCGGGTATTTTTACCGGTTTGGTTCTTGTAGCGCTTTCAGGAGAAGGCAGCCTCGGGGAAGCGTTTCTGAGAATTCCAGAAGTGATACAGAAGTCGCTTTTTGACAACGACCACCTTTCTGTTATCCTGTTTACCCTAATGATTGGCGCTATGGTGTCGATTATTTCTAAAAACGGAGGAATGATGGCCCTGGTAAAACGAATTGCTAAACGGGCCACCACTGCCAGGTCAGGACAGTTAGCTACGTGGCTGCTAGGCATTGCTATTTTCTTTGACGACTACGCCAACACGCTGGTTGTTGGAAATACGATGAGACCCCTGACGGATCGATTAAAAATAAGCCGGGAAAAACTGGCCTACATTGTGGATTCTACTGCAGCCCCGGTTGCAGCTATTGCATTCATTACCACCTGGATTGGAGCAGAACTTGGATACATAAGCGACGGTATTGCGGCGATTGAAAATGGCAAGGCCGTAATAGGAGGGGAGTATACGGTTTTCTTTCGATCACTTCAGTACATGTTTTACCCGATTCTAACCCTGTTTTTTATCTTTCTTATTGTATGGAAACGCGTAGACTTTGGTCCAATGCTAACTGCCGAACGCAAAGCGAGGTCGGTTAAAACCAACGAGGACAAGGGAGGAGTAAAGGACCTTGATTCAGTTCCGGATCAGAAAGAACACATATTGAGCGCCATTGTTCCGATTGCGGTAATGATATTAGGTGCTGTGATTGGCCTGCTTTATACCGGGTCGCAGAATTATGCCTGGCAGGTCACTACCGAAGTCATGACCCAAGCACCCGATTCATTTGGCGACTACCTGCTTGTTCTTTGGCGAGCACCCGGTCAGTTTATGCAAAACCTGTCGGGTATCATAGGCGGAGCTGATTCCTACAAGGCACTGATTTGGGGCTCTTTCTGCGGTTTGGCGGTGGCCATCTTAATTACGGTTATACCTCGTTTATTGACCATCAAAAAGACCATGGAAATGGCCGAAGAAGGAGTTAAATCCATGATGCCTGCCATCTTAATTCTGACACTTGCCTGGACGCTTGGTGGTTTGACAGAAGAATTGGGTACTGCGAGTTATTTAGCCGAATTAACCAAAGGAGGTATTATGCCTCAATTGGTACCGACAATTGTCTTTATTTTGTCTGCGGCAATTGCCTTCTCTACAGGCACCAGCTGGGGAACTATGTCAATTTTGTATCCTATTGTTCTGGTAACTTCATGGCAAATTTGTGAGGCAGACGGGATGGCGGTTGAAGCTTCTCTGGGAATTTTTGCAAATGTGGTGTCAGCGGTGTTAGCCGGTTCGGTATTAGGAGATCATTGTTCACCCATTTCAGATACTACCATACTGAGTTCATTATCAACAGATTGTGATCATATCGCCCACGTGAGAACCCAAATGCCATACGCACTAACGGTAGGAGGTGTCTCTATTTTACTTGGAACCTTACCTGCAGGTTTTGGAATTCCGTTCTATATTAGCTTCCCTGTAGCGGGTTTGAGCCTCTATTTTATAGTTTCATATTTTGGTAAAATGGTTGATGGTGAGGGCGTAACGGGGTAATATTAGGGTACATTTGCGTGTTGGTAATTAGGTACTTTGGGAAGTAATCAGAAAATAGTTCAGGAAAAGATTAAGAAGCGTATCCGCGTTGGTGCGTTCTTTCTTATACCGTTTATCCTTGTTGGGGGTGGAACTATTATCTTCCAATTGACCAGTGGTAACGACAACGTAGGTTCGTTTGATTTTAACCTGGGTAAGTTGTGGTCATGGGCCACTTCTCCTAAAGAGGAAACACCAGCAACAGAGCCGGAAACTGCAGAGTTCCGGGGCATCATTACCCCACGATCGATCGACCGTGAGGAACAAACAGTTAAAGATCAGGTCGAAGAAGTTGAAACGGTACGGGTTCAACCGGTTCGCAATCAAGTTGTTATTGCCAAAGCCCAAAATCCGACCGAACGGGTTAACTCCACTGCCGTGTTTAAACCCATTGAGGTGGAAAACATACGTCCTGAGAAGATATTCAACTACCGCAACGGAAAACACGTGGATTTACTGGAAAAAGAATTCCTGATTCCACAGAACCTGGTTGCTCAACGTTCGCGAATTGCCATTGGAGCATCTTTTGCCCCGGGTGTTTCGTATCGAAATCTTCGTTATCGCGATATCAACTCAGTAGCACGTATTGAAAACAAAACAGCGTATACCTATGGCCAGAGTAAGGAGTTCCGAAATAAGAACGACAAGGCCATCATGAATTTTTATTCAGGCATTGACGTTTATGCACACATCAGTGACCGCTGGAGTCTTCAAACTGGTTTTTACTATACTTCGCATGGTGAGAAGCTTACGGTTATCAAAAAAGACGATCCGGCAACAATAAACTCAAACCTTCCTGAAGAGAGCGCTTTCCTGAATCGTCAAAGCGTATTTGACTCACCTGAAATGGTAGATTATGTGCCTAACGAGGAATTGCCGTTTAGTAACTACTATGGTTTTATGGAAGTTCCGTTGATTGTGGGTTATAAGGTCTATGAACACGAGAAGTTGCTCAGCCTCAATGTGCAGGTAGGTACGTCGTACAGTTATCTCGATCACGCCGATGTACTCATGTACAACTACGAGACGAATAAGTACTTCTGGATACCAAGCTCAGATTTCTCGTTAATCAATAAACACTTTATCAGTGGTATTGCGGGTGTGGAGCTATCGCAATACATCAGTCACGAGATTGAGGTATTTGCCAATCCTCAGTTTAAGTATGTGTTTACACCAACCTTTAAGTCTGATTACGAAATCAAACAAAACCAGTGGGCAGCAGGCCTGCGAATGGGCATGAAAGTCCATCTTTAAGAAACCGCCTAGTTCGCGTTTTAGTTAAACGCACTTAAATTCCACCGTTCTCAACAGCAGAAAACCTTAATGAGGTTTAATCGTGATCGTGACCTGAGTGGTCAATGATTTCTTTGTGGGGTCTTGGAACAGGCTTGTCATTTTTTACCACATTCACAATGATAATGAGGTTAGACTCACCCGCATTGGAGAAGATATTTACTCCTTTGGCATACTCTCCCAACTTGTCGTGAGTGTCGAAGGTTACCTTAATACTACCTTTTTGACCCGGGGCGATGGCCGTTTTTGGCCACTCAGAAGCTGTACAACTGCAGGTGGTTCGCACTTCTTTAATTTTGAGTACGCCGTTTCCTGTATTGGTGAATTCAAAAACGTGTTCAGCCACTTCACCTTGTTTGAAGGTGCCCATATGGTATTGCATCGTATCCTTAAAGGTAATTGACGGGCTTTGAGCCTTGCTTGCAACCGCAATAAGGATAAGGAATGCGAGAGATAGTATCTTGTTCATAATGTTCTTTCTAAATAGGTATCAACAATGATACCACAGTTTACAGATTATTAAAGTCAAAAAATCGTTGCATTAAGAATGAAATCCGTAGTGCTAAAATAACAACAGCTATGTAAGGCGAATGTTGGCATTTTTCTATATTCGTGCCCGAAATTTAGCACTATGACAGATATAGAAATTGCACAGTCGGTCGAAATGGAGCACATTAATACTGTGGCTGCCAAATTAGACGTTGATTCAGACAACATCGAACAGTATGGTAAGTACAAAGCAAAACTGCCATTAACCTTGATCGACAAGGATAAGATCGCCAAAAGCAAGCTGATTTTGGTTACGGCTCTTACCCCAACTCCGGCAGGAGAAGGAAAGACAACCGTTTCGATTGGTCTAAACGAAGGATTAAACAAGATCGGTAAAAAGAGTGTTGTGGTTCTTCGCGAGCCTTCACTCGGTCCTGTTTTTGGTATTAAAGGTGGCGCCGCTGGAGGTGGTCATTCTCAAGTAGTACCAATGGAAGACATTAACCTGCACTTTACAGGTGATTTTTCTGCAGTAGAAAAGGCTAACAACTTCCTAGCAGCTGTTATAGATAACAACATCCAAAGTAAAACACGAAGCCTGGGCATTGACCCACGAACCGTGATTTGGAAGCGTGTAATTGATATGAACGATCGTGCACTGCGCGATATCGTTATTGGTCTTGGTGGAACCGGAAACGGAATTCCGCGTGAAGACGGTTTTAACATTACAGCGGCTTCTGAGATCATGGCCATCCTTTGCATGTCCAACGATCTCGACGATCTAAAGACCAAGTTGGGTAACATCTTTGTTGGATACACCTTTGATAAAAAGCCGGTTTACGCACGTGATCTAAATGCTGAAAACGCTATGGCCATCCTTCTTAAAGATGCGGTTAAACCAAATTTGGTTCAGACTCTTGAAGGTAACCCAGCCATTATCCATGGTGGTCCGTTTGCGAATATTGCTCAGGGAACAAACACCATTATTGCAACACAAATGGGATTGTCGTTAGGCGATTACGTTGTTACTGAAGCAGGTTTTGGTGCGGATCTAGGTGCCGAAAAGTTCCTTAACATTAAGTGTGGGTATGGTAACCTGAAGCCTGAGGCCCTTGTACTTGTTGCAACCATTCGAGCACTTCGTCACCACGGTGGAGCGACTCCAGATCAGTACAACGATGCTAGTTTGGAACGTGTTCAGAAAGGATTTGCGAACCTTGAAAAGCATATCGAAAACAGTAAGAAGTTTGGACTGAATCCGGTTGTAGCAATTAATAACTTCTACACCGATTCACAAGAAGAGATTGACTGGTTAATTGAGAAGTGTGCAAGCATTGGAGTTCAGGCTGTATTGAGCAAGGGTTGGGCCGAAGGAGGAAACGGTACCCAGGATCTTGCAAAGGCAGTTGTAGCCGAGATTGAAGGTGGCAAGAACGACTTTAAACCACTTTACGACTGGAACCTTTCAGTAAAAGAAAAAATTGAAACCATTGCACGTGAGGTATATGGAGCGGATGGAGTAGACTATGCTGCTAAAGCGGAGCGAGGTATTCGTACCATCGAAAAACTTGGATTGTCTCATCTGCCAATTTGTATGGCTAAAACGCAAAAGTCGTTCTCCGATAACGATAAGAAAATCGGTAGACCTACGGGCTTCCGGGTAACCGTTCGAGAGTTCGAAATTGCAGCTGGGGCTGGTTTCCTTATTCCGATTTTAGGTAATATGATGCGAATGCCGGGCTTACCCGCTGTACCAGCGTCAGAAGGTATGACCATTGATAGCGACGGCGTTATTAGCGGACTTTCTTAGGAAACAACAAACTTAAAATATGAAACCGGCTGGAACCTCCAGCCGGTTTTTTGTTGGATGTTACTTTATGCTGTAACAGAACTTTCTATGTGATTTACTTGTTTTACACGATCAGGAAGGATAAGTCTGGTATACCACCTAACTTTGTTGAACATGAATTCCACATCCGTTTTACAGGCTAGTAAATTTACCCCTGCAGGAAAGCAGGAGGTGCATGATGTTCTTACAAATGAAGCACCACTTCAAATTCATGTGAATGGTGAACCGTTTTCGGTAACCATGCGCACACCGGGTTTCGAAAAGGAATTGGTGCGTGGTATCTTACATTCTGAAAACGTGTTTACACGAAAGGAGTTGGAACTCCGCACGCAAACCATGACCATTGATGATGAGGGTAATGTAACCACAGTGAACGCCGTAATACCTGAAGATCAGTTCGATTTTGGCTTCGAATCAAGCCGATCGCTTACCTCTGTATCGTCGTGTGGCATTTGCGGTAAGGAAGACCTTTCCTCAATTGAGTTATGTGGTCTGCCACTAACCGACAATTCTGAATTTACACTGAGGGATGTAAACAACATGTTCGACGAGATGGCGCGTTATCAGGAGGCTTTTATCGCATCCGGCGGATGTCATGCTTCTGCGGCCTTCGACCAGGATGGGGAATTGCTGGTTTTGAGAGAAGATATCGGAAGACACAATGCGGTTGACAAGGTTATTGGACACTTGATTGACACAGGCAAGGTTAACCGCGCTAAAATACTGTTGGTGAGTGGGAGAGTGTCGTATGAAATTGTATCTAAGGCATATTATGCAGGCATCCCGGTTCTGGCAGCAATCTCGGCCCCGTCTACACTGGCTGTAAACATTGCTGAGCAGTTTGGTGTAAGCCTTTTGGGCTTTTGTCGCAAAGACAAATTGACGGCGTTTAGCCACGCTCAACGAATTCGCTAAACGGGTTCAGAAACCATCTGCCCGACAGTCTCTTTTCCAAATAAAAATATATATTTGGTCTTCGAACTCAATCGAGTGATAAAAGGGAATTTATGTCAAAGAATTTAAGTGAATTATCGGGTAGAGGTGGAATCGTTGACAACCTGTTTGAAAAAATGGGTAAGGCTGCCGAAAAAACGGGAACCGTGTCACAGGAAGAGCTGGACAAACTAGCCGATGATTTTCTAGTTGGGAAGGCCAATACATACGGAACGGTAACGGCGTACGACTTCATGAAACCTGAGAACCAGGGGAAGAAAGCGTATGTGTGTAACGGGTCGGCTTGTTTATGTGCCGGAACTCAGGATCGGGTTCAATCAGAGCTGAAAAAGCACTTTAAGGAAGAAGAGATTGGGCATATGACCTGCCTGGGTAGATGCCATGAAAATTCGGCGTTTCACATTGCAGGTTCAAATTTTTCTGGAAATGCCATCGACAACATGTCGGAAATAGTAAATACGCAAGGTGCCTTACAACCTCGCGATTCGTACAATGTTAAAGCCACTACAGAAGTACTTACCAAACCCTTTACCGGTGTGGACGAGTTTTACAGCTTGCTAACTTCCGTATTTAAACAAGGCCAGGAGGCTACACTTGAAGAAGTGAAAAAATCCGGGATACGTGGTCGGGGAGGTGCAGGTTTTCCCATGGGTGTTAAATGGGATTTTTGCCGGAAGGCTGAATCAGAAACGAAGTTCATCATCTGTAACGCAGATGAAGGAGACCCTGGAGCATATTCAGACCGATACCTGCTTGAAGAACGACCTCATTCCGTTTTGTTCGGAATGATGGTTGGAGCTTATTGCATGGGAGCTCAATGGGGTATTTTATACATCCGCGCTGAGTATCCCGAATCAGTTGATATCGTAAATAAAGCCATTCAGGAACTCCGCGACAGGAACTTGCTTGGAGAAAATATTATGGACTCGGGTTTTTCCTTTGACTTTAAGGTGATCAAGGCCCAGGGTGCTTATATCTGCGGTGAAGAAACCGCTTTGATTAACTCCATTGAAGGGCAACGACCCGAGGTGAGAACACGACCTCCGTTCCCCGCGCAACAGGGTTTGTTTAACAAGCCTACTATTGTAAACAACGTTGAAACCCTGGCAGCCGTGCACTGGATACTCGATAACGGAGCCGATGCCTATACCGCTATTGGAACGGAAAAGTCAACGGGTACAAAACTGGTTTGTCTTGACTCCTTTTTTAACCGCCCGGGAATGTATGAGGTAGATATGGGAATGTCTCTAAGGTATGTGGTTGATGAGCTTGGTGGAGGTTTTAAAGAACCTGTAAAAGCCATGCACATTGGAGGCCCGCTTGGAGGAATGGTACCTACCAGCAAGATTGATGATCTTACATTGGATTTTGAGTCTTTTTCGGCGAATGGTTTCCTGCTTGGCCATGCCAGCGTGGTTTGTATACCCGAAAAAATGGAAATGGTTAAGTACCTGGAACACTTAATGGACTTTGCGGCGTATGAAAGCTGCGGGAAATGTTTCCCTTGCCGATTGGGTACAACCCGTGGAAAGGAAATGTTTACGAAAGCGATAAACGAAGACTACCGAATAGATAGAACTCTTCTAAACGACTTACTCAATACATTACAGGAAGGATCGTTGTGTGCGCACGGCGGAGGAATTCCATTACCTGTAAAGAATGCGTTGCAGTATTTTGATGGCGAGTTACAGCCGTACCTATCCTAACCAAACTCAGAACAAGAAATAGAAAGCGAAATGAACAGAGTTGCCTATATAAATAATGTCCCACACGAGTTTCTGGAAGGAGAAACCATTCTGAAATTTGTAAAGCGGATAACGGCCAGAGAAGATGCTATTCCAACGCTATGTGACGCTCCGAACCTCGATCCGTTTGGATCGTGCCGGGTGTGTAGTGTTGATGTTGCTCTTGAACAAGATGGAAATACACGTACGATGGCATCGTGCCATACCCCGGTAACTGCGGGACAATACATCTATCCTGATAGCAAGGAAGTAAAGAAGCTTCGTAAGAACATTATGGAGTTGGTACTAACAGACCATCCTTTGGACTGTTTGACCTGTGAAGTGAATGGAAATTGCGAACTTCAGGATGTCGCGGCCCGTGTAGGTATTCGGGAGGTGCGTTATCCCGAAGGAGAAAACCACCTGGATCGGCAGAAAGATTTGAGCCACCCGTACATGACATCGGATATGTCCAAATGCATTAACTGCTACCGATGTGTTCGGGCTTGTGACGAGGTTCAGGGACAATTTGTATTAAGCATGGCGGGCAGAGGCTTTGACAGTCATATTGTCAAAGGCGCAGATACCACGTTCATGGAATCCGATTGCGTAAGTTGTGGTGCCTGTGCTCAGGCGTGTCCGACATCAGCTATTTCCGATGTCTTCCATTCGAAAGCTGTAGAGGCAGACGAAGTAACCCGAACAATCTGTACCTACTGTGGTGTAGGTTGCAACCTGGAGGTAAGTACGAGCAACGGAGAGATATTATCGATACAAGCACCCTATGATGCAGAGGCCAATGGTGGTCATACCTGCTTAAAAGGACGCTACGCATTTAAGTTTTATAATCATCCTGATCGATTGACCAGCCCAATGATCAAGCGAAACGGAGAATTCGAAAAAGTGAGTTGGGATGAGGCGTACGATCACATTGCGAGCGAATTGACCCGCATTCGAAATGAACACGGAGCCGACGCTATTGCAGGAATTTCTTCAGCCAGAACGCCAAACGAAGAAAACTACCTGATGCAGAAGTTTATTCGTGCCGTGGTTGGAACCAACAACATCGACTGTTGTGCCCGTGTGTGTCACTCTCCAACGGCCTTGGGAATGCAGCGTGCCTTTGGAACAGGTGCAGCTACCAACTCGATTGAAGACCTGGATCACACCGACTGCATCATTGTAATTGGTGCGAACCCTACCGATGCGCACCCGGTTACGGGAGCGCGTATCAAGCAGAAATTTATGAAGGGAGTTACCAGTATTGTGATCGACCCTCGTAAAATCGAATTGGCTAAGTACGCAACGTATCACCTACAACTCCGTCCGGGCACCAATGTGGCCATGCTCAATATGATGTTGTATTACATCATTTCTGAGGGATGGGTAGATGAGAAATTTGTTGCAGATCGCACGGAAGGCTTTGAAGAATTGAAGCACGAGATACTTCGGTTGGATCTGGATGAAATGGAGCGGTTAACCGGTGTAGACCGAAACCTTGTTAAAGAAGCAACTCAGGCGTATGCCTCTGCCAAGGCGGCCATGGAGTTTCACGGACTCGGTGTTACCGAGCACTCGCAGGGAACATTTGCCATCCAGTTGATTGCTGATTTAGCTATGATTACCGGAAACATTGGTAAGAAGGGAGCTGGAGTGAACCCGCTACGTGGACAGAACAACGTTCAGGGTGCCGCTGATATGGGGGCTCAACCGCATCAGGGAGCAGGATACTTAGATGTAACCGACCCTGACATCAATCACCGTTACAATACCTTCTACAAAAGAGATGTGCCAAGCCACGTAGGTTATAAGATTCCGGAAATGTTCAATGCCGCCATTGACGGAGACCTTAAGGCCCTTTGGATTATTGGCGAAGATGTAGTTCAAACCGACCCGAATACGAACAAGGTAATTCAGGCGATGGAAAGTGTGGACCTCCTTGTGGTTCAGGAACTGTTCATGACCGAAACAGCAGAACGAGCAACGGTAATTCTTCCCGGAGCGAGCTTCCTTGAAAAAGAAGGCACGTTTACCAATGGAGAGCGCCGTATCCAGCGCGTAAACAAGGTGGTAGAACCGTTGGAAGGAACCAAAACAGACGGTCAGATCATTGTTGACATTATGAACCGTATGGGGTATGAACAGCCAGACTATACGGCTGCTGGAGTACTCGATGAAATATCCCAGATCGTACCATTTTTCGCTGGCGTGAAGTGGGATGAATTGGGAGAGAATGGAAAACAATGGCCTGTTAAACCAGATGGTAGTGATACTCAAATGCTTCATATCGAAGAGTTTAAGAAAGGTAAGGGAAGCTTTGCCTTCTATCCGTTCGAAGAGTCGAAGGAATTGGAGAAACACAGCAAAGACTATCCTTACATTATTACAACCAACCGTGAGTTGGAGCACTACAATTGCGGTGCCATGACCCGACGTACCGGCAACGTTGAAATCCTTACGGAAGATGTATTGTTGATTAATCCGGAAGATGCCAAAAAGGAGGGAATCGCAGATGGCGAATTTGTATGTGTTGAATCTCCGAGAGGAAAAGTCGATATCAAGGCAAAGGTGACCGACGAGATGAAACCTGGTATTTTGAGTTCAACCTTCCATTTCCCGGAAATAATGCTGAACATAATTACTTCAGACGAACATTGTTCGGAGGCTATGTGCCCTGAGTACAAAGTAGTTAGCTGCAGGCTTCGTAAGAGTAAGGGTAAGTTTAAGCAACTGGCCGAGGCTGAAGCATCGCGGTAGTGCGGCGGTTAAAGCAATGCGCTTAGGTTCCTTGAGCTATAAGCACTGCTTTTTCAAAGCTTCGTTTTCTCAGATCGTCAATGTGAATGCCAAAGTAAAGTTGCCAGTCACTGATCACTTCGAAATTTGGAATCGATAGCAAGTTGATGAACTTGCTTCGCAAATTCAATACCGGGTCTGGGTTGTCCTCATATTCTTCGAAACTCATACCCGAGTAAACAAAGGCCCAGTCCCAATCTGCACCGCCCTGCATAGGTGGAGGTATGCCTAGCACCTGATCCATCATGTAGTCGTCGTAGACCTCATTGTGTTCTTCTATTAATTCCTTGTCGTGATCCGACAGGTTACTTTCATCTACTATGCCGTGTTCAAGGCTGGGGGGTAATTGAAAGAAAGGTTCAAAATGGATGCGTTGTGATTTGAACCGATACGTCTTGGTCAGATCTTCTGGAAACCTTGACGGCGTCAGCTCAACTGATTCTTCGGCAAACAGCACCTTATATTCACCGTTGTTAAAATGAGCGGGGTGTTCAGCCCCAAACTCGTTCTCGGGTTCCGGGAAGTAACAAAAGAAGTAAAGCATGCCATTCAACGGTAAATATTCATGCGCATGGTGTTGAGCAAGATCGGTCAGGTTGAGTTGTGCAATAAATACCATGGGAATACCCTTGTGCCTTGGCCATTCAGTGCCCGTGGGGAGGTCGGGGTAACCTCCATGGCGTGAACCTCCCAGAGATGGTTGGGTGTCGTTTTCAAAACCCAGTTCGACCGCTGGTTGAATCAGGTTTGCCACCTCAGGGAAGTTGTCCCACTTGTAACCTTGCAGTTCTTTTACAAGCTGTTTTAGCTTGTTTTCCGGGGAAATTTTTCGTTTGCCAAAAAGATGTTTAAGAAAACTCATAGTGTTTTGCCAAAATACTAAATTATACCGGATCACGTATTTCTGGCAATCAAAACTTAACACAACCTAAAGGCTTAAAGTACTATCTTTCCATCATGGAACGTAACAAATCGAATTCACCTCATTACGTGTGGGGAGAGGTTTGCAGCGGTTGGCACCTCGTAAAAAACACCGACTTAAGTGTAATTCAGGAAATTATGCCACCAAAATCCAGTGAAATCCTACACCATCATCATCGGACCCAACAATTCTTTTACATACTCGATGGTGTGGCAACTTTTCATCTCAATGAAGAAATAGTTAAGGTGGGTAAAGGGTCAGGTATATACATTGAACCGGGTAATCCACATCGCATAGAAAACAAACAGCGCTCCAGTAACCTTGAGTTTCTGGTGATTTCACAGCCACTTGTGGGCAACGATCGCATTAATGTCTGAAACGGGTATAAGCTGGTTGCAGTTAGAAACGGTTACTCTTGAAAATATTATTTTTATCTTTTCTTGTTGGATTTCTGAAAATCGCATTTAGCTTTGCAGCCGAAAAAATTGTTCTTTCACACGATCTTATCAAGAAAAGCCGAGGGAAATGGCCCTATGACGCTTTAGCAACCTAACGGGTAAAACCGGAAAGGTGCTAACTCCATCTCCTATGATTAGGAGAAAGATAAGCTACAAATAGTCATTATTAGAACCCGTTAGGGATTTCATAGAAAGGCTCTTCTGTACTTATCAGGAGAGCCTTTTTTTATGGCTCTTCCTGAAGCTGCTCGAGATAGTTTCGTCGTATTGGACGCAAAAAAGAAAACAAAATGAGCAGTATTACAGAAATTATTCATTCCGTTCCGGTGGATGAATTAACCGGTTCGATCAGTGTGCCGGTGTATCAAACATCAACGTTTGTACAGGAAAAACCCGGAGTTAACAAAGGTTATGACTATGCCCGATCGGGAAACCCCACGCGAAAGGCATTGGAAGACGTAGTTGCCCGATTAGAGGGAGGGCATTCAGCCTACGCTTTTGCCACAGGTCTTGCCGCCATTGATGCCGTAGCTAAGCTTCTGAAAGCTGGCGACGAAATAGTGGCTGTAGACGACATTTATGGTGGAGCTTATCGCCTGTTTACCCATGTTTACCAGAAACTGGGTATCAACATCCGTTACGTAGACACAACAGACGTTGCCAACGTGGTGGATGCCGTGACCGACAAGACAAAACTTATCTGGATCGAATCGCCAACCAATCCAACCCTAAAAGTGAGTGATATTGAGCAAATCGCACACGTTGCGAAAGCCAACAATGCGCTTTTAGTGGTTGATAATACGTTTGCGAGTCCAATAAGCCAAAACCCCATTGCCCTTGGAGCGGATATTGTCATTCACAGTGCAACAAAGTATCTTGGCGGGCATTCAGACCTGGTAGCCGGCCTGGTGGTAACAAAAACCGCCGAACTGGGCGAGAGAATTCAGTTTATCCAAAACGCGTCTGGTGGTATTCTTGGGCCCTGGGATTGTTTCCTTGTTATTCGAGGAATTGAAACCATCGAATTACGTGTTCGTCGTCAATGTGAGAATGCACAGGTAGTAGCCGAGTACCTGGCCTCTCATCCAGAGGTCGACCGGGTGCATTATCCCGGTTTGGCATCGCACAAGAATCACGCAATTGCAGCCCGCCAACAAAACGGATTGTTCGGAGGTGTGGTATCGTTCAGTCTTAAGGAAGATACTGAGGAACAGGCAGAACAATTTGTTACTCAAACTTCATACTTCAAACTGGCAGAGAGCTTAGGCGGGGTGAAGAGCCTGATCTGCCAGCCGTCGAAAATGACCCATGCCTCAGTTCCAAGAGAGAAGCGCCTGGCTTCTGGTGTGCAAGATTCACTGATTCGACTTTCGTGTGGCATCGAACGAGGTGAAGACCTCATTGAGGATTTAAAACACGCTTTTACAAGCATAAAAACCAAAGAAACAACAACGGTATGAGCACAAATTCATTAAAAATAGGATTATTTGGTTTTGGTGTGGTAGGTGAAGGAATTTACCAGGTTCTCGACCAAAAAACACAACTGGGTGTTGAAGTGAAGAAGGTAGTGATTCGCGACCCAGGCAAGCCTAGGAATGCCCCGGCTAACTTGTTTACGACAGACAAGAACGAGGTTTTAGACGATGGTGATATCGAATTGGTAGTGGAGTTGATTGACGATGCCGACGCCGCTTATGAAATTGTTCGATCGGCTCTGTTATTGGGGAAGTCGGTCATTAGTGCGAACAAAAAAATGATCGCGAAACATCACAAAGAGCTGATTGATATTAGTACCGAAAAAGGAGTGTCGTTGCTTTACGAAGGAGCCGTATGTGGAAGTGTTCCCATCATTCGCAACCTGGAAGAATACTTCGATAACGACTTGTTAACCCAGGTGCAGGGCATCGTAAACGGCTCAACGAACTACATTCTAAGCCAAATGTTTATCAATGAACAACCCTATATCGAGGCTTTGCGACAAGCACAATCGAAAGGATTTGCCGAGCGCGACCCAAGCTTGGACGTAGAGGGCTTTGACGCTGTGTACAAACTACAGATTATTTGCTTGCACGCTTTTGGGAAACATGTGGAAGCCAGTCAGGTACTACGGAAAGGTATAACCGGACTCCACCCGTTCGACTTTCAGTATGCCAGGGAAAAATCGTGGATCATTAAACTCATTGCACGTTGTGACACGGACGAGGAAAGTCGTTTGTCCAGGCTCTCCGTACTTCCAACGTTTGTAGAACAAAACAACGCATTGGGACTTACAGAAAATGAGTACAACGGTGTATTGATCGGATCTACCCTGGCCGATGAGCAGTTCTTTCACGGAAAGGGGGCTGGTCGCTACCCAACATCTTCGGCAGTGTTGAGCGATATTTCAGCCTATAGGTATGGGTACAAGTACGAATTCAAAAAGGGACTTTCACAGGCCCAAATCTCAGGTGTACAATCCCCGCAGGTGTACGTTGGTTTTGACGTAACTACCCCTATTGATGACTCGGTGTTTGATGAGGTGAAAGAGTCTTTCAAAGGAAGCGAGAGAGGCTATGTAATTGGTACCGTAAATGAGAATAACCTGAGAAAAACGGGTTGGTTAGAAAACGATAAAGTGTCGGTTATTGCAGTTCATTTAAATTAACAGGAGCGCCCAGGCGCTCCTGCTTTTTTTACTAGTTAGACAGTGGTGTTATAGTATAATAGTAAATCAATGAATGTCGTTTAACCGCAGAACCTTTAATCCTTTGCCTATGTCCGTCTGTAAGAAATACATGCCGGGTGTTAGCCATTGAGTTGATATAACCGTCTTTTCGTCGGATAGTAAGTCAAACTTGCTAACAACCTGCCCCTGAACATCGTAAAGCCGAACTGTTTGGTTTTTGTTTGATATGTTCCGAACCGTTAAGCTATTGGTAAAAGGGTTTGGGTAGGCCGAAAGTCCTGCACTTAGAGATTGAAAATCTGTAACAGTATTGTTGACATCCTCCGTAACATATACCGCGGCCGTATTGGTTTCTATCGGATCTTCATAATCGAAGTAGATAAAGGCACGATTTCGAAGGCTATCGCCGGGTGCGTTTAATCCGCTGGTAACCTTTGCTTCGTACGATACAAAACCTCTGGAACCTTCTTCGTCTGAGGCGCTATCAGGAAGGTTTATTCCATAAAAATTCCAGATAAGGAGATTGTCTTTCACCGTTAGTTTGTACGATTTAGGATGACTTGTTCCTTTTATGCGTATGTATTCCACCGGCATGTTGACTTCCATAGTATCAATTACACGAACGTTTTTGGCCGGTGCACTTCCTACATTCTGAAACTGAATGGTATAATCGATTTTTTTCACTTTGTGTTTGATCGGACCAGAAGGAAAGGATTCTTTCATGTTCGGGTCATAGGGCCGAAGCACTAACTTCTTTATTGTGTCTCGATCATTATCCGAGAATGAGTCTTTTTCCAGACTTGAAGCAACCAACTCGATGTAGTCGCCGGTTTTAAAGTTTACAGAGTCAACAAAATATCTAAAATTGATGACTCGATCTTCGAAACCATCTATGGAGTCTATATGAAAAACAATGTCGCCTGGCTTCCCTTTGAACGTAGTTTGCGAGGAAAGATGGCCGATGTTCGATGAGTAGTTTAACCGTACCTTAACCTTTGGAAAGAAGTGATGGTTGTTGTTCTTTATTCGTATAGACCCAAGGGCATAGCGACCTCGAATGGCAGGTGACGAACCAACTCCAATTTCCAGGTCAGACACATTTTTGTCGTACTCCATGGCAAAGTCTACGGAGTAACTTGAGTCACTCTTCACTATTTTAACAAGGGCAGAGTCTGGTCCACAAATAAACCTCTTGGCAAGATAGTGCAGTTTGGGTCGGATGATGTAGGTAGAGTCAACCTCGCCGGAGAATGAGAAAACCCCGTTGTTTGAATAGAACACTTCCTTTTTACCTTCTACTTCGATTTTTGTGAATGTCGGTACATCCACTGTGTCCTTTACACAGTTGCCATCGTCGATTCGAATCTGTCCGGTAACAAAGGCAAGATCAGCAAGAATTCCTGGCTTGGGCCCATCAACGTATAAATCTTTGCCCAGTTTCTGGATGTGGTTTACAGAATCTTCACTAAGAGGCAACCACCTCGAATGTGCGTAATAATGCAGGCGGTAGGGGATATTAAGAAAGTCACGAGACCTGGTGGCCATTAACACACCATGATGCCAAACCATCGTTCGGCAGAAACGAATTCCGTAGGGTTTATGGTAATCGTGTGCAATGGGTACGCCATTTCTCCGTTCAACAAGTTCAAAAAAAGTATGGTTGTAGAAGATGGTCTTGTCATGTATCGCTAGCGAGGTAGGGTTGTTCCATGCCTTACCATTTTTACTGTAAGGGAACACCGCTTGAAGGCTATCCACTTTTGTCCAGTTCTTAATGAAATAGGCATCGGTATAGGTTTGAATAAGCATCGTGTCATGGTAATACAAAATGCGAACTACGCGTCCAGGTCCATAATCGCCTTTGCCAAAGGCAGCAGAATCATATCTCCAACCGGTGTCCATTTTGGTAGCAAACCATCCTGGATGAAAAGCCGTTATTGGTCGCCCCGCTGGTGTAAGAGCCAATGCACCGATGACCGAGTCGTTTGTGTTTAGCGTTGTGTCTCTGAATTCCTTTTTTGATGCCGGTTCCCACCGATAAAGATCCGACTTGGTATTGATATATGCTGTGTCCCTGAAAACCACTACTTGTGGCCGTATTGTAATGGCATAGGGTAGCTTCTTAAAGTCTACCGAAAAACTGTCTATAGGTATGAGATCGTTGTCCTTTAACCTAAAAATGAAATAGGCGCTGGTGTCCGGTCTCTTGTAATGATTAATGTAGTATACCGTGTCACGAATCTCAAAGAAGTTGCCCCAGACGGCGTGCGTGTCTAGTGGTGAGACATTCTTTCCCTGGAAACGTTGAGGCATATCAAAGTGTCGTATTATTTGTCCCATGCTGGTGGTAAACCAGAACATGCTAATCACAATAAAAAATATCTTGCGCATCATCGTGGTAGATTAAATTTAGTTACTAGGTTGATTTGAAAAGCTCTGTTCGCGATCCGATAGTGTGAAGCATCGTACAGCTTGTTGAGTTGCTGGCCATAACCAATACCGAGACCGATAGACGTTAAGCTGTTTACCTTGCGGAAACCGGTAACGTTCGTTTGGAACGATGCGTATTGAGGATTAATAATGGTGTTGAGCGGTAGCACCTCTTTTAGATTGAACGCATCAAGACTGTTTCCTTTGGCTTCAATCAGGTAAGAAAAATCGGCACCAACACCCACATGAAGCTCATAGTTTTTCGATTCGGCCACGTAGGTAAGGCTAACCGGAACCTGAATAAAGCTGTAGGAGCGTTCGGCAGAGCCCAGATCCACGTTGCGAAGAGGAGAACCATCAGGATATACCAAATAACCACCAATGGTGTTGTCTAAATCGTATACAGGTACGCTGTCTAATATATAGCGGTAAAGACCCGATAACCGATTTCCGGTAAAACCAAGTCCACCGCCAAACCAAAAATGTTTTGCAATGGGTATGTTCACTGAAGTGGTAAAGACGGCACTTACTTCGCTTACCTGTGTACCGTAATAAATCTCCTCAAACTCAGGATGAATGTATCGGCCCGAACCCGCCATCATATTTAGTTGGGTGTGCGCCCTGCTTGCTCCGGAGTTAAACACCAGAAAAGGCATACGAACAGGTTTTGAAATCAACATTTTCAATACCGATTCTCGATCTCCAAGAACCAGGGGGTGAACGTCATTAAGTTCGTCAAACTCACGGGTCAATTGTACATTGTGAGTGGGAACCAACCCATACAACAGTGGTAGTGATCGAACCGAAGACTGAGGCACCAGTTGCGTCACGTTGTTTTCTTGTCCAGAAGTTTTTGGTGTTCTGGGTGCCACTGTAGCTACATGGTTCACTTCGGGTGATGGATGCAGTATGCTTTGTTTCTTAGGTGGGAGTGGTGCAGGGGCAGAAGTATAGGATTCGGTAGGAGAAGGAGCCGGGGCAGGAACGGATTGATTCGTTACCATCGAGGGTGACGGGGCAGAATAAAACGTGCTCCAGGTGATAATTCCAAACAGACCGAGCGCAATAAACAAGGCATAGTAACCAATTTTCTTGCGTTTTTTCTCTTGCACACGGTTAAGGAATACATCAAAACTCGCGTGCTCACTTTCCGGACGGAACCGAATCAACTTCTCAGCTAATGGTGATATGAATTGTTCGTTAGCCATGTCGTCGATTATTTGTTAAAATCTCCCGCAACGCCTTGCGCGCACGGGTTAATTGTGATCGTGAACTACTCTCCGATATGGAGAGATGATTGGCAATCTCTTTGTGACTTAAGCCATCGATCGAATAGAGACTTAATACGGTTCGATACCCAATGGGTAGTTGGTCCAGAAAATGAAAAACCTGAGACGTGGAAAAAGGTTGTAACTCTTCTCGGGTGATCTCTGGTTGGTCCAATTCCTCGGGGTTGGTGTTGTAATCAATCCGTAATTTTTTCTTTTTTCGGAGATATGCCAGGGCCTGGTTGATAACGATCCGTGTCATCCAGGAAATTATTTTTGACTTGTATTGGTACGAAGAAATTTTGTCAAAAATGATGATGAAACTGTCATGAAGAACGTCTTCTGCCTCTGCCTTCTCCGAAACATACCGCATGCAAACACCTAATAGCTGATTGTAATTCGACTCATAAAGAATGCGCTGGGCCGTAGGGTTGCCCTCTACACAACCTTGAACAACTGCGGATTCTTCTTCCTTGTTGTTCAGGGAGTGTATTTCTTGCTGTATGCGTTCCAATGAGAGTGAATGTATCAAGTCTTCTTGATTTGGTTTCGGTAATTAGATAACGAGTTGATGCAAACGCTGCGTAAAGAACAGCATTTTATTTTAGATGCTGTTCTTCTAACCACCAAACGCTAGCTTTGGATGATATGAAAGTCAAAATGATCGTTGTGGCAGCCCTGTTGGCGCTGTGTTCCTGTTTTCCACCCGGTGCCAGGGATAAAGCCAACGAAATGATGCACCAAACGATGAGGTTGGTGGCCGATCAGCAATTTAAGCAGGTGCTTGGACAGGTTGAGCTTCACAAGCTTCGCTTTGGTCGTTATCCCGAATCACTGGGTGAAATCAAATTCCTGTCTGCTTTTGACTCAGCTGCGATACGAGCCGTTGAGTATATCTTGCTGGATTCAGTTTATGAGCTCAATTACGTTGGCAATGGAGTGACTGACCTGAATGGTCAAACACAATACGTACCGGATATTACGTACAAGGATGAGTTTTGGCAGGGACTGGGGTGTTCTGCTTCCAACTTTAGAAAGTGAGTTGCTAATCTATCGTCCGGTTCTCAAGTTGATGAAGCTCGGACTTGTCGGTGGGAAGGAGGTCGACCAGTTGAAACCGGTTTTGAGTTCGATGTACTTGAGATGTTTCACGGTTCATTTCAATGAACCACAAAAGTAGTGAACGATATGGACTGGTTAGGCCAGAAACCTATGTACGGCTTCGTAGGCGTTGTCCTGATATTGAACGTTGTTCAAATCGGCAAACAGACTGCCCTGGTCAATAACCGGCCCTACGAGTTTATCTGCTTTGCTGGCGTAAAACTTACCAGATTCATGGGCGTTGGCATCGGTTAAACCATCTACAAAACGCTTGGCTCCCTTGTCCAGGCTATGAATCATTCCTCTAAGCGGCATGATCACTCCCATCATAACGTATTTAAACATAAAGCGGCTAAAGGCAGGCAGGTCGTTAGGGGCTGCAGTGCCACTGGTTGCACCGGGACTGACACTCACAAATCGGATGTTAGGATGTTTGCGTGCCATAGACGACATCCACAACGTTGCAACGTACTTGACATGTCCATAGGCCTGCATCGCATCAAACTTGGGGTGGAAATAGGCTCCGTTTAATACCGAAGCAAGTTCTTCCGTGGAATGTGTTTTAAGGTTGGGTCGATGCATGTTCATCTTTTCAATTCCACGAGCAGCTTCAGAGCTTGCAAGCAGCACCACATTATTGAGTTTTTGAGCGGCAATCAGTTCGTCTACCAGCGCCACATGTCCAAGTATATTGGTTGCAGCCAATACGTTCATTCCTGAAGGCGTGGACTTTTCAGGTGTTTTTCCTCCCATACCGCCGGCGTTTAACACCACGGCATCAATAGCCTCGTTCAACTGGCTTACAACTTGTTTTGCCGAGTTTACGTCGGTGGTGTCAAAAATCACTACTTCAAACAGGTCGCGACCTGTAATCTGCATAAGGTCCTTACGAGCGGCTTCGGCTCTGACTGGATTTCTACACGCCAGGTAAATTTTTTCGGTTTCTGGCAGAGTGGCAAGTTGTCGGGCTGTTTCCTTGCCAAGCCCTGCGTTGGCACCGGTAATGAGATAACGTTTGTTCATTGTCTTGTGATTAAAAGAATTACTGTACTGAACAGTACAGTTGGCGTTTTGTTTTGAGAATTGCCCAAAACGAGTGCAGCAAGCCAACGGCTCCAGCTTAAGAACGCTTTATACCTCTAACAAGTTTTAGGAAACCGCCACTAACAAAGCCAAACAAAAAACCACCCACATGTGCACTGTTGTCAATTCCACCCAGAAGACCAAAAAGGAAGCCTATACCCGCAAAAGCGGCAATCAATGTCCACGTTGACCTGCGTTCATACTTCGGAATTATATCAAACAGGTTCAAAGCAGTCATTAGCCCATATAAACCAAACACCGCACCGGATGCTCCAACACCAAAAGAGTTGTCGTGCCAATAGATACTTGTTAGACCACCTGCAATTCCACACATAATGTAGATAATCAGGAAAGGGATAGCTCGAACGTGAGGTATTAGAAAGAAACCACCCAGAACAAGCCCCACCATATTAACCAACAGATGACCGATGCCACCATGAACGAACATCGACGTAAGTAACCTCCAGTACTCGCCATCCAAAAAGGCTGTACGATTCAAAGAGTATCTGGCAAGGTCATCGAAACTGGGAGCCATAATGTTTGCACCGGTAAACATGAGGTACATCAAAACCAATAGATTGGCCCACACCAACCAGGCCGTTGGATTGACGGAGAACGGGTTCAACAATTCCACCCAAAAGGCTGTATCATTATGTACATAGGGCTTTTTTTCCTCAAAACGTTTTAATCCCTTGGGGTCAATTTTGGCGAACAAGATAACAATCAGAAAAGCCAGAGAACCTAAGGCAAAAAAGCGGTAACGCCATATGCTCGAACGTTCTACCCGCTCTTCAAACGGCTCATCCTCAGGAGTCAGAACAATGGGTGCGTAATTCACTAACTCCGGTTTGTGCCGCTCAATTGCACGGTGAAATCCATCGAGGTCGTCAGAATAAGGCTCTTTTTTGAAGTACTGGGCGTGTTTAAAATCGTACCGCTCAAAGGAGTCCATCGAGTTTTCTATAAACTCGTTATAAACCTCGTCTTTTCGATCCGAATTGCTATAGTTACTCATGGTAACGTAGTATTTCACTCCATACCATAAACCAGACGTGTCGGATTCAAAAGGACATGACAGAAACAGCGAATACGTAAGGTTTTGGCCGTTGCGACCACTGACCCGCGAATTGGTGTGTGGTAACCGGTTTCGGGCCAAAACATGGAAGGTGTCAACCTGAAAATATCGTTCATTGGGATAGTCTTTGACCTCTTCCACTGAGTTAACTTTAATTAACGGATAGGAAGCCTTTTGAAGATAGGTTTGCCAAATAATCAAGGAGATGACTACTACACCACCCATGATTAAGAAGTAGAAAAAATGGTCGTGGTCACGGCTGGGTTTTAGAATCCGAATGCGACGTCTCATGGCCCGACAGACCGGTATCCAGCCTATTATCATTGGCAAAACCACTACAAGCATGTCTTCTTTTATATGAAGAATTGGCCGATAAATGGTAAGGAGCCAGGACAAACCACTGTACAGGGCAATACTGACTACCGAAATCAAAAGAAACGGAATAAAGATGTAAAGAACTTTTATTCGTACGTTTTTCATGAAGGAAACCTGGTTCCTAAAAATTCTGTCAATTGAGGCAAAGGAGACCCAATTTTATGTTTAGGGATAATGTGGGCAGTTAGAGAAGATTCGAACAGGAAAATATAATCCTCGTTTTCTTCCATACGCTTGATACCACTCCATTGAGTTTTTACTTCTGAAATTTCCGTCTTGACAATAAAGTAGTCTTCGTGCATGATCATCTCTCTGTGACCAAAAAGACTTTCGCTATCATCTTTTTTTAAGCGTTTGCGAAGTCGTTTTTCGTAGTCTTTGCGAATGCGTTTCGGATAGGTCACAAACAGGATTACTCCGGTTGCCACGAGCACAGCCGCTATAATCGGTTCATTGCGAAAGAGTACGGCCGTTAAACCAAACAGAGTAAACGGGAGAATCCACCTAAAGTAGGTTCTCGAACGTCGTACAGCCTTTGAATTGTCCGCATAGTAGTGCTGATAAGCAAGCCAGTCGTCGTGGTCGAAGTAGAAGGTAACGGTTAACGGTTGTGTCACCTTCCAAAGGTACAGAAACCGGGTGATACCTGGCATAAAGTTGCATGGACCCGAACGATTGCATACCTTTTGGCCCTGAATGAGACGGAGTAATGAGTAGAATTGTTGTAATTGGAGGAGGTATGGTGGGGAGTGCAATGGCAATCGACATGGTACAAAATCACGAGGTGTTGCTTACCGATATTAACCCCGTTGTGCTGGACAAAGTCCTGGTAAAAGAACCGAAACTTGAAGTTGCAACATTGGACGTAACGGATCATGATGAGCTGAGACACTGTGTAGAGGGATGTGATTTGGTTATTTGTGCAGTTCCCGGACACCTCGGTTTTCAGGCCTTAAAGGCATTAATCTCATTGGGAAAAGACGTGGTAGATATTTCGTTTTTTCCTGAAAACGCACTTGAACTTAGAAGTCTAGCAGAGGAACATAGGGTAACGGCCATTGTCGATTGCGGAGTTGCCCCGGGAATGGGAAACTTAATGCTCGGCTATCACGACGGACGAATGGAAGTGACCCACTTTGAATGTTTGGTTGGAGGATTGCCTAAAGCCAAAAAATGGCCTTTTCAGTATAAAGCGCCCTTCTCTCCGGTCGATGTTATTGAGGAGTATACCCGTCCTGCCCGATTTATTGAAAACAGCAAATGGGTTACACGTCCCGCGTTAACCGATGTGGAACTGGTGGACTTTGAAAAGGTTGGTACTCTGGAGGCCTTTAATTCTGACGGCCTGCGTTCTATACTATACACAATGCCTCATATACCCAATCGAAAGGAAAAGACACTGCGTTATCCGGGTCATGTAGAGTACATTCGGGTATTGCAGGAGAGCGGCTTTTTCGATACACAGGAGATCCGGGTGAATGAGCAATTAATTCGCCCCATTGACTTTACCAGTTCCATTCTGTTTCAGGACTGGAAACTCGGCGAGTACGAGGAGGAACTTACGGTAATGCGGGTTTCTATTCAGGGTAAAGATAGCCACGGTCAAAACGTACTTGTGCAATACGACCTCCATGACGAATTTGATCTGGAGACGAGAACGTCGTCCATGGCACGAACTACAGGTTACACGGCAACGGCTGCTGCCCATCTTATCTTAAACCAAATTTTTGCAGAGAAAGGTGTTTTTCCACCCGAACTGGTGGGTAGGCATGAGACCTGCTTCAATTTTGTGTGGGACTATCTGAAGCAACGAGGGGTGATCTACAAACAACTCATAAAGACACTCGAGTCGGATTAACAGCCCATAGGAACTTCAAAAATCACCAGCTTTTCACGATTTAAGTCGTTTTCCGGATTGGTTAGAACCACTCTGATGTAGATTCTGTTGGTTAACACATTACACGGATATTCATTGATAGACGTTGTCGAATCCAGTAGACTGGCCCATCCGTCAGAACATTGTTCTCTAACTGCATCTCTAACTTCATCCATGCTAACATCAACAAATGCCGAACGTTCCTGGCCCGAATATGAATAGACGGTAGCCATGTTGTTTTTAATTGATATGGATTCCCAATTGGAGTTAAAGTGTTTCCAATCTACCAAATCGCAATGCGGTCCCTCGCCGGATATCGATATACTGTTTTCGTGGCTTTGGTACAGCTTAACATCTTTAAATAGAGAGTTGCTAATTCCAATGGTTTTTCCTTCGATATCCTGCCCTAATTCAAGATAAATAATGGCCGTGTCTTTTGTCAATTTGAAACCTTGGTCCCAAACCTCAAAACTGTCTATGTATAAGGTAACATCACCAAAATCGATGATGAAATCATCCTCGTCGGGAACAGCTTCGGTTGACGGTGATATTTCAATGGAGTCCTGGTGGTCAACTGTACTCTGGCTCCGGGTTTCCCGGTTTCTGTCGTTTGTGCATTCCACAAACAGTAGACAAGTCAGTACGAAAAGAAAATGTGATAATCTCATTGTTTCCTGATTGAAAGTAAATTGGCGTACAGTTGGAAATTTTCGTCGTCAAAACATACGAAATCGACGTTGCGAACATGGTCGGTATTCATTGACTTAAATACATGCCATACCACGTTAACCGCGAGCTGCTTTGGGAACCGGTAAATACCTGTGCTGATGTTTGGGAAAGCGATGGAGGTGAGCTTCTTTTCTTCTGCTAGAAGCATTGAGTTCTTATAACAATTTGCTAAGCGTTCTTCCTCGTGTGATGTGCCCCCGTTCCAGTGCGGACCAACCGTATGGATAACGTATTGACACGGTAGTCTCCCGCTGCCGGTGATCACCGCTTCTCCAACCTTGCAGGTACCTTGTCTGTTCCGAATTTTCCTACATTCTTCCAATAGCTCAGGTCCGGCAGCCCGATGAATCGCTCCGTCTACACCACCTCCGCCCAAAAGGGATGAGTTCGCCGCATTAACGATTGCATCCGTGGTCATTTTTGTGATGTCGCCCTGAACGACATTAAGTATTGGTTTCATACAGGTTCTTTTTCTTTATCAGCAAACGCATTGCTTCTTCTGCCGTTTGAACAGCTGCTTTCTGATTTTGCCCGGTTACAATTTGATGGGCTTGGTCAACCACAACGTGGTTTTGAAATATGTCAATTAATCCCGACTTACTGGAGTAAATACCGCCAGAATTGCGCAATTCTGTTTCGGGATGTTTGGGAGTCTCTCCAACTCCCAGTTGGCGAATTTGCTTATTGGTTACACCGGTTACCTGAACCCCTTCTACCAGGGAAGTTCCATCCGGCTTCAAGGCCGAAGTTAGTCCCAGGGGACCGTGACAGACTGCACCAATTACTCCCTTATTCGCATAAAAACCACCAATTTTTTCCGCAAGAACCTGAGATTGGGCGAAATCGTAAGCAGCGCCCCAACCACCAGATAGGAAAACGATATCGTAGTGGGTGAAGTCTATCCCCTGAATGGGTAGTGACTGATCCACCTTCTGCTGAAGTACCTCGTCTTTAAGAAAACGCTCGTCATCCCGGGTTCGGACAAACGGCCGCAACGAAAGTTTTTCTATTGGGATCTTTCCTCCCTGGATGCTTGCTACATCAACCGTCATTTTGGAATCTACAAAGGCGTAATACGCCTCGGTGAGCTCGGAAGCATAAACTCCCGTCTGTTTGCCTTTTTTGAGCACCTTGCCGGTGTTGCCATCAACTTTGTCTAGACTCGCCTGGCTTGTGGTAATCACAAGCGCTTTATACCCGGTGAGGTCGAAATGATGTAACCTGTGCGATGATTTATGAGGGAGTGGCATTACTCAAAAGTAGGAATTTTACCTTGGAGTTTTCTTTTTTGCCGAAACGAGTACCATATGGCCAGAATAAGTCCTACCAGGCCTCCAAGATAGCTGAAGTTGTGCATAGAACCTACAAGTGTAAAGGCGTCGCGGTCTATCAGATTGTCGGGATAATACCAGTTGGGGTAGTTACTGAGCAAGAATAACTTACCAAACAAGAGGCCCAGAAGTCCTATAAACAATGCCGTGACCAATGTAATGGCAAATCCCCGCATGCCTGTTCGCCACATTTGTTTTCCAGTTGGATGAGTAAGGCCGGTTAGCGCCAGAAATAAACCAATAATCAAACCAACCCACCAGGTGGCGATAACACCCACCAGGGCTACCGGAACACGTTCATTTTGAAGCGCACGGTACTCTGGAGTCTTGGGTGAACCAATGTTTTCGACCAGGTTTGTCTCATCGATTCTAAATTGACCAAATTTGAATTTGGTGTAATATTCTTCAGAGATGGTGTAGGTGACTTGATCGTGCACCAGGCCATATAATGCACCGAGTACAGGTCCGGCTAAAACAAGGAGGATGAAGGCGGTTCGTTTGCTCATAGGGTTATACAAAGTAAACCAAAATTCTTGCTTCGAAGGCCTATCCCTGAATTCAGGGATATTCAGGTTTCACGGAATTGGGTGAAGAAACTGGACTGTTTCCAATTCACCTTTGAAGTATACAATTTAAGAACATCGACATGAAAACACGAACACTTACATTGGTCCTTATCCTGATTGGTTCAACACTGGGTTTTACGCAACCGTTGGACCTTCGGACAAACGAAATTGCCATGACGGTTGAGCATGAAGAGGAGGCAACCTTGGTTCAATGGAGGTCAACCAGAGAGGTAAACACAAGCTATTTTTTGGTTGAGAAGTCGATCGACGGTATTACATACGAAACCGTTCACACGGTGGGAGCTGGTGGTTCAACTTATTGTCCGAACCGTTACCAGTTCGAAGACCTTGATCGGGACACCCTGGGAGCTACTTACCGCATTGTGCTGGTATGTATGGATGGAGCACGGATAACGAGTAACACGTTGTACATCGAACCTTTGAACCTGGTCCACACTATTGTGGACTAAGCTTATTCCATTAGTTTTGGGAAAGCACATAATTAAAACAACACGATTAGAATTTTAAATTATGACAACATCAAGTAAAACTGTAACATCCGGTGCTGATATTTCACCGGTTCGCGTAGGAACAATGCACGTCCTTGCACAAGGTAACCACGAGCAGGATTTTAATGACGCCCACTATGTGCTAACGGCAGTTGATTTACCACAATCTGCTGGAGAGATTAGTTTCGAACTGGATCCGTTTACAACGGATGACGATACGATTAAGTACTCCTTCCAGTATCCGTATGATCTTCCAATTGATCCATCTACCATTCGTACGTACACTCTTCCCATTTTTCTTCCAAAGAAAGACGAGAACGGAGGAGTTTATTTGCCACAGAGCGTAGAGGTTTATAACAAGGATAATCCTGATGAGAAGAAAACCGGAAAAGTTCAGATTCCTGATCCCGTTATTGATGAAAAGGAGCCAGGGAGACAGTTTGTTGATGTCTCATGCATTGAACCAGACGATCCACGGCCAAGGGCAATTATGACGACGGTGAAGCAACCCGACTCTTCAAATATGTTCTTCTATTTTGTTTTTGTGATTTCTCTTACAAACAAAAATAACAAGCGACTGCTGGAGCTTACCTCCATAGTGAATAATACGTTTACGCTTGCGTACAGCATTGATGGAGACAGCGATAATCCACCAAACCGAGCGTCGGTAGCTTTGCTTCCTACCGATAATACCTATCAAACCACAAAGGTCGAAATTGTAGGCGGGAGAATAGCTAATATTAACTTCGATCCTGACCAGATTAAATCGTTTTACTACGAAGACGTATAGCCTATCAAAAGAGTGAAATACATACTAAACCTCTGCCTGTTGGCATTACTTTGTGTCCATCAGGTTAAAGGCCAATCGATTGAGGAAATAGAAGAAAGAATCGCAGTGGCGAAATCTCTGCAACACCGTGATTCGGACTCTTGTTACCGGCTTGCTGCGCAAATACTGTCTGATTCAAAGCAAATCTCGTACAACAAAGGAGTTGCATCTGCTTGCGTGCGTTTGGCGTCGGTTTTAAAGCTTAAAGGGGAGTACCGCAGTGCACTTCCCTTTTTGGAGAATGCCTGGGATATAAGGAAAGAGGAGCAGGATTGGAAAGGCTTAGCGGGTGTCTCTTTTTTGTTTGGGACCACTTATTATGAGCTGGGAAATCTCGATTCAACCATGATTCATTTCTATGAGGGAATTCGGTTTGCGGAGAAGTCGAACGACTCGAACATGATGGGCCACTACCTTTTGCGAATTGCTCATTCGTTGTTGGAGTATAACCAAACAGAGGATGCAAAGAGGTATTTTGAGCAGGCCTACGACCTTTCGAGTCAGATGAACGACAATGCCTTAACCGCGTTTTGTTATTCTGGATTGGGAAATTATTATCTTCATATTGGCCAGCCGCGAGATGCATTGCAGCATTTTGTGTTGGCCGCAGAACTGTTCAAAAGCTTCGGGACTACAACTTACCTGGCCATGATGACCAATAACATTGCCGTATGTTATGACCAATTAGGTCGCCAATCAAAGGCGTTAAGTTTTTACCAAACTGCATTGGAATATTACCAACTTCTAAGGATGCCTGGAGAGGTGGCGGAACTGCATTATAACATGGGTGTTTTGCATTACAATACAACCCATTATGCTCGGTGCGTGCAACATATCGATTCGGCCTTACCATTCTATTTAAGCTCCGGGGACCTGCAAATGCAATACGAATGCTTCGAAGTGCTTTCCGATGCTTATACAGCCTTAAATCAAGACGCTCAGGCGCTTCGTTTTACACGCCAAATGGTAGAGCTTAAAGACTCTTTGTTGAACAAAGAAAAGATAAACAGTATTTCGGAGGTTCAAACGCGATACGAAACGGAGAAGAAGGAGCAGCAAATTGCTTTTTTAGATCAGGAGAACAAAATAAAGACAGTCCAACGGAAATACCTGTTAATGGCTAGTGTTGCCTTGATGTTGGCTTTGTTCATATTGGGTTTTTATTCCGTTCAAAGGGTCAAACTTGCAAGAAAAAAAGAAGAATTGGCTCAACAAAGAATTGCTTCGCTGCTTGATGAGCAAGAGATTAAAACGTACAACGCCATGCTGGAGGGACAAGAAGAGGAAAGGATGAGGATATCAAATGATCTTCACGATCGATTAGGAAGCATGTTGTCAACCATAAAACTCATGTTTAGTGCATTAGGCGATAAAATTGACAGGGCCCAGGAAGAAAGCAAAATGCAATACGAAAAGGCGAATGTTCTGCTTGACGATGCTTGTGTTGAAGTAAGGAGAATATCGCATAATTTGGGCGCAGGTATGGTGGCAAATTTCGGCCTGATCGCGTCTTTGGAAGAACTGTGTGAGAGCATTAACCAAACCGGAAAGTTGAGATGTAGCTTAGCGGTCCACAATATGGATAGCGCATTGCAACTCAAGACCGAAATAGAGATTTACAGAATCGTCCAGGAGGTCCTCAATAATGCGATCAAACATGCTAAGGCGTCAAACGTATCGGTTCAAATAAACCGACTCGATGATGAAGTAAACCTTCACATAGAAGATGACGGGGTTGGTTTTAATGTTGAGGAAAAGATGAAATCTGGAGGTCTTGGTTTAAGTAATGTGCATAATCGAGCACAGAAGGTTGGGGGCCAGGTACATATAGATTCTTATATTGGAAGAGGAACCACGGTAATACTGGAAATTCCATTGAATGACTTATTATGATTAGAACAATAATTGTAGACGACCACCAACTCTTCATTGAAGGCGTAAAAATGCTGATCGCAAAGATGGAAGACATCGAAGTGGTGGGTGAAGCCAGCAATGGTGTAGACCTTATTGACGTACTGTCATCAACGGAAGCCGATGTTGTTTTGTTAGACATCAACATGCCTCAAATGGATGGAGTTGAAGCCACTAAACACTTGGTAGATAAACATCCCCATGTTAAAGTTTTGATGTTAACCATGCACGACACCCGGAACCATATAGAGAAGTTACTGAAGACTGGTGCTCATGGTTACGTGCTGAAAAATACCGGGGGAGAGGAACTGGAAAAGGCGATAAGAACGGTACACGGAGGCCAGTCGTTTTATAGCGAAACGGTTACCAAACGCATTATGGAAGGCCTGCAACAGAGAAAGAATGTGGAACGAGAACATGGACATGTACAACTCACGCAACGTGAGCAGGATGTCCTCAAATTGATCGCAAATGAGTTTACAACTGCTGAGATCGGAGAACAACTTTTCATAAGCCCACATACGGTTGAATCGCATCGAAAAAACCTGATGAGTAAACTGGGTGTCCGCAATTCCATCGGTCTTGTGAAATACGCTGTGCAAATGGGACTTGTGGACTAGTGCTACATCGTAACCACTACATTTCCTCGCTTATGTCCGCCGTCTA